>JAMNZA010000140.1 GCA_023622545.1 Methanobacteriota archaeon | reverse complement strand
AGGTGCCTTTTGTATAGTAGTAGTACTAATAGGATCTTTTTTATTTACAGTTCCAATGTTGAGAACTTGAGCATCTCTTGACCCATCTCTATAAATTGTTGTGCCTTTAAGACCGCTTCTGTATGCTAAAAGATATGATTGCATGACCTCATTTTCTGTAGCACTTTTTGGGAAGTTAATTGTCTTTGAAACAGCGTTGTCTGTATATTCTTGGAAAGCCGCTTGTATCCTTATATGCCACTCAGGAGTGATATCATGCGCGGTGACAAATACTTTTTTAATTTCCTCAGGTAAATCCACTATGTTTTTCAAAGAACCTTCATTAGCGATTTTTTTCATTAATTCAGAACTGTAAATGCCTTTCTTTCTTGAATATTCCTCAAAAACAGGATTAATTTCTAAAAGCTCATCTTTATCCATAACATTTCTGATATAAGATATTGCAAAAATTGGCTCTATACCGCTAGAGCATCCCGATATTAGACTTATTGTCCCTGTCGGAGCTATAGTTGTGACTGTGGCATTCCTGATTGGTGCTTCTCCCCTTCCATAGAAAACACTTTTTTCATAGTTTGGAAATGGCCCTCTCTTTGAAGAAAGTTCTCTTGACATTTCTGTAGCTTCTTCTTTGATAAATTTCATTACTGTCTTTGCGATATCAACTGCTTCTTCCGAATTATATGGAACTCCTAATCTTAGAAGCATATCAGCAAAACCCATAACTCCAAGGCCTATCTTCCTGTTACCCTTTGTCATCTCCTCTATTTGAGCGAGTGGGTACCTGTTAACATCAATAACATTGTCAAGAAAATGAACAGATTTCTTGATTACATCCCTTAAATGATCAAAATCAATTTCATATCCCTTATTCCCGTTCTTCAAAAATTTGGAGAGATTAATTGAACCAAGGTTACATGATTCATAGGGAAGGAGAGGTTGTTCACCACAAGGATTTGTACTTTCAATTTCACCTAAAGCAGGTGTCGGATTTCCTCTGTTAAGCCTATCAATGAAAACAATTCCTGGCTCCCCATTTTTCCATGCCATCTTGACAATAAGTTCAAATACCTCTTTGGCGTTTAATTTGCCTTCAACTTTTCCAGTTCGTGGGTTGATAATATCATAGTCAGTTCCATTTTCAAATGCTTTTATGAACTTATCAGTGACAGCCACAGAAATATTAAAATTATTAAGTTTACTATTTTCTTCTTTACACTTGATAAATTCTAGGATATCCGGGTGGTCAATCCTTAGGATTGCCATATTTGCCCCTCTTCTAGTTCCGCCTTGTTTAATTGTTTCAGTTGCAGTATCAAACACTGTCATAAAAGAAACAGGCCCACTTGATATCCCCTTAGTTGTGAGGACTACGTCATTTTTTGGCCTAAGTCTTGAAAATGAAAACCCTGTTCCCCCACCACTTTTATGAATTAAAGCCGTATATTTTATAGCATCAAAAATACTATCAATAGAATCATCAATCGGTAAAACAAAACAAGCAGATAATTGGCCAAGCTCCCTTCCTGCATTCATTAGTGTAGGTGAATTCGGGAGAAATTCAAACCTCGTCATCATCTCATAAAAATCTTTAGTTAATCCTTCAATATCTGCACTTTCATCATAAATTAAATCAGCAATGGCTATGCTTTTGGCTACTCTCAAGAAAAGGTCATTGGGATTTTCAATCACATTTCCTTCTTGATCCTTTTTTAGATATCTCCTTTCTAAAACTTTAGTCGCATTATCTGATAAATTTAATGGCTCTTCTGCATAATCGGTATTATTTATTTTATCATAGTTGTAACCCTCAGAAACTGCCATACTAATATAAATCCCTCCACATCATATGTTGATGCAAACTATAAAACTAATTTATTTAACCAATATAAATCTTTTGGTAAACGATTTTTAAATTTTGAAATTGCAAATATTTTCTTAAATTGAGCGGAGCCCAAGTTATATTAGAAATACCAACTTATATAAATTAATTATATTTATCTAAAACATGCATAAAACTTCAGACATTAGTATTGAAAAAGATATCATAAGAGAAAACATTAATGTTGCTGAAGAGAATAAAGTTCTCTTAAAAAAGTATAATATAAGATCATATAATATCATGGGCGCCATTGGTTCTGGAAAAACTTCACTTATTGAGATAGCTATTGATCACCTTGTAAAGAAAGGAAAGAAGGTAGCCGTAATTGCAGGTGATGTAGTTGCAGAATATGATTCAAACAGATTTAGAAAACATGATTGTTTGGTTATCCCTCTAAACACAGGAAAAGAATGCCACCTTGATGCCCACTTAGTTTCTCATGAACTTGAAGATATGGAAGAGATGGGTGTATTAAAGGACATTGACTATCTTTTCATGGAAAATGTTGGAAATTTAATATGCCCTTCAGATTTTACATTGGGTGAGGACAAAAGAATAGTCGTAGTTAGTGTAAGTGAAGGGGATGACATCGTTTTAAAGCATCCAACAATCTTCAG
Organism: Methanobacteriota archaeon; assembly: GCA_023622545.1. Classification (GTDB taxonomy): domain Archaea; phylum Methanobacteriota_B; class Thermococci; order Methanofastidiosales; family Methanofastidiosaceae; genus Methanofastidiosum. Next base: position 39,404 of record JAMNZA010000140.1, on the reverse strand, counting down.
ATTTTCTGATATTTGCATAATAAACAAAATCGATATAGCAGAAGCTGTTGATGCAAGTCCAGAAAAAATGGAAAGAGACTGTCACTCATTAAATCCAAGAATCAAAATATTAAAAACATCTGTGAAGAAGAACATAAGAATAAACGAATGGTTAGAATTATTTGATTGATTAAATGATATTAATCATAATCTTTCAAGAATTTTCTTGTTTCTTCTGAATCCATCCAGCCTTCATCAAGTTGTTTTATTATAGCCTCAATTCTATCAATCTGTGCCAATAATTTTTCTTTAGCTACCTGATCTTTAATCTTAACTTGAGTGAAAGTGCTAATTATTGCTAAAGGATTTCTAATATGATCAATTAGATGGGCAAAATGAGCAATATTATGGTCAATCTGAACTATTGCTTTTTTCCGCTCAGTAATATCTCTAAAAGCGGTTACTGCACCAATTATTTCATTATCATCAATGATGAATTTATTATTAGCTTCAACTGCAATGACACTCCCATCTTTATGTTTTAATTCAAGTTCAAATCTACCGCCTGTTTTATTGTCAATTCCTTGTCTAAACATTTTGGCTAGTACTGGGATGTATTTAACATCTAGTATACCGACATCCATGAAACTTTTTCCCAATAATTCTTCTTTTTTATAGCCTAATTTTATTTCAACTCTTTTGTTGACATCTAGTATTTTCATATATTTGTCCACATAGACAATTATGTCTCCAACTGTATCCAATATAATATTGTGCTTCCTTTCATTTTCAGAGATGAACATGTTTGAAAATTTAAGTGAATTAAAACCACGATTAATAAAATAATAAATAATCAATGAAGTCAAGGAAATGAATAATATTCCTTTAATACTTTGCAAAAAAACCAATGTTGACATATCTTTGATAAATATCGCCAATATAGCATCAGAAAATAATACCCAAATAATTCCAAAGACAAGATACACTGAAACAATTAAAATAGGATTGCCATAATTAATTTGTTCTTCTATCTGCTTCATGTTTTGCCCTTAAGAATTTATTAATGGCTCTATTTTTCTAAAAGTGCCAAACTAAGCTAAATTTATCTTTAATCTATAAAAGCATTTCTTATAAATTAGAAGAATAGATGTTCAACTAGTATTCTAAATCCGATAAATATCAAAATAATTCCGCCAAGGATTTTAATCTTATTTTCAAATAAATGGCCAAATTTATCGCCTATAAAAAATCCCATGAAACATATAATGAATGTAACAACTCCTATAATCAAAAATGGCCCAATGATATCCATCTCAAGGAAAGCTAAACTAAGACTTACTGCTAATGCATCAATACTCGTTGCTATCGATAGTATCATCAAAACTTTAAAATCAAGTGGATTGAATGATTCATCTTTAGATTCCTGTTTCAAGGATTCGTAAATAATCTTTACTCCAATCAGTAATAGAATAAAGAATGCTAGCCAGTGGTCAAATGTTGAAATATACCGGTATATTTTTATTCCAGAAATCCATCCTAACAAAGGCATAATTGCTTGGAATGCCCCAAAAGAAGTAGCTAGTTTTAATGCATCTTTAACTCTTGGTTTTTTTATGAGTATTCAACTTGTAACTGACACTGCCAAAGCGTCCATAGAAAGTCCGATTGCAATTAGAATGACAGAAAATAACTCCATTAAACCATCTTGTAAAATATGATAATTAGTAATAAAAGAAAAGAATTAGTTTTTAAGGATAACTAAAAAGAATTAATAAAAATAATATAAAGAAAAATTCAGATATTATTTACTATTCTTTTTATCCTGGTTTTTCTTTAATATTTTAGAGATACTTGATTCAGGGAACTCGCTGTATTTTACCCAAGGTAGGTAAGTAACGTTTCCAGATATTTTTGATCTTACGGGTCCAGCGTTTGATCCCCACCAGTTTAATCTTGCATCTAGGGAATATCCGTCAGTATTCTGTACTTCATATTTCATGTTAGATAATATTGTGTTGTTGTTTACCTTTATTCCAGATGCTGAACTTCTGGTCTTAATCCCAATCTGGTTATTCTGAATTAAGTTGTTATTTATGTTAATGTTCTTAAGAACTTGTGAATCTCCACCGACTATTATTCCGGCAGTATTAAAATTCTTAATAATATTTCCATAAACATTGACTCCTTCCTGAGGTTTCTTATTAGCATCAGAGATTAATATTCCGCTGCTCTCGATTGTACTGATGCCACTGCTAGACATCTGATTGTTTATCACGTTTGTATTGCTTCTTTCAGTAACTATGACATATGATATATTTCCTGTGAATGAATTCTTCTGTATATTTACAGGTAAAGTTGAGTATTTTGGATCTGTATAGTTTATCTTAATCCCAATGTATCCATCAACTGGATTACCCTGGAAGTTATTGTCATGAATATTAAGTCCAGATACATCTCTAAGGGATAAGTTTGCATCAGAATCCGTCTGGATAACTACGCAAGCGCCTTTACCAAATGAAACAAAGGTATTGTTAGATATCTCGATATCAGTTCCTAAAACAAGAATTCCTTTTGAACAGTTTCCGTCTGGGACTTCAGGCCCCTCTATAGTAAATCCATTTAGTTTTACATTGTTTCCTGTAATATTAATATGTGGTAAGGATGAATTGTATTCGATGTCTTTTATCTTGACATTTGCACCCGTGGCAGATCTCAATACTAAATTGTTCTTAGTAATATTTAGATCTTCATTGTACGTCCCAGAATAAATCTCAATCGTATCGCCTTCTGAAGCTTTTTCGATTGCATCCTGGATTGTTTCATACGTTTTTCCTGTACCAACGTCCAGTGTAGCTGCACTTATTGGATTTAAGACAGCTAGATATGATAGCACTATTAACATGCTTATTATAATTGCATTAATTTTTTTCATTGAACCACCTCATTGTAAGTCATTGACTAGCAATAGTGGCTCAATACTGATATATAAATATATCCAATATTGGTAAGCAATAATTAAATATAAAATATATAATATTGTAAATAAAAAATTAATGATAAAAAATATTTAAAAAAATTATTTATATATAGCTTCTACGGGACAGATATAGGCACATAAGCCACATCCAGTGCATAAGGTAGGATTAACATAAGAATGCCCATCTTTGAATTCTAGCGCAGGACATCCTGAGAGCTTTATACATGCCTTACAAGACCTGCACTTTGTTACATCTACTTTATAAACAGGTTTCTTTTCAAGGCCTTTTAGAAGGACGCACGGGCCCCTAGAGATAATGGCGTATACTGTTTCGCTTTCCAGAGCTCTCTTAAGGGCCTCTTCAATGCTTTTTACATTATATGCGTCAACAACTTCAACAGGTATATCCATTCCTGAAATCAATTTTTCTATTGAAACTGGACTCGCCGACTCTCCCATTGCAGTCAATTGCGTCCCAGGATGTGGCTGATGCCCAGTCATTGCTGTAGTTAAGTTATCAAGGATTACTGCAACAATCTTTGAATTGTTATATTTTGCATTAATTAATGGCGGGATACCTGCATGGAAAAATGTAGAATCCCCAAGTGTTGCAACAATAGGTTCTTTAACGGTCTTTGCAAATCCGCATGCCACTCCAAAACTAGATCCCATGGCGATACATGTATCTACTGTCTGCAGAGGTCTTGAATAACCTAGTGTATAGCATCCTATATCTGACGGGAAAATTGCCTTGCCCCTTGTGACTTTCTTTATTGCATAATAAGTGGATCTGTGAGGACAACCCGCGCATAATAAAGGCATCCTTACTGGCACTGGAACGCATTTGGATTGTTCTTTAGTAATATTTATCCTGAGGAATTTTGAAAGAATTTCTGTGACTAAATCAGTAGAGAACTCGCCTGTTCTTGGAAATAAATTTTTTCCATAAACCTTAAGGTTCAACTGATTTTCAGCAATTATGATTTTTACATCATTTTCTATTACAGGTTCAAGTTCTTCAATTATTATGACTTTTTCAAGGTCTTTTATGAATGAAAGGACGGTATTCTTTGTTAGAGGTTGTGAAACGCCAATTTTTAGGATCGGAAGTTTCGTGTTCAATATCTGGAGAGATTCCATTAAGTAATTGAAGGATGCGCCTATAACAATAACACCTGTTTTTCCTTTTCCAGGTATAACATAATTAAGATTAGACTGTTCAATATATTCGGTAATCTTATCCATTTTTTCCAAGAGTTTTTTATGTAATATTCTAGCGTGTGATGGAACTGTGACATACCTTGAAAAGTCTTTTGAGAATTTTCCTTCTCTCTTTTGTATGTTTATTTCTCCTAGTTCAACATCTCCTCTACCATGACAAACTCTAGTTGTTGGTCTTAAAATTACAGGCACGGAATATTTCTCTGAAAGATCATATGCAAATATAGTCATGTCCCTGGATTCTTGTGGGGAAGATGGATCAAGACATGGAATATTAGCAAATCTAGCAAATATTCTATTGTCCTGCTCATTTTGAGATGAATGGCAATCTGGCTCATCTGCTGAAACAAGGACAAATCCTCCGTTAACACCAGTATACGCCAATGTCATTAATGAATCTGCTGCTACGTTCACACCTACATGTTTCATTGTAACAAGAGCTCTCTTACCGGCCCAAGATGCTCCTATACCTACTTCAAGGGCAACTTTTTCATTAGTAGAAAATTCAACATAAGCACCGTATTGTTTGGCGAATCGTGCAGCTGTTTCTGGTATTTCTGTGGAGGGAGTTCCAGGATAGGCTGCAACAACTTCAACTCCTGCCTCAAAAGCGCCTAAGGCAATAGCTTCATTGCCCATTAGAAGTTCTCTTTTCATAATTTACAGAAGGATAAATCTTTTAAAAAACTTATTATTAATGCAATGCCATTCAATTGAATTAAATAAACATTAAGAACTAATTTAAAATAAATCATCTATTTAATTTAAAAAAAAAATTAATTTACTTTAATTTCTTTAGAATATTCCCATAGGCCATGGATATTGCAAAGTGATACTGCAAATAATGTTCCTGATTTTGCTATTTTCATAGAAGTTTTTACTTCATGATTTGTGAAAACTGGTCCAGTATTTGGTCCTTGTGGGCTTTCGCCATGGGCTGTGAATTCATAGTTCCCAACTTGGTAGAGTGCTTTTTCGCCTTCAGCCTGGTAGTAAAGTGTAATCCATCTTATGTGGTGCTCAGTTGTGTTTGGGTGGGCTATGTCTTTTCCAATTGAAATTTTCACTTCAAATGTTTCATTTGCTTTGACAGTATCTGCACATTCTATCACAGGGACATGTTTCTCCTTTTTCCAATCTGCTTCCTGAATCTTTTCTCCTATTCTAACCATTTTCACCACTTTATTCCTGTAAAACCATTGGTTCCCCGCAGCAGATTAATTCTCCGCCACCTACTTCTAATACTTCCACAACATTTCCACAGATTTCACACTTATATATTTCTCCAACTTGATTTACCTGTACCATTTTTTTTACCTCCTATATATTTATTATCTTAATAAATTAAAATCAATCGGCATCCTTCTTCTTTCCATTTTCTTCAGAAGCCCCGTCCATTTTTTCAGTCATTTCTCTGAGGCGCTTGTCAACAAGTCCATATATGCTGTTCTCAGGATACTTTCCATCTGCTCCCATTTCACCGGCTTTGACTCCTGTCAAGATCTCTATACCTTCTTTGATATTTTCAACTGAGTAGATACGGAACTTACCTTGCCTTACAGCTTCTACAATTTCCTCCTTAAGCATTAAATTCTGTATATTGCTTCTTGGTATTAAAACTCCTTGTTTACCGTTAAGTCCTTTTGCTTTACAGATTTCGTAGAATCCTTCAATCTTGTAGTTGACTCCTCCAATTGCTTGGACTTCTCCTTTCTGATTAACAGATCCTGTCACAGCATAATACTGTTTTATTGGAACACCTGAAAGGGCAGACAATATCGCATATAACTCGGTGCTTGAGGCGCTATCCCCATCAACGCCCTCGTAGTTTTGTTCGAATACAAGCCTTGCAGTCAGATTCAATGGTTTGTCTTGGGCAAAATTATCTGCTAAATATCCACCTAAGATCATTACTCCTTTCGAGTGGATATTTCCTCCCATTTTAGCTTCTCTTTCAATATCAATGATTCCGCCTCTTCCAATATTAACGGTCGCTGTAACTCTAGATGGCCTGCCAAAAGTAAAATCGCCTAGGCTTAGAACAGCGAGACCATTTATTTGTCCAACTGCCTCACCTTCAGTGTCTATAAGATAAAATCCTCTTGTTACCATCTCGTTTACTCTTTCTTGGATAAGATTTGAACGATAATTTTTCTCTTCAACAGCCTTTACAATATGAATGTCCTTAATCAGGTCCTTTTTGTCTTGTTTTGCGTAGAAGTTAGCTTCTCGTATGATATCTGCTATGTCAGCAAATTTTGTTGAGAGTTTTTCTTGGTCTTCTGCTAGTCTTGCCCCATACTCTATTACTTTTGCAATTGCAGACGAGTCAAGGTGCAATAATTTCTCCTTTGAACATAAAGAACATATGAAAGAAACATAGTTTTCCACATTATCGTCGTTGAAATCCATATTAATGTCAAATTCAGCTTTTACCTTAAACAGCTCTTTAAATTCAGGATCCACGGCAAAAAGGCTTTGGTAGATAATTGGGTTTCCAACTATGACAACTTTTGTGTTTAGGGGTATTGGCGCTGGTCTTAATCCCTTTGTTGTAATAAATCCTAATCTCTCCCCAGCTTCTTCGACAACTGCTTCCTCACTACTAAGTGCTCTTTTAAGTCCATCATATGAAAAAAGATTCTTTACTAATTCTTCTGCAGGTATTACTAGGTATCCCCCATTGGCCTTATGTATAGACCCACCCCTTACCATGGTAAAATCTGTGGTAAGCATCCCAAACTGGGCTTCCTTTTCTATCCTTCCAAATAGATTTTGGTAGGTTGGGTTTAGCTCTACAACTACTGGCCTCCCTTTAAGAGTGAAGTTATCTGTGAATAGATTAACGGTATAACGCCTTAATGGTAATTCTTCTGCCCATGGGGCTTGAATTGGAGGTTGAGCCGGTGTTGGTTTGTAAAATAAATTTAAGTTATCTAGGATATCTTCTTGTACCTCTTTTAGGTATGCAACTATTTCTGGATAATCGGAATATTTTTTGTTCAAATCTGCCACTAAGTGTCCTATTGTAAAAAGAGCTACTTCAGTGTTTAATTTTTTGATTTCATCAAAAGTTTTGGTGTCTAATTCTTTGAGCTGTCTAAAAACTAATCTTAGTTCTGAGTTTAATTTGTCTCTTTTTTGCTGTATATCGTCTTTCATTTCAGGACTTAATGCAATGAACTCCTCTTCGGTCATTGGTCTACCGCTGACAATTGGAACAAATATAAATCCCATGGGGGTAGTCTGGACAATCATTCCTTCTTTCTCAGCTTTTCTGTTTAAATCAGAAAATATTTTATTGCGCTCAGCTTCAATTAGTTGGATTGTAGATTCTCTTTTTAATGCAAAATCTTCGCTCTCAAATGCTTTTGGAAGATTAATTTTAGCTTCATTTAGTAAATTTGCCATATCTTTATGGAAGGCTCGTCCCTGACCAGCTTTTAACTTGATTGCCTTTGGTTCATATGGCTCTTGGAAATTATTAACATAGCACCAATCTGGAGGAACAGTTTGATCTTCAGCTAACTTATCTAAGAAACTCTTTACTGCCGTCATTTTTCCTGTTCCCGGGAAACCAGCAACAAAAATATTAAATCCTTTTTCTTGTATCTCTAGACCAAATTTCAATGCTTTCAAAGCCCTATCTTGACCGACAATATCTTCCAATGGCGAAACTTCTCTACTATTCTTACATGTTAATTTATTTTTGTCAAATGTCCGCCTAATCATATCTGGAGAAAGTTGTTTTGTCATAAAATCACCTTAATGTTTAGTACTTTCTTTTTTATTCTCTTTCTAAAAAGGTTTTCTATTTAAAAAAAAGATATTTTCACTTTAATCTAATTATATAAAAGTTTTATTCGAATATATATAAGAAAAAAAGGAAATATGCCTTATCAAGGATAAAAATATTTAATTTAAATTATAGAGTTAAATATAAACTAAAAGAAAATAAAATATTATTATTCTTCATCTGAGATATCAGATGTATAGATTCTTGATGGCACTGGTTCGTAGGGCTTCTGTGTTTTGGATAATGGTTGAATATCGTAGGAATACCATCCTGGCGTGTTTCTCTCATGAGAGTAGTCATATGCTCCAAAGTGGTTCTTTAGTAAGGAAGATGCCATTGGTAGATCCCCAAACGGTGTTAACACTGTGTGGACCAATTTGTTACCGTTTAAATCCATACTTCCTTTTCTAATGTTATTAAGGAAGCTCTTAGCAACAATTGAATCAATTAATTTTGTGTTGTCTGAGCAAGTTATTCTATTGTTTTCCTCATCATTTGAGCACGTTTCTCCCAATATTGGGGCGATTGAGGCTAATAATAACCCAATCACCAACAATGTAGTTATATTTTTCATAACTTCACCTCTAGTGCATAATATATTTTACACTATTGATATATAAATATTTCTATATTGTTAAAAATATTTTATTTTAACGATAAACAATAGTAATTATTAATTGAAAATCAGAGATTAATGTTTAAAAAAAGTTAGATAAAATAGTACTGAAGCTATATATTGATTCCGTCTCTCTTTAGTACTTCCTCTAAAAATCTTCCAGTGTGGCTCTTCGGGGATTTAATAATATCTTCGGGGGTCCCTTCTGCTATTATCTCTCCTCCTTTATACCCACCTTCAGGCCCTAAATCAATTATATGGTCCGCAGTTTTAATTACATCCATATTGTGTTCAATGACAAGTACCGTGTTTCCATTCTCCCTTAATCTTAGGAGGACGTCAAGAAGTTTTTTAACATCATGAAAATGCAGACCTGTTGTAGGCTCGTCCAAAATGTAAAGAGTTTTCCCAGTAGCTTTTCTTGAGAGTTCCTTTGATAGTTTGACCCTTTGAGCCTCACCACCTGAAAGGGTAGTACCAGGTTGCCCCACCTTTATGTATGACAATCCAACATCGTGAAGTGTTTGAAGTTTATTTCTAATTATAGGTATGTTCTCAAAAAAGTGGAGAGCTTCTTCTACTGTCATCTCAAGAACGTCAGAAATTGATTTACCCTTGTATTTAACGCTCAAGGTCTCCCTATTATATCGTTCTCCTTTACATTCTTCGCATTTAACATAAACATCCGGCAGGAAGTGCATTTCTATTTTAATTAATCCATCTCCACTGCAATTTTCACACCTTCCGCCTTTTACATTGAATGAAAATCTACCCTTCTTGAATCCCCTTCTTTTTGATTCGGGAAGTTCTGAGAATAGTTCTCTTATTGGGGTAAATAGTCCAGTGTATGTAGCCGGGTTTGATCTTGGGCTCCTACCAATTGGACTTTGATCAATTATTATTACCTTATCTATATTTTCAATTCCTAAAATGCCGTCATGATCTCCGGGCTGATCATTTGCCTTATAGAATCTTTTCGCCAAATCTTTGTAAAGGATTTCATTAATTAAAGTACTTTTTCCACTTCCAGAAACGCCGGTAATACAAACAAAAAGACCTAGTGGTATCTTTACATCTATGTTTTTTAGATTAAACTGCCTTGCACCTTTAATCACGAGGTGCTGATTGCTTGTCTTTCTAACTTTTGGAACTTCAATTCTAAGATTTCTTGATAAATATTTACCGGTAAGTGAGTTGGGATTATTCTTTACTTCTTCTGGTATGCCAACTGCAACTACCTCTCCACCATGAACACCAGCTCCAGGGCCTATATCAACAAGATAATCAGAAGAAAGCATTGTCTCTTCATCATGCTCAATAACGATTACAGTATTTCCAATGTCCCTCAATTTCTTGAGCATCACAATTAATTTTGCATTATCTCTTTGGTGAAGCCCTATACTTGGCTCGTCCAGAATATATAATACTCCTACAAGCTGCGATCCAATCTGTGTTGCAAGCCTGATTCTCTGTGACTCTCCACCTGATAAAGTACCTGAACTCCTATCAAGTGTCAAATAATCTAAGCCCACGCTTATGAGAAACCCTAGCCTAGATTTAATCTCCTTTAAGATTTGTTTTGAGATTATCTTTTCCTTTTCATTTAAGTTTTGATCTAAATCAACAAAAAACTTGTAACAATTGCTTATTTGAAATTCAGTGATGTCAATTATGGATTTATCCTGAATTTTTACAGAAAGTGCGTCAGGCTTTAATCTCTTACCTTCACATACCTCACAAGGTTTGTATCTTATGTACCTCTCAAATTGCTCCTTTCTGTAATCAGACTCAGTTTCCCTATATACTCTCTCAAGCCAGGGGATTATGCCCTCAAAAGTCCCTTCGTATGTCCAATAAGTAGGGGTATTTCTTGAGCGATAATTATATCTTACCTTGTCTGTTGTTCCATATAATAAGATATTAAGGTGTTTTTCAGATAACTCTTTAACAGGAATATCTAGTCTAAAATTAAATTTCTTGGAAAGAGCCTCTAAAGTCTGACCTCTAAATCCATCTATAGACCCCCAGACATCCACTGCCCCTTCCATAAGTGAAGCATCTTTATTTGGGATAATGAGGTCAGGATCAAATTCTTGTTTAAATCCTAATCCATGACAAGCGGGGCAAGCTCCATAAGGAGTATTAAATGAAAACATTCTAGGTGTAATCTCTTCTAAACTAATTCCACAATCAGGGCATGCAAAATTCTGAGAAAATGTTTTTCTTTGATCATCTATATCTACAAATATTATTCCTTCTCCTTTTTTCAATGCCAGTTCTATGTCTTCATAGAGCCTTGGAGAAATACCCTCCTTTAATACAAGTCTATCAATTATAATGTTGATATCATGTTTTTTGTATCTCTCAAGCCGGATTTCGACGTCTAACTCCTTTATCTCCCCATCAACCTCAGCTCTTGCAAAACCTTCTTGATTTAAATCTTTGAGAAGAGTTGAGTACTCACCTTTTCTTCCCCTAACTATAGGTGCTAGTACGGTGATTTTTGTCCCTTCTGGAAAAGAGAGGATTTGATCTGTAATCTCTGTTACAGTCTGCTGTTTTATCTCTTTACCGCAGTTCGAACAGTAAGGGATTCCTATTCTAGCATATAGAAGTCTAAGGTAATCATAAATTTCTGTAACTGTACCAACGGTAGATCTGGGATTTTTTGAAGTTGTTTTTTGTTCTATTGAAATTGCCGGGGACAATCCTTCAATGTATTCGACATCCGGTTTTTCCATCAATCCTAAGAATTGTCTAGCATAAGCTGAAAGTGATTCAACATAACGTCTTTGACCTTCAGCATAAATTGTATCAAATGCAAGAGAAGATTTACCAGAACCTGAAACTCCAGTAATCACTATTAACTTATCCCTAGGTAATTGGACATCTATGTTCTTTAGATTATGTTCCGATGCACCTTTTACCGTAATATAGTTCGCACCCATGAAGATGATTGTATAGTCATTGCTTAAAAAACTCTTTGTTAGAAGTTATTTTTTTATTGTAGAAAAAAACGATAAACTAAAGGCGCAATTGTTGAATAATTATTTTTATTTATGAAGATCTAAATTGGGCCAAAAAACAAAACATGGCCAATATAAGAAAACACTACGCCGACAATGAATCCCCCTAAAACTTGAGCTTCGGTATGCCCCAATAATTCTTTTAGATCCTCTTCTAAAACTTGTCTCATACGAAGCCTTTTCAAAATTTCATTTATGGCCTTGGCTTGTTGACCTGTTTCCCATCTAACTCCAATTGCATCTTTCATGACAATGAACGAGAATAATAAAGAAACCCAAAAGACAGTGGACAATCCTTCGTTCAATAGTATGGATGTTGACAATCCCACGACAGCTGCAGTATGTGAACTTGGCATCCCCCCATCCTTTACACCCGCAATAAGAGATAACTTTCTCTTAGTGATTGATTCATATATAATCTTGCCAATAATTGAGGCTATATATGCGAGTGTTGTTGGTGTGACAATTGGATTATAAAAGAAACGAATAAATCCGTCAACGATTGGACTCATACTCATAAGAAGTAAACAAATCTTTAAAAAGTTTTTGAAAAAATAAAATATTATTTTGCTTCTTTGCTAATTATGCACAAAATTCCACCTATAAGCATTATCAGATCAAGAGGTGGCAATAAACTTGATATAATAGCAAGTATACCTGCCCTATTGTAGTTCTTGAGCTCAGTTGAAGCAAGCGCCATATATCCAACTATCAATCCCAATATTTTAATGACTGCACTGAAGATTAATAAAAATCCGGCGAATAGCGGTATTCCCCTCATAAAACTCATAGGAAATAGGGCCCTATATCCAAATCCTAGAACTATCCCAAGTAATCCTAAAACCCCTAGGACAAGAGATACCAAAATCAAGATTTTTCCGATTTTTGCTTCAGTGCTTAATCCTTGTAAATCAAACATGTTTTTCCCTCATGATTATATCACATATTCTATTTTATATTATTTTTGTATGATTACTTCTTTATCCTTTGTATTATTTTAGGGCTGTTAAGCTCTCTTAAGGCATCAGAGGATATCCATTTTGCTGGTTTCGAATTTAGCTTCTGGATATCCTTTGCTGTTTCTATGGCCTTTTTATTTAGGTAAATATTTCTCTTCCCAACCTGTCTTAAGGCCCAGTTAACTGCCTTTTTTACATATACCCTGTCGTCATTTGATCCCAAGTATATCTCTTTTAAAAAAAGTTCAAAATCCTTATCCTCTCTTTTTTTATCATGAACTGCTAGTACTGCCATTAATACAAAACCTGCTCTTTTGATAAACTCCTCTTCCCTTCTACACCATTCGAAGGATTTGTTAAAAGCCATAGAAGTCTTTCCAAATAAATTGTTACAAGTTTGATCACAAATGTCCCATGAATTAAAATCTTTAACCCAATTCTCGATTTGGTCTTCTGTAACGATTTTTGGATCGTCTATCATGCTTGCAAGAATTTTAGTTTCATGGTAATCTAACTTCCATAATTCTAAAGCCATTTTATGATTTTTTCCAATATCTTTAGCTAGATCTCTTAGGTTAGGGACTGAAACTCCAAATGCCTTATCGGTATTAATTCCAAAGCGAGTCATACCCTCTAGAGAAGATGGATTTGACATTGATCTTAATTTTTCTAGAATAGAATTGGTGTCCATGTATAGTCTACACAGAATTCTCTAATAAATATTGCTCTTATTAAAATAGAATAAAAATAATAAATAAAGAAAAATATTTTATTTTACATCATTCCAGGCATTCCACCGGGCATTCCGCCCATGCCGCCCATTCCCATATCGTCATCGTCGCCGCCCATGCCTTTTCTCTTTCCGATTCCACTTGCAGCGATAACGTCGTCGATTCTTAGGATCATTATGGCGGATTCAGATGCACTCTTTACTGCCTGTTCTTTAATTCTTAGTGGTTCAACAACTCCGGCCTTCATCATATCTTTAACCTTTCCGTCAAAGATATCGATTCCGAATCTCTTGTGGTCTTTGGTCTCGTGTGATGCTTTGAGTGCAACTATGGTATCGATTGGATCCATACCTGCATTTTCTGCTAATGTTCTTGGGATGATTTCCATTGCCTGTGCGAATGCTTTAACTGCAAGCTGTTCTCTGCCGCTAATCTTTTCTGCATATTCGTTGAGTCTCTTGCACAATTCCATTTCAGCTGCTCCTCCACCGGCACAGATTGTTCCATCTTCGATTGCAGTTGAGATAACTCCTATTGCATCTTCAAGTGCTCTCTCAACTTCCTCTAGGAAGTGTTCTGTTCCTCCTCTAAGTAATAAGCTTACTGATTTTGGATCCTTGCATCCTTCAACAAAGGTCATTTCGTCTCCGCCTATCTTCTTCTCTTCGACAGAGCCTGCGTTACCTAAATCCTTTCCTTCAAGGTCAGATACTTTGTTTACAACTCTTGCGCCTGTTGCTTTAGCTAGTTTCTTCATGTCACTCTTTTTGACTCTTCTTGCTGCGTAAATACCGTTCTTTGCAAGGTAGTGCTGTGCTAAGTCATCGATTCCTTTCTGACAAAATACAACTGTTGCTCCAGATGCCTTTATCTGGTCTACCATCTTCTTTAGCATTGCTTCTTCTTGGTCCAAAAATGCCTGAAGCTGGTCTGGGGAAGTAATTCTAATCTCTGCGTCTGTTTCTGTTTCTTTTACTTCAAGTGCACAATCGAGTAAAGCGATTTTTGCGTCCTTTATTTTCTTTGGCATACCGTCGTGTACTCTTTCCTTGTCAATAATTAATCCCTGGATGAGTTTTGAATCTTCTACGCTTCCACCTTCTTTCTTCTCAACCTTTATGTCTTCAGTTTCAACGGTGTATTTTCCGTTTTCTTTTACTGCGACTTGCTTTACTGCATTAAGGGCCAATGGTGCTAGTGTATCCTTTGCTTTTTCTGCACCCTTTCCTGTCATTGCAGTCTTTGCGATTTCAAGAAGGACTTCATCGTCATTAATAGTAATTTTATCTCCTATATCTTTCAATATTTCTTCAGCTTTTTCAGCTGCGATCTTGTAACCAGATGCAACTACTGTTGCATGTACATCTTGATCTAGAAGGTCTTCGGCCTTCTTTAGAAGTTCTCCAGCGATAACAACAGCTGTTGTTGTACCGTCTCCAACTTCTTCATCCTGTGTCTTGGCTACTTCTACAATCATTTTTGCTGCTGGGTGAGCAATGTCCATTTCACTAAGGATTGTGGCACCATCGTTTGTGATGACTACATCTCCGAGTGAGTCAACGAGCATCTTGTCCATACCTCTTGGACCTAGTGTCGTCTTTACTGTTTCTGCTACAATTCTTCCAGCTAGAATATTCATTCTTTGAGCATCTCTGCCCATAAATCTCTGAGCGCCCTCGGGTTGGACACTCATTGGTTGTCTAATTTCTGCCATAATTTACACCTCATAAAAATATTGCTGTTTTTTGATGTATTAGAGGTGATATAAAAAGCTTTCTATTGAAAATATAATGTGAATAGAAAGCAATTAGGATATAACATAAATATTATAAAATAAAACTTATAAATTAAACATTACTATTGAACCAACATTCTTTTCCAAGTCTACTTCAATGGCAGTGCTCTCTTTTATTGAATTTTTTATTTCATAAAACAGGGGCTCAAACGTTTTTGATCCATAAACATTCAAGAATATTATATTGTGTTCTACAACATCATTATCTATATCTATATTTGACGTGACCTTGGACACCTCAAATCCGGAATCATACAAAAACCTCAGAAGTTTCCTGTTTACTGCTACTATTTTTTCATTAAATACTAAAGACAGGGACAATATCTTTGAACAAATTATTGCTGTTTGTTCAGGCATCGTCTCAGAGAATTTGTTATATAAGTTTCTCCAGCTTTTATTATATGCTTCCATTTCGTCCTTTTCCATTCCTTCTCTAAGTTTTGTGTACCCTAGTTCTACTTCTTTTTTAAGTACGTACTCTTTGACTGTTTTGATCTTGATTCCTTTGTCAATGAGTGTTTCATAGAAAGTCCTTATATCTTCATCTTTTGGAACTGGTCCTTTTGCCCAATAAGATAGTACCCTAACTTGTTCCCCAAGTAATTGTTCCCCTCTGTGAACTTTCATTAGTATATCGACTAGTTCTTCTGGCATTATAACTTCTTCAATGTGAAGCGATTTCATCAATGATTCAGCTTGCGCGTATTTACTTTTTGACACGAATAGGGATACATCACAGATAGCCGTAACTTTATTCAAAGGACCACCGAGTAAAAACTAAGGATTAGACAGATATTACTATGGCAGTTGTTGTATCAATTACACCTTCGATGTAGTGAATCTGCTGGATAACTGTCTTTGTAAGTTCTCCTAGATCATTTGCTTTTATTTTTGCAATTGCATCGTATGGACCGGTGATAACATCGGCTTCTATTACACCATCAATTTTCTTTACGGCTTCAATAACTTCTTTAATTTTACCAATAGAAACTGTTATTAAAACATATGCGTATACCATTAGAGCACCAATTAATATTTGTGTATAAAGTATTTAAATATTTCTTTTTATTAATTAAAGAAATAGAAAAAATGATACATGTGTCTTAGATTATCTAACGAATTTGGAGGTTAGGATTGAATACTCCTTTAGTAATAACTTGATTCTTGATTTTTATCAGTTCTTTAATCTCATTTTCAAAATCAACTGCGTTTATTGAGGTCCACTGAATACTATCAGGTATATAAAATTCATATATTGGATAGTTCCCATCCCAAGCTTCGCCAAGTCTGGGTAATGCCACAGTGCCTGCAACCCTAATATTTGAAAATCCAGTTTTTCCCATTAATTCTGCAATTTTCTGAATTCTGTCGTTTCCCAATGCAACTCCTGCAGTTTGGAGGTACTCTTTCCAGGGCTTCATTTTATCTATTACTTCCTCTAAGCTTTTTACCCCAAAGACTCTGATTAATCTGTTTTGCCCAATTGGGTTAAGATTAAATTTCGATTCGAAAATTACGGCAAAATTATTTTTAGATGAAGTATAAATTTTTTGACCGCCTTCAAATTCAGGCCTAGATATTATTTCTCCAATTTTAACATCCCTTAATTTTCTGAAAAAATTAGTTTGAGGTATTGATTTAGAAAGTTTTTCCATTTCACCGGCAAGTGCTTCTGCAAATTCAATTGGACTGAGTTCTCCATCCTCTTCTACAAAAAATCCAAAGGCAGGAGACCCACACATATACCCCTCATATCCAATTCCATCGAGGGCTGCAAGTCCGGCTACATCCTTTGTAGCCATTTCCCTTCCAATAAGTTCAATCCCAAATTTACCCCCATGATAACATCCTTTTATTGAATTTCCCCCTCTGTTCAATTTGTCGATTCTGTTTTTTACGGACATCGCAGTTTGGGTGCTAGAAACTACACTGACTACATTTGAGTTTCTGAAGATGATGTCCTCAATTGATTCATCCCCCCCTGCCCAAGGTATTACAGCTATAGTCTCTCCAATCTCTTTATTTTGCTCTGCAACAGATTCCGCAAATAATGGTGCAAAAAGAGGCTGAACTGAAGGTGTTTTGATTAATCCAGCAGCTTTTACTATAGACGCAATGAATATTCCAAGGCTTTCTATAAATCCCGGGACATTTGAAGGGGTGATATATGTTACTAACTCCAATTCCTTATCATTTTGTGAAATATTCTTTAGCGATAGCTTGTCTCTAAATCCAGCATATGCTCTAACATAGGTATTTGCCCCTTCAATTGGCGTAAATTGCTTAAAAACTTCTGGCGGTAAATTAAGGGTAGACAAAAAATTAATGGTCTTTTCATCAATTTTGTAAATTGATCTGAATTGGTAAAATTCTATTAATTCAGAGGAAAGATTTGTTAGTAATGGCAACAATTCAAGAGCAAGTTTCTTTTTTTCATATTTGTTATCTGCCCATTTTCTGGATACATTTCCGTAAGCTAAAGCTATTTCTGTCAATGGCATTTCTGAAAGGTATTTTTTTCTGTTTTCTTTTAGTTCTGTTACAATGTTAGCTATGTTTTGAGAATTTATATTTGGAGTTAGTATTGTTTTATTATTTACTTTCTTCTCTGTAAACTCCATTTCTTTTTCCAAGGATTTTAGAGATTTAGGAAGGTAGTACCCTTTTAATTTTGACAATTAATCAGCCACCGTTTTAGCAAGTACACCAGAGCAACCTCTGCTTTCTAGTCTTGGAAGTCTTTCAATGCTAAGGAGAATTGGTGTTTTCTTATCGCAAGCTGGACATCCATCGTAGTCAACTTTTATTTTGTCACCAGTTGTAATAAATCCAGGAAATGATTTAGAAGAAGGTTCAAGGAATGCATAATTACCAGTGACTTTCCCTTCAGGAGGTATTGGCTCCATATGCTCATCGAAAAGTATAACTTCCATCCAAGGTGGTATATGTTTGTTATTACCCTCTAAACAATCTACCATTATAGAGTTTGATTCGGTCATACCGTATAGATCGATGTATCTCTTTGGATCCAGCCCAAATGCCTCTTGAATCAAATCATTCATTTTGTCCCTACTGACAATAGATCTCCCTTTAAATCCCCCAGTAGAAGCAAAGAAACTATCTTCTCCTATTTTTGCATCAATCCCATGTTCTAGGACATACTTTGCAGTATTAATTATTAAGAAAGGTGGCCCCATAAATACTACTCTTTTTCCACGATTAGCTTCTAGATTTGATACGATGCCTTTTATCGAATTTTTCTCAATTCTTGGTAGCATTTTTTTTATGAAATAGTTCATTATTTTTTCCTTTGATGACCTTGGTCCTCTCATTCTTAATCTTATAATATCCGCCTTAAGGCTATCAATGGCGTGGAATACATTTCCAGGAGATATGTTCTCTGCAACTACCCTACCATTATACCCAACTTGCAAGAAAGTCTTCTTAGGAATGCCTAGGATAAATTTCTCCTGCCCCTTATTTAGTTTAAGAGTCGCATCGATAGCTTCGGTATAAGATTTAACTATCATTGATCTGGTAAATTCATCTCGCGGTAGGAATGTTAGTTTTCCTGAGGTTCCACTGCTAAACCCTAGCATGAGCCCATTAGAATAAAACTCTTCAAGAAAACTTTCAAGTGATCCCATACCTTTAGGTGTAAAATCTATCGGAACAGAAGATATCCTTTCGACCCATTTCTTAAATTCTTGTGGATTCTTCTCAGGACACTCCATCTCATAGGATTTGAATACACCGTCAGGGATTACTATTTTATGAAAATCCTTGGGTTTAATATCTCCATTTAACCCTTTTAATTTGCAATAGTCATGATAAAATCTATTATTTTCAAAATGGTATTTATGCGACATTTTTATTGCTTTATGGCGTAGTTTTTCTACTTCCTCTCTCTTTTTGTAATAGTTTTCAGAAGAAACTAGTTTTTCTATTAGTCCTGTATCAAACATGAAATCACCAGCAATTTTTTTAATAGAACTTGTGAAAAATGAACTAACTATCTATAAAAAATTATCGGTAAATTAGATTTATTAGAAATATTTATATTGAGATTATTTCATGAAAAATATTGTTCATTATGAATAAAGAAAAGATCATTTCGTGGTTAAAGATAATAAGACTTCAATTTTACCCTATGACCTTCTTAGCATATACCGTAGGAGCTATGTCTTCATTGAAGATATTAGCTAAATTTGATCTAACGGTGTATCTACTTGGTTATCTAGCTATGTTCTTCATAGAATTCGTAACGGTCATTTCTAATGAATACTTCGATTATGAAACGGATAGTATAAACAGAAACTATAGCCAATTTACTGGTGGCTCTAGGATGTTAGTTGAAGGGAAGATTTTACTAAATGACGTACAAAAAGCCACGATATTTGGTCTTGTAATGGTATTTATCTTGGGAATTATTCTCACTTACATGACAAATATTTACTCTTTTATCGTCCTCTTAATTGGATTAATCCTAGGATTGTCCTATACTCTACCCCCAATTAAATTATCTTACAGAGGTTTAGGGGAATTAGACGTAGGAGTAACACATAGTTTCTACATAGTTATTGCTGGATTCTTATTACAATCTCAAAGAATTGATTTGACTTTTCCTTGGTTAATTTCTATACCACTTTTCTTTTCAGTGTTTGGGGCTATAATTCTTGCAGGTTTTCCAGATTTATCGGCAGATCAAAAAGTAGGTAAAAGAACACTTACTGTAATATTAGGTAAAAAAAGGGCAACTATCTTATCAATTATTTCCATCTCTCTTTCTATTATCTCAAGCATAATAATAGTTATTTTAGGGATTCTAGGATCTCTTGGAATGTTGTTCATTGTTGCTATAGCTCAAGGGATAATCCTACTATACTTATTAAGTGTCCTATTTAGATCGGATAGTATTGAAGGCCAGATTAATATGCAGCTTCAATTCTCTCTAGCGTATATAATGTGGTTTACATTAATTCCACTTGTATATCTAATGGATATATTTTAACATGATATTGATAATTTTATTAATAGAAAGTTTTATATAGGATTCTGAAATCGGAATCTTCATGCCGCCATAGCTCAGTAGGTAGAGCGCTCGACTGTTAATCGAATGGTCGCAGGTTCGAGTCCTGCTGGCGGCGCTTCTTGGGCCTGTAGCTTAGACTGGTAGAGCGCCCGGCTCATAACCGGGCGGTCAGGGGTTCAAATCCCCCCGGGCCCACTGGTTTTGTTTAAATCCTTCCGATCATACTGAGCCATTTTTCATAACATTGAACCGCTAGCTTATAGTCTCTAACAGCCCAAAAATAGCCATCACGTTTTAGGTAGTAATCTGCATCCATTAAATAATAGTTTATTGCAGTGTTGAAGAGAGTTTCAGCTCTTCCTTTATCCCCAGAATCCCAGTACAACTCGGCAGCTTTTTTAAAATCTTCAGCACCCCAGAAGAAATCCTTTTCGTCAATCAGAAAATTAGCAGCCTCAACATAACTATCTGCAGCATCTTGAAAATACCCTTCGTTTTCAAAATTTATTGCTATTGTTTGTAATTTTTCAACCCTTTTTTTAATTTCTTCTCGAATCAAATAATTCACCTATTTAGTTTTATTTTTTCTTCTGAGGAATAAAAATACAAATACTACAATTGCTACGATAGCACCAATAATAATTATGTATACTAATGTTCTAATTAAAGCTTCAGTTCTAATTAAGTCATCGACTTCTGCAATTGCTTGATCCATTTCCTGGATCTTTGTAGAGTCATTCAATGAAGAGTAAATGTCTTTAGCTGTCTGATAATTAGATTTTGCTTCTTCATATTTTTTCTCATTCTTTAAAGATAATCCTTGATCTTCAAATGTTTTAGCTTGTATGTATACTGTAGAATTTGATATAAATGTTCCACAGTTATTGATGCCTTCAGTATAAGATACAGATTCGTATATTGTTCTTGCTTCTTTGAATTTATCTAAAGCTGACTGGTAATCTCTAACCCCATATAACGCTTT
Source organism: Methanobacteriota archaeon (assembly GCA_023622545.1). Lineage (GTDB taxonomy): Archaea > Methanobacteriota_B > Thermococci > Methanofastidiosales > Methanofastidiosaceae > Methanofastidiosum. Next base: position 18,290 of record JAMNZA010000140.1, on the reverse strand, counting down.
TCCAGTGCTAAAGATTGCGTTTGCTCTGTTTATTGTTGCTTGCCTCTCTTGTTGATTTGTTTGGGAGACCGGCAACTCAATATCTTTTAATTCCTGGTATGTGATTACGTCCACATCTGTAGAAGATAAGATTAATTCTTTTTGAGATTTGAAATCGAGGTTTGTTATAAAAACTTCATTCACAGGAGAGTAAGTCTTGTATGTAAAGAGTTTCTTTCCTTTAAGATTTAGAACATATGCCCCATCGTCTGTACCAGTTATTATCTCTATACTATTTTTATAATCTAAATCATCTGAATAAATTAGATTAATACTATCATCAAAACTATAATTAAATAATTCTGTTCCATAGTCATATACGTATAAATTGTTTCCTTTAGCTATCAAAACATAAGAGATATTTGAATCTTTGAAAGCGGCCGCTGCACCGATGTCATCGTCAAATTTGTATTCTTTCAAAGAAAATGCATCTTTTGTAAGGATGATCAATTTTTTGTTTACTCCGAGAAGAATCTCTTTAAAACCGTCTCCCTCTAAGTCCCCAAGAGAAACAGAAGTTATAGGATAATCAAAATGGTATCCCCATAAAGAGTTCATATTATAATCGAAAATTAAGATGTCATTTGCCCTTGTAGTTGCAACAAATTCGGTATTTCCATCCCCATTAATATCCTCGGCAAGGATAGTTCTGAGTTCGTCGTCAGCTTCCCATTTTTTATCTGTACCATCATAATAACCTTTTAATTCAATATCGGGGAAAAAGAAATCCTTACTTTGGAACCTAACGCATCCATCATGATTTAGTATTACCCATGCATTATCGTTCAAAGAGGTGTTATAGGAGATGGCTATTACTTCTCCATACCCATCTGAATCAATATCTTTTATAATGACCTTCTGAATGGAAGAGGGCATCCAGTATTCCCATAATTTTTCTCCATCTGAATTAAAAACTTCAATTCCATTGTTTATAAGCCCCACAGCGACATCGCTTCTGCCATCGCCATCAAGGTCATTAGTAGACACTGTATTAATATAATTAATAGCTTTCTTTTTCCATATCTCTTGCCCAAAACTATCAAGAGCATAGACATAGTTTCCCGAGCCTAAAACAACGTCAAATTTACCATCGCCATTGACATCCCCCAAAGAAGCCGCCCTGACATCATCTGCGGTGTGGTATCGCCATCTAATTGTGTCTTCAGACATTATCTGACTGAAGTTGGCAAAAATAAAAATTAATGTTAAAAATAAAGCTAATTTTTTTTGCATCTTTGCACCGTTAACTTAAGTCTTCATTTCTAAGGAAATCTGGTAAGGGAAAATGACTCTTAGTGACAACATGTATACTCATTTCACTCTTAAATATCCCCGATTGCCTCATGGACTCCATATACCCAGGTATAAGATCTGTCCTATCAGCTGGGATAGCAACTACTAACTGACAGTCAAAATTTCCAAATCCTGAAGTCACATATAAGACTCTATCCATATTCTTTAAGAAATCAATCGCTTCTTGATTCGTACCCTTTTGGATATTCAAGAGAAAATGAACTTGGTGATATCCTAATTTATCGGGCTCAATTATTGCTGAGAATCCTTTTATGATACCGTCGTCAATCATCTTATTGATGAATGGTGTAACAGTCTGTATTGAAAGCCCAGTTTCTTCTGCAATCTTGTTTTTCTGTGGGAATCCTCTAATTGCAAGGAGAGATTTTAGAATTTTAATACCTTTTTTGTTCATTTTCATTATTATCACTATTTTTATAAATTCTTTAAAATATTTAAATCTTTCGGAAATTTTTTATTAAATATTTTTTCTATTAATAATAAAAAGAAGATATGCTAATGAAATAACGAATAATAAAATTACTTCTAGATCTAGTATGCCTGTTTCAATTCCAATTATAGTGTAACTCAGCACCATACTGTAAAGACCTACTGAGATTATTTTTCTTTCCCCTTCAGTCTTCTGTGACATTTTATAGAGATTTGATAAGAAAAATCCTAAGAAAATCATGCCAACAACTACGCCAATTAATCCAAAGTCGATAGCTAATGGCCCAAATATAGAGGATGTAACAGAAACTGACCTTTCACCAACTAGGACAGCTATCATCCTTCTAGGGGAATACGCAACCCCGGGCATTAATCTGGCTAGGAAAGGGTGAGTTGCAATATGAATTGCCCCATTAGTAATCCCAAATAGCCCCCCCATGTTTGCAAGTATATCCATAACATCCGTTGTTAGGCTTATCCTAGTTCTAAGTGATTGAATCAGTGAAAGATTAACCCCCAATAGTGTGTCTCTGCCCATAGTTAAAGCAATTAGAGAGATCAAAGCAATTAAGCCTAATATTATCAATTCAGATTTTTTCCATATTCCTGTAATAGATCCAGAGATTAAAACTCCCAATAATACAAATATCACCTGCGTTCTATATCCTAGAAGTGCCATTAAAAACAAGGACAAAAGAGTAAAAAATATTGCTATAGATCTTGCTTTCTGGTAAGAGTATTTTTTTGTTTGACCAACATAAGATATCAAAAGAATAGCCCCCATCGGGAAAAGATGAGAGATCATTGTAAATAATGGATCCAAAGAATTTCTCGCTTGAACATTAAATAAAGGGATGCCTCCAGCAATAACTAAATCAAGGACATAAAAGATCAGCCCCAATCCAAGAAGTATGAATATCAAATTGTATGTATTTTCCTCTAAGAATTTTATGGCAGAGCCCCGGTAGTTCAAGAATAGATAAAGTAAACTAATAAAAATATAAGGAAAAGATAGCGCCCAAAATCCATTAGCTAGAATAATAATATTTATTATCAGAAGTGAGATGAAAAAATCTTTGTTGTCTCTCTCTGTAATACCTATAAGAAGAAGAGGTAAAAGACTCAATTTAACATAAAATCCAAATGACTCAATTTTTATTATACTGAGTAGAAATGTTATCAAAAAAATAATGAACAATGGAAAGAAATAATTCTTCTTAATTTTTCTTATTTTAGGTATATTAACTAATGTTCCTAAATAAAAAGAAAATGTCCCTAATAAAAACACGATAGTTCCCATTGGAGAGAGGGGGTGGTCTGAGAAACTAAAAAAAAGAAAGATCGATGCAATAACAATTAGAGGTGAGAACTTAAGGAACTTTGAATCCTCTAGATAACTATCAAATTTAGATATCTGGAAAGGAAACTGAGGAAATTTTTCCATTATATCAAAAAATTTGAGAGACGTTCTATTGATAATGCTGTTTGAGAATTCATTTTCTAAAAATGGGAATAATTTATTTATGTACTTCATCTAAATCCTCACATGTATATCTCCGATTATTCCTTCAAATTTGTTGTTTTCAATCTGAGATATATCATCTTTTGGAATATTATCTGTTAGTACAACTGTTTTAAAATCAGAAAAGTAGTACCCTGTTGGACTGTAAGAAGATAGAGCTGATTGCAATATTTCAAAATCATTTGCGCCAAGGCCACTAACATTTAGAACAATGCCGTTATCTGTAGATATTACTTTTACATCTTTAAGATAGAAAATATCTTTTGTTATCTTATCAGAAAGTTCTTTTTCAAATGCTATTCCCTTTGGAAAATTTCCATCTACAGCAATATTTCCCGAAATAGTTGTATCGATTATATTGTACTTATCCAAAAATTTAGAAGTATTTTGAATTGTTGATTTGGCCTTCACAAGATCATTTGTAGAAAATCCTTTTTGAGTATAGTGAACGGCAGACCCATTCAACATTGTTACTTTAATTTCCTTTGAGGCGATATCCTCTTTGTAAGCAGTCCTGCCCCCAACAGTCAGGAGCCTTCCATCTTTTAATTTCATAGAAAAAGTACCTTGAGAGGATGTTCCAACAACAACACCCTGTTCTTTGAAAGGTGCATAATCGCTTGTATACGATCCATCGACATTCACAAGATATCTAAAACCTTTGCCGTCAGAAAAGTCAAAAAATCTTATAGCACTGTATATTTGAGATCCTGTATAGGTATATTCATCGACTGGCTCTTTCTCGATATACTTAGTAGAAAATGAAATTAATGATGCCACTATCAATACGATTATTGCCAAGTCAAATAGATTCAATCTTCTCATTGAAGGGCCCCCTAGTAGGCACCAAGGATTACTGTTCTAACAAAATCTGAAAGTAAAACAACATCTTCAAAATTATTATTTTCAATTATTAGAACGCCTTCATTCAATATTACAATTCTATTGTCAATTCCGTTGAGATTTGGAGTTTTCATGTAAATTACTGGTTTTGAAGTAGAGCCAATCATTTTGATTCCCATCATGTATTTATGCCAAGAGGTCAATTCTCTAGCATGGATGATTGGACCTTTTGTTCTTCCAACTCCCTCACTAATTGCAGCAACACCCCTTACTAAACTAGAATTCTCAGGTGCCGATCCAGGCATTGCTTTAAACAGCAAATAAACATTGGAAACTTCGTCCTCTGTAAACATGTTTCTCATTATTATGAGTGGATCCCCTTCTACGTAGGATACTACTTTGACCGATTGGTTATTGTCGGTATTATATACAATAGTTGTTGGGGTTCCTTTTATATCAAAAGCATGATTTCCCAAATAGTTAACATAAAAAAGAGAGGCCATTGCCACCCCAATTATGGCAAGTATTATTACTAAGTTTAATGTTTTTCTTGAAATCTTTTGGCCTTTCTTATTTTTCTTTTTTGCCATGAAACTTAAAATAAAAATTTATTTATAAATATTGTGGGAAATGTTTTCCTTCTCTTTTAAGAATATAGATGATATCGTTGCAATCAAACACAGCGGCAACAATAGGTATATCATAGTGGAAAAATCAGATAGCCCATATATAATCCCGCCTAGTATTGGTCCAACTATATTCGATAGGTTCAATGTCATAGTAAGTCCTGCCATAGCTTCTCCTCTCTCATCCCATGTAGAAGAACCAGCAATAATAGACGATGTCCCCATGTATACAAATGCCCATGAAAAAGCAACTAGAATCTGTAGCAACATAAATTCAATCGGTAATTTAATTATTGTGAATACAAGTAAAAATCCTATAGACCCAATCATCCCGATAAGAATTATATATTTCCTCTTAATTTTATCAGATAAATGGCCGGCTAGAGACATCGTTAATAGTTGCAGAGAATTATTAATGAAATAGATAACTCCAATAGTAAATCTCTCAAAACCTAAAGAAGCTTCAAGATAAACTGGTAAAAATGCCCAAAGCGCTGTGGCTACCGAATGCCTTAGTAATAGTGTTCTGTAATATGGAAAGAATTTTTTAAATGTTTCAAAATCAATTCCAAAATAACCAGAAGATGTGTATTTTTCTTCAGCAAAAAATGTTGCGCTAAATCCGATTATGAGAAAAACTACAGAAAGCAGAAATGCATTGTTATATGTATCTGAGATTATTAATCCTGTAAGAATCGAACCAATAGCCCATCCAAAAGAGCAGGCCCCACTGTATATCCCAAAATACTTACCCCTCTTTTTTGGATCTATTTCTGTTGCAAGAGAGTTTGTTAAAGCTGTTGTTGCACCAAAAGATACACCCATCCCCATTCTAAGAAAAAATAGAAAAAATTTATCATTTGAGAAGAAAAGCATCATTGAAAAGAAAGCCCCGATTACAAAACCTATTCTGATTATAGGGAGTTTCTTTTGAATCTTTGCAGCTCTTCTAGCGAATAGAGGTGCAGATAGAATAGAAAAGAATGGCATTATCGCATTTATCATGCCTATAAAGGATTTCGAAGCGCCGAGAAAGTCAGCAAAGTTTGAGAGAAATAAATTACCGCAATATATGAGAGATTAATACAAAATCCAATTAAAGAGAATATTATTATTTTAGTTCTGTTGTCCATTAGTTCACTCTATTCTAGCCTCTTCTTCAAGCATTATAGGTATGCCATCAATAACTGGGTATCTTCTCTTACATTTGGTGCATAGTAGTTCTTCTTTGTCCTCAACTATGTCGCCCTTACATACCGGGCATGCTAGAATATCAAGAAGCTTTTTGTCTATCATAAATATTTTTTTATACAAAGATATTTAAGTATTTTTATAGAGGATTTTTAGGGATAACTATGAAGATTCTTGTTGCATCCGATATTGCAGAAGAAGGAATATCCAAACTCAAAAAAGAGTTTGAAGTAGACGTGAAAAAAGGCATTTCTAAGGAAGAAATAATGTCAATTATAGAAAACTATGACGGCGTTATCATTAGAAGTAAACCAAATATTACCGAGGACATAATAAAAAAAGGTAAAAATCTAAAAGTTGTGGCCAGGGCAGGGGTAGGTCTTGATAATGTTGATGTCACCTGTTGCCAGGGATGTGGAATAAAAGTAGTAAATTCACCCCAGGCTAGTTCAGAGTCTGTTGCTGAACTTGCTTTTGGATTAATGCTTGCAGTTTCTAGAAATATTGCAAGAGCAGATAGGCTCACTAGGGAAAAGAGATGGGAGAAAAAGTCCCTTATGGGTTATGAACTAAACGGGAAAACCTTGGGTATTGTTGGCTTTGGAAGGATTGGTAGGAATATAGGAAGAATGGCCAAAGCATGTGGTATGAACTTGATTGCTTATGACCCTCCTTTAACTGAAGAGCAGATAAGAGCCGGCGGTGCTGAGCCTGTTAATCTTCAAAAACTGATCGAAACTAGTGACGTAATAACACTTCATGTACCACTAATGCCTTCGACAAGGCATATGATTTCAGATAAACAATTTGAAATGATGAAAAACAACGTTATTATCATCAACACATCCAGAGGCGGAATAATAGATGAAGACGCACTATGCAGAGCTATGAAATCTGGAAAAGTCTTAGGTGCAGGTCTTGATGTTTTCGAGGAAGAGCCACCATTAAATAGTAAACTTCTAGAATTTGATAACGTAGTTCTTACCCAGCATATAGGTGCTTCTACCCATGAAGCACAGAAGAGAGCCGGGATTATGATTGCCGACGAAGTAATAAAAGCCTTAAAATAAAAATAAAATATTTTTATATTTTTTTACCACACTCAGGACAGAACTTTCCGTCTTTTCCGATTGTCGCACCGCAGTCAGGGCATTTGATTTCAACATTTTCTGTTAGAGTATTTCCACAGCTGCCACAGAATTTAATTCCCTTTTCAATAGGCGATCCGCAAAACGGACATTTTAATTCATCTTTTATTTTAGCTTCTTTGACTTTGGTTTCTTTTGTTACTTTCGGTTCAGTAGTTGTTGTTTTACCTTTTTTCATAAAGACAAATGCTAACGCAGCTATGACTATAACTGCAACTGGTATTAGATATATGATTGGAAATCCTCCGCCTGTAGTTGAAGTTGGCTCGCTCACAGGTGTAGTTTGTGAAGGAGTGGTATCCTCTTGAGGTGTTACTTGGGGCGGGGTTACTTCTGATGGTCCAGGTGTTTCTGGGGTTGTTGTAGGGGGTGTTTGTGTCTGTGGTTTTGATTGCATATATGATCCTAAGTCGTAAAGGTATACTTTGTTATCCTTAGAACCAACTATAAGTTTTCTATCTGTTGTCAAAAAGACTGAATTTGCAGTATTGTCGTATTCATTGCTCCACAACAAATTACCTGAACTATCAATTAAACTTACAGCCCTATCTAATGAGCTTATGGCAACGTAGTCTCCGTTTGTAGTCATTGAAACGGCATTGGCCTTGTCCTTTAGTTTTCTTTTTAATAACTGCTTTCCTGTAGAATCGAATAGATAGACATTGCTACCAAGATCTGCTGCAAATATTCTGTTTCCCGCTGCATTAACTGAAACTAATTGGGATCCTCCACCTAAAGGTTTAGACCAATCTAATACACCTTTATTATCAAATGAATAAACTTTACCATCAAGGGATCCACAAACTATTGTGTTCATATCAGGAGTGTTAGAAATTGATTGTACATTTCCTCCGACTTTGTATTCCCAAGCTCTAGCTCCAGAACTAGAGAGGAAAAAAACGTTACTGTCGTTTGTACCTACAACGATAGACCCTCCATCAGGAGATACTGAGGAAGTAGATAACCTATCCCTTGAATCATATGAACTTAATAAATTTCCAGTTCTATTGAAAACAAAAACACTTTTATCCTTTGTTATTGCAGTTATGTATGCCCCATCTGGAGAAATATTCACTTTGAAAACTTGGTCAGATACTTCCTTGTCCCATATTTTCTGTCCAGATCTGTCAAGCAGATAAACTCTTTTATCCCAAGAGCCAGCGGCAACATACTGACCATTTGAATTTATAGATACAGATTCAACGTTACTTCCAGTTTGGAACTTCCATAGCTGTGTTCCGTTTCTATTAAAGAAATAAACATAATTATCATAAGAGCCTGCTGCAATATATGCGCCATCCGAAGATGCAACAACTGAAGCAATATCATCACCCGTTTCATAGCTCCAAGAAAGCTCATCGGCAAAAACACTCAATATAGATATGTTCAACAACATTATTGTCAGAAAAAATGCAATTTTTTTCATGAAATTTATTGATATCAAAACTATTTAAGTATTTTGTTTATTATGTTATTTCCATTTTCCTTTTCTTAGTTCATTAATATTTAGATTTTCTATTTGCCCTTCCATCCCTTTTATTATCGATAGTATCTCTTTGTAATCACTCATCGTATTATCTAATTCCTTTGAAATCTCAGAGGAATAATGTTCATTGATTAGTTTTGCCTTTAACTGCTCAAAGAATATATCTACAGGTTTAAACGAATCTTCAATTAAAAGGCCGGAGATAAAAATTATAAAAGGAACTATATCCCCAGAATTTCCTATATCTATGCACCTGAGGTATACCCCCCTTCTATCAAAAGGTATCACAAGACGAGGAAAGTTATTCTTTATCAAAATAAAATTAAGTAGCTCCCTTGATACCCTGCCATTGCCATCGATAAATGGATGTATTTCAACAAATTTTTGATGAATGTTGGATGCAAGTTCAATTGGAAACATCTGTGTTTTCTTCTCGTTGTACCAATCGACCATATTATTGATCTCATCCTCAAGCAATGGAAAAGGTGTTGGGTCATAATCAGTTCCAGATATAGAAATGTCAATATTCCTTAGGGTGCCGGCATTTTCATCATCGATATTCTTCATTAGGAGCTCATGGATCTTCAAGATAAACTTTAGATTGATATCCCCTCTGTAAGACCGTATAAATTTGAAAAGTTCCTTGTAATTTAGTACCTCATGCATTTCTCTCAGAGTGTTGCCTGCCGGTGTGTCCTCTTCTAAGATAAGCTGCGCATCCCTCAATGACATGGTATTTCCTTCTATTGCTGTTGACCCATGGACATACCTCAGTTGAAGATTTTCTTCAAACTTCTCAAAGTAGCTTTTGTTAAATGGTGCCATTATTCTATTGATCTCTTTTAATCGCTCAAGGATGTTGATGAATGAACTGGGAAGATGATGCTCCTTATAATCCGACCTTTTAGAAAATACCTTAAAGAATTCTGCCTCGAGAAGTATCATTTGAGACTTTTCTTTTACCAAAGATTCTATTTCAGACTGAGAAAAGGGCCCTTTACCTAGATAATAAGAAAGAGTTTTTACTTTATCATCAACCCTAACTGAATGATTGAGATAGTAATAAAGTTCCTCCCCAATTCTTTTTTTTATAATATAGACCATTTAATCGCCCCATATATGTGATTACTAATCTAATTTAGTACTACATTTTATATTATTTTTGCTAATTGAATTGGATTATAGTAGTAATAGTAGAAGGAAAGATTAATTAAATTCTTACTTTGTACATTATTATACATAGTAGTCTATTTCTGATACAGATTAGTCATTATTCTTATAAGTCGCCCAAATATTCGAAGGGAGGTTTTACCTATGGAAGAAATACTAAAGAAATTTCAAGGGGTTGACATACCCTCAGTGAAGAAAGTTGCAGTCGCCTATTCTGGCGGAGTCGATTCTTGTCTATGTATAGAGCTTCTAAAAAGAGTTTATCACTCAGAAGAGATAGTACCTATAATGATCGATGTTGGACAAGGAAAAGAAGAGATGGACATAGCATTTGAAAAAGCAAAGATACTTGATATTGAGCCAATTATTATTGATGCAAAGGATGAATTTGTAAAAAAATGGATCCCTATGGCAATAATGGCTAACTCCGATTATATGGGCTATCCAGTTAGTACTTCTATGACGAGACAGTTAATCGCAAAAATAGTTGCACTTAAAGGTAAAGAATTGGGTTGTGACGCTCTAATGGAAGGATCAAGTGGAAAAGGAAATGACCAATACAGAATGCACAATGTCTTCAAACTATTTGCCCCTGCACTTAATGTCCTTGTACCTGTAAGGGATTTTGACCTTACAAGGAAAGAAGAAGAAAAACTTTGCGAATTGTGGGGAATCTATGTAACAGAAAAAATAACTGGAGGAGACGACAAAACTCTCTGGTGCAGATCAATTGCAAGCGGTGCAATAGATATCGATCAAGAGCTTCCAGATAATTTATGGATGTGGACAAGGTCAATTGAAAACGCTCCGGATGAACCAACATTTGTAGAAATAGAATTTGAGAGTGGTGTGCCTGTATCTCTAAATGGAAGGAAACTTGGATTGTTAGAGATACTTACTGAACTAAACTATATCGGCGGAATGCACGGAATAGGAAAAATAGATATCTTTGAAGAAGGTATAATGAACCTAAAAAGTAGAGAGATCTATGAAGCCCCCGCTGCTACAATTATTCTAAAACTTCACAAGGACCTTGAACAGATGTGCCTGACAAAAGAAGAGATCTTATTCAAAAAAATAGTAGAACAGAAATGGGGATATCTCGTATATCATGGCGGATGGTTCCATCCACTAAAAGACTCTTTGGACAGTTACATCTTGAAAAGCCAAGAACATATTAACGGTAAATACAAGGTAAAATTGCTTAAAGGAAACGTAGAAATTGTAAAGAGGGAATCTGAGTCATCACTCTTTGCACCTGAGATAAGGTCAATTAAAGTTGGTGGAATTGACCAGAGAATATCAAAGGATGCCGCAAAAGTTATGGGCCTAATGTACGAAGTTTTGGCTAAAAGGTCCAGATAATTTTTTAAATTTTATTTTATATTTTATAATGGGAGTATCTAAATGGCTAAACTTTGGAAAAAAAAATATGAACTCGATAAAAATGTCGAAGATTTTACTGTTGGCGATGACTATATTCAAGATATGAATCTAGTTAAAGCTGATATCTATGGTAATATTGCTCATTCAACTATGCTTAATAAAATAGGCATTCTTTCTGATGAAGAACTTATTAAAATCAAGAGAAGCTTAATCGATATTCTGCAGCTTCATGAGAAAGGCAGATTTATCATTAAAAAAGAAGATGAAGATGTACACACTGCTGTGGAAAATTTAGTAACAGCAACTTTAGGAGATACTGGAAAGAAAATTCACACGGCAAGAAGTAGGAATGACCAAATTCTATTAGACATTAGATTATACTCTAAAGAAAGATTACTCAATGTAATGGAGAGTGTCCTTGGCCTTTGTAGTATCTTATTACAATTCTCAAAAGAAAATGAATTTATTCCAATGCCTGGGAGGACACATACCCAAAGGGCAATGCCCTCGTCAGTAGCGCTATGGGCAAGTTCAATCTTAGAAAGTCTTCTCGATGATCTTTATCTATTAAAATGTGCATACACTATAAATGACCAATCACCTCTTGGAAGTGCTGCAAGCTATGGGGTGAATCTAGATATTGATAGGGAGTATGTGGCATCACTTCTAGGATTTGAAAAAGTACAAAATAACGTCCTCTATGCAAACAATAGTAGGGGCAAGACTGAATCGATAATAATATTTGCACTATCCCAAGTAATGATGGATCTTTCAAAGTTTGCAAATGATCTTATCTTATTCTCGATACCTGAATTTAATTATTTCACTTTGCCGGAGGAGTTTTGTGGTGGCTCAAGCTTAATGCCACAAAAGAGAAATCCTGCATTATTGGAGTTAACTAGGGCCAAAGCGCACATTGTGAACTCACTCTATGCAAGGGTGACGAATATTATCACTTCACTTTACTCTGGCTACAATAGAGATTTCCAACTTACAAAGGGGCCATTAATAGAAAGTTTTCAGATTACAGAGCAAACTCTCTATATCCTAGGTTATTTCATCCCAAAAATTACTGTGAACAAAGAGAAACTAATAGAATCATTTACCCCTGAGCTATACGCAACAGATAGAGTCTTGGAACTTGTAAAAGAAGGCTATCCTTTCAGAGATGCATACAAAGACGTAGGTGTAAATCTAGAGTCCTTGAGTAACAAAGATCCTGTTAAGAATATAAAATCAAAGAAGCATACTGGAGCTACTGGAAATCTCGGATTAGATAAAATTGAAAAGAAAATAAAAGAAGAAGAGAAGGAAGTTCTATCAAAGAAAAATTCATTTAAGAAAAAGATAAACCTCCTTATCAAGAAGTAGTTCTTGGTGAATTATGGAAAAATATGACTTTGTAATAATTGGGAGTGGAGCTAGTGGGGCAACAGTAGCAGAAAAACTATCTTCCAATTATAAAGTTTTAATACTAGAGAAGGGTCAACATCTTTCTTTAAACGAAGCTCACAAGAGCTATGTAAGGACATCTCAGAATAAAGATTTTGGAAAACACGGCGGAGTCGATATTCTAAGTGGGACTGCAGTTGGTGGGACTACACTATTGGCTATTGCAAACGGTGTAAGGGCTCAAGAAAAAGAACTAAAAAGTCTTGGAATAGACCTAAAAAAAGAACTTGACGAAGTTGAAAGAGATCTTTCAATTAAGAAAATACCTGAGAACATGCTAGGCGGCAGGACAAAACTTTTCATTGAAAAGGCAAAGGAGCTAGGGTACGACCCCATAATAATGCCAAAGATGATTGATTTTAAGAAATGTAAGAGTTGTGGCAAATGCAATATGGGGTGCCAATTTCAGGCAAAAAATACTTCTCTCTACTACATAGAAAAATCACTATCAAAAAATGCAGAGCTAAAGACAAATTACGAAGCAACAAAAATAAGAAAGAATGGTAAAGGATTCATAGTTGAAGGAAAGGAAAATGGAAGACATCTTGATATCCCTGCAAAGAATGTAATTCTGAGCGCTGGCGCACTTGATACCCCAAAAATCCTAAATAATTCTGGAATAAAGACTCCAAAAAGACTATTTACCGATATTTTTGTTACAATTGGTGGGAAAATAGAAAGTTCATTTAAGGACGAGATACAGATGGCCTGCTATATCCCATTCAATGATTTCTTAATTTCTCCTTACTACTCAGAAAGAATTCTGAAAATCCTTAATGAAAAAAATATTGAAGTTAGAAGAGATAACTTATTCTGTATAATGATTAAAATTAAGGATGATCCCTATGGACAAGTTTCTAAAACATATATTGAGAAATCCTGTACTGGAAAAGATGCGCAGAGAATCGCAAATGGTGTTGCTATTGCTTCTAAGATATTAATTAAATCTGGCGTAGAAAAAATAGTTTCAACGGAAGCAAGTGGCGCCCATCCTGGAGGGACAGCACCTATAGGCATTACAGTAGATAACAACTTCAGAACAGAAATGGGATTCTATGTTTGCGATGCAAGTATACTGCCAGAGGCGCCTGGTGCACCACCTGTTTTAACACTTATGGCTTTGGGAAAGAAGTTGGGTTATAATATCCTAAATTCCACCTGAAGGAACTTTTTGGTTGGGGTCAGTCAAGATATCCAAAAGCATAGAGCCTTCAGAATCTAGTGTTTCTTTGATTCCTTTTTTAAGCTCACCTTTATCTTCAGCTCTTTCTGCAGATACCCCTAATCCTCTGGATATCGATACGAAATCTTTCTCGCCGAGTGAAAAGGAATATTTTCCACCAAATTTAGCATCTTCGTACTGTTTAATTGTTCCTAGAACGCCGTTATTTATCAAGAAGATTTTAACGTCTATATCATTTTCAGAAAGAGTCAATAGTTCTCCTAGAACCATCAAAAGCCCGCCATCGCCGGTAATTAGCACTACTCTTTTTTCATCATTCGATAATTTTGCACCTATAGAAGCGGGTAAACCAAATCCCATTGCTCCGAATGAGTATGAGCATATGAATGTCCTTGGAAAATGAACCTTCTTCAATAAATGTGTCCATACAGTTATAGAGCCTGTATCTGTGATGACAATATCATTTTTATCCAGTTTCTCAAGTATATCATAGATTACCTTCTGGGGCTTCAAAGGTTTTGAAGAAGATGAAATTCCTTCTATTTTTTTTGTAGGCTTTTTCTTTATCCAAAGATCATTTTTTCTTGAAACTCCTAAAGTAATATTGTTAATTATCTCCTTAATACTGCCTACAAATGAGATATCAAAAGGAATGTTCTTTCTAGTCTTCTCTATGTCAATGTCTATTATATGCTTTGAATTATCATCTATTGCATAAGATGTCCTATCTGAGAATTTGACCCCCATTGATATTATAAGATCCGATTTTTCAAATGCAGTCTTGGCATTGTTTGTCCCTCTAACACCTATTGTCCCAAAACAATAGATATCGTCCTCATCTATAACCCCCCTACCTGGAAGTGTTGTAATTACTGGGGCACCTATCTTATAGGAAAGGGAACGTATTTCCTGACTAGAATTAGAGTTAATTGCCCCGTATCCTGCAAGAATTAAAGGTCTTTTTGAATCATTTATCAATTTTATTGCGAATTTAATCTTTTCGATGTCAAGTTTAATTATTTCCCTATCCTTTGAATATTCAAAATCTATTGGATAATATTGCTCTAATATATCAGTTGGAATTTCAACATGGACTGGGCGTGGCCTTCCTGACAAAGCTTCGTTAAATGAGCTTCTTATCTGTCCGTAAAAATCGTTTTCTAATCTCAGATTCTTCTTTGTAACAGGTGATGTCATTGATAGTAAATCTACTTCCTCAAATGAATCAGTCCCAATTTTATTAGTTGGTACTTGACCCGTAAGAAGTACTAAGGATGAGCCATCTTTGTATGCGCAGGATAAACCCATCATAGCATTAACTGAACCTGGGCCAGTTGAAGTCAATGCAGAGGAGATCCTGCCACTTGCCCGGTAATACCCATCAGCACTGTGAACGGCACACTGTTCATGAGAGGAACGAATTATAGATATACCAAGATCTTTCAGTTGATGATAAAGAGGCAATATTTCCCTTCCCGGGTACCAAAAAAGTGTTTCAACTCCGGAATCCTTAATACCCCTCGCTATAATCTCTGCTCCAGAGTAAGAACTTTTCATTATTTATACCTTTGAAAGAACTTCTTGTACCATATTCTTAAATTCTTTATCTCCAACTTTGGCCCCTCTTTCTGCCATCTCTTTTATTTTAAGGATAAGAATCTCTTTTTCACTTTCAGGTACAGATAAACCCAATTCATCCAATTTATATTCAATGGAACTCATGCCGCAATGTTTTCCAAGGATAATCTTTCTCTTCTGTCCTACAAATTCAGGCGTGTAAGGCTCATAAGTTAGAGGTTCTGATCTGATAGCAGAAACGTGAATACCAGATTCATGGGAGAATACGTTGTCCCCCACTATAGCTTTATTTTTTGGTACTGGCATGGTAGTATATTTTTCAACTAATCTTGAGAGCTCATATAAAACTTCATATTTGAAAGGCATTTCTATTCCATACAGCATCCGAAGATTCATAATAATTTCTTCAAGTGATGCGTTTCCCGCTCTTTCACCTATCCCGTTAACCGTTGTGGAGATGGCCATAGCCCCTGCTTCAAATGCTGCAAGAGAGTTAGCCACAGCAAGGCCAAAATCATCGTGACAGTGTATGCCTATCGTATTATCAATATTATTTTTTATTTGTGTGATCAAGTATTTCATTCCCATAGGCCTTATCGATCCTGTTGTATCTGCAATATGCACTCTATCTGCGCCTGCATCTGTTGCAGCTCTAAAAAGATCCAAGATGAAATCTAAATCTGTTCTAGTGGAGTCCTCTGCAGTAAAGGCGACAAAGAGCCCATGACTCTTACCATATTCAACTGCTTCAACTGCTTTAGAAAGAGCCTGTTCTCTGGTCATCTTTAACTTGTATTTTAAATGAAGGTCAGAAGATCCTATGAAGGTAATGATACCATCAACGTCACAAGACAAAGCAATGTCAATATCGCTTTTTATAGTTCTAGTCAAGGCAAGGATTTCTGAGTTTAATGATTGTTTCATTATGTTTCTAATTGCCCTTCTTTCTCCATCAGAAACTACAGGGAACCCTGCCTCAATTTGAGGGACACCGAGTTCATCCAGTTTGACTGCGATTTCTATTTTTTCATCAGGCGTAAAACATATCCCCGGCGTCTGTTCCCCATCCCTCAAAGTTGTATCATAAACGATTATTTTTTTTGGATCTACCTTTAGATCAACATCATTAACAAAATTATAAGGGCTAACAAATGATTTCATAATCTTACAGCCTCATTGGGATCTTCAGAGTATCCTAAAGCAGCGATTGCCCCTATCAATCCCCATTTATTCATTAATACTTCTAAGTTCTTTAATTTTTTGGAGAAATCAATTGCCTCTTCAATTGATACCATAGAGGATTTAACTTTATAAGAATAGTCTCTAAGCTCTTTATCTATGCCTATTCCTGGTAGAACAACTAAACCAGTTTCCTTTGACAGTGTATGCTTATCAAAAAGTTCGAATATTCTATCTTTAAACAATTTTACTTTATTTGGCTCTACGCCGAATGTTAATGCTGTGCTAACGCAGTTTTGAGTTTTATGAGGGTTCTTAGGATAAAGTTGGACCAATGTATGTCTAAGGTAATCTGCAACCCCTTCTTGTTCAACTTTATAGGCTAGTTCATTTGCCAATGACCATGTTGCACCTTCTTCCTTTGTATCGGTATCATCAACACCTACAACAATTTTCTCTTTTAGGTTGAATGTGAGTCTAGCCCTGCTTAATCCTCCACCGCCACCATAGTCTAAGATTTCAATTTCTTCTACCCCATTTGCAAGTCCCCTATTGAGAACGGCTCCAACTCCGCCCCCTCCTAAGCCTGCATAGGTAATCAAAATTTTATTGGTGGTTATTTTGACTTCTTCAATGCCTGCAGCTGAGATTCCAGCTTTAAGATCCAATTCACATCGCCCTTCTTTGACTCTAAAAAAACTATAGCAGCCTTCTCCCGTTGCTTGAGTGATTAGAGAAGATGCTTTGGGGTAGTGATATGTTACCCATGAAGCTGTGGCCATACTCCTAGGGTGTTTTTCATATATTTCGATTAGTTTCTTTTCTTTGTCAGCTATAACAACAATTTTTTCAAACGGTGAAACCCATATTTTATTACCAAACTCTTTGAGAAAATCTTGTTTAGTGTATTTCAATTTTTCACCTACTGATAATAATGAAATTATAATCCATAATGGGCCCACTGGGATTCGAACCCAGGACCTCCACCGTGTGAGGGTGACGTCATGACCAACTAGACCATGGGCCCAGTTTATGATAATTGTAAAAGTTTAAAAAAGTTACCCATTAGTGGACTCGGCGGGATTTGAACCCGCGGCCTCGGCATTGCGAATGCCGCGCTCATACCAACTGAGCTACGAGCCCTAAAATTAAGTGTGAAAAATAGTTTTTAAATTTAATTACATTTGAAATATAAAAATTAAAAAAATAAAAATGTAGGAAACCTAAGTCTGGAATTAGGCTATGCTACAAAAGTTAGATTAAACTAACAATATATAAAGTTTTTGGTTGAATTAATTAAATTAAAACTATTTTATTATTAGTATTCAGAAATAGTTTAAGACCATAAATCATTTAAATAAATATAATTTGTAAAGAAACATGAGAAAGATGAAAATAAAACCATCTCTTGTAATCGGAGTTATTGTCGCCATAATAGGATTTCTTATAATGAGTTCTCATATATTTGGGATCAAGTTAGAGTTTTTACCAATAGAAAATGGTATTTTTCCACTAGGGATAATTATTATGGTTATAGGGATAATTATTGCGGCTAAAATCCCTAATGAAGAATATTAGAGATAAAAATAATTCTTTTTTAATTTATTATTAAATTAATATACTCTAAAATAAATATAAAAAATAAAATAAATTAATTTATTTATTTCTTCTTCTTTTCGCCACTTGGTTCTCTTTCAACTAGAATGTGTAAGATTATACCAACGAGTAGACCCATTGCTGGTGC
>JAMNZA010000024.1 GCA_023622545.1 Methanobacteriota archaeon | reverse complement strand
AAAACTATAATTAAAATTTTCTTCATTAATTTTTACCTCCTTTTGTTTTAAATCTTCTCCCGGCCGAGATGCGGTTCGCTATTATGCCCCCGTAGCAATTCGGTTAATTTTCCAAAGATCTCCCTCTTTAACAATTTCCACCCAGCGCAGGTTATCGCCATTCTCCCAGCCGTAATAGGGGATGGGGGCGTTGGCGGCATTTTCGGAAACTGCCACCTCCAAATTAACTTTGTAGATATGGCTGCCAGGGCCCCAATTCTCCTGACCATAGGGCTCAATTTTTGAAACTTTGATTGAGTCAAGGGCGTTAAACTGCACTCCCCAAGCTTGCTTGTAGCTATCGTCGGGAACGGCTTCAACACTCATCATCGCCACTGCCTCGGGGATTCTTGCCTCGTCAATAAGGGTAAAAAAGAGTTGAATCACGTCTTCTTCGGTGGGTAGGGCAACCGTAGAAGCAGTGTTTGTTGGTATGGTCTCTGTTGTCGGGGTATTTTCCGGAGGCGGTGTTGTCGTGCTGTTTATTCTTTTCAAAAGCTGGGTTTCATCTTCTTCCTTGGCAATCGACGCGGTAAATTCCATTCCTTTGCCCACCACTAACCAAGTTCCCACTCCGGCAAGAATAAGAAAAATAATTATTGGCCACTTATTCTTCATTGACTTTATTATACTACATTAAAATCCGGGCTGAGCCCGGACTAGGCTCAGCCCGGAAACTCCAAAATGCTCTCAACCCAATTAATGATAGATATATTTTTTGGTCTTTCATCCCACTTGTCTATAATCTTCTTGCCAAGTTTTTTAAGATGTTTCGTTGGGTACTCTTTATTGAGTATCTTTGTAAACCAATCTTTGTTATATTGAGAAAGCACTTTCTCTCTGTTTACCTCACTGTCTTTTTCCGATATTTTAATGCCGACATCTCTCATTAACAAATATGCAACCATCTGCTCAATTGGATAGCCTACTGTCCTCATTCTAGTTTTATCTTGAAGATCTTCGTGTTTTTCTATATATTCTGCAATTTTGGGATTTTCCGTCCAGCCATTTTGATACATTATTAAATGTACCATTTCATGGGCTATACCCATAGTTTCCCAAGCTCCGTGTGAGTAATTTACATACGCTTTGTTTGGTATCTTGTAGTCAGCCCCGTACTCACTATCGGTGTCGCTTACAATTACCTTTTCCTTCCACTCTAAATTGAGAATATCCGAAACTATTTCTCCGATATCGTATTTTTCCAGAACTGATTTTAATTTTTCATATTCCTCAATTTTCTCTTCTTTTGTAGGTGGGGTTAATTCGAAAGTATTTTTTACAAGAGTGTCAGTTTTTGGTAATTCTTCTTCCATGGATTAATTTTAGCAGATGTGGGAGTTGTGATGTTTGGCTCGAGGACCGTAACCTTAATATAAGAACTCCTCACTTCGTTCGGGAACCTTCTTTCTCGCATACGCTCGAAATAAACAAGTATTTAAATGATTCTATCAAGGTTTTTGAAGACTTTAAGTTAATGGCTGAAATGAGACGGGGGATTGATAAGCTTAATAATGTAGTTAATTTGGTTTAGTTTACTGATTAACCCAAGACAGTTGAGGTTCGTGTAACTTCTTTATGTTATTATTTATATAATGCAAGAAGAGAATCCTATTCAGGACCAATATACTGAGCACAAAGAAGATACGCGAGTTTTAAAACCAAACAATAAATATAAAATTCTTCTTATAGTGCTATCAGTATTTTTATTAATAATAATGTCTGTTAGTATATACAGGTACAATAGGCTTCTTCCAGGTACACGTTCAATCAATTCAGAGGGATCTTTAAAAATTATTGAGTGTGTAGACAGTGACGGCCAATGCAAAAATAAAAGTGATGGCGAAGATTGTGAGACAGGTGTTTGGTGTGATGATTTGGGTGAAATTTGTGGAGGACAGTCGTGTGTTGGGCTTGGTTTGGGTAAGTGTTTGGAAGGAAAATGTATATCAGTTGATGATTATGAACATAATAACAATAAGGATGAAGTAGACAGATATCAGTATAATTTTTGTGGAGGTTTAGATTACTGTAGTATGAATAAGATGTGCTCAGATGTACCAAATGACCCCGGGGTTTGCATATCTGATGAAGCCTGCGTAAAACAATGGCTGTGTGGGAGAGCGAGGGATCTAATGGGTCTTGATATGGACATACTCTATGAACAAGGGAACATAGTTCCAGGAGAAGCGAAAACTAGACTTGGATATGTGTTAGTGAAGAATACTGAAAATACGGATAAGAGTGTATTTATCAGAGATTTTGAG
>JAMNZA010000136.1 GCA_023622545.1 Methanobacteriota archaeon | reverse complement strand
CTATCAAGAAGGTCTTACGCGATGACCTGATCATACACTCTCAAAAAGAGCTTTTTGAAAAGGTCAAAAAGAACTTATCAGGCGATACAGAGCTCCAGGTATCCCAAGAAAGAATAAGGAAGGTTGCCAAAAAGTATGGCGTAAAGGTCCAGGTACACTCTAGAAAGGGTAAAGAGATTAAGAGTTGCCCTTTTTGCGGAAAGGATCTTCAAGATATACTATCCCAGGACCTTTTTGGGAGGGCAACTACTATCGGGAAAGTCTGCAAAAGCTGTAAGTTCGAAATTGGTATGGGGAGAAGCCCGGCCAGGTACATTTTCAGGAAATAACTCTTGATTGAAAGCTTTTTAAGATGATTATTTATCTGAAAAACATAAACAAAAGACATATAAATAGATATAAAAAAGCCTATTAAACTCGCTATTATTGGAGGATTATCATGTCAAGAAACAAAGGACTCGGAAAAAAGAAGAGACTTGGCAAGGCCATGAATCAAAACAGAAGAGTCCCTGTTTGGGTTTGGGCCAAAACCAAGTTACAAGTTAGATCACACCCAAAAAGAAGAAATTGGCGAAGGACTTCCCTTAGGAAGTAGAGGTGAGAGATGTGGATATAAACGAAGAGAGAATGTATGTAGTACCTTTAAGGAAAGTCAAGGAAGCCTCAAGAACACAGAGAGCAGCTAAAGCTACAAGAGTTTTAAAGGAATTTGTTGTTAAACATTCAAAATGTGAGAATATTAAGATAGACAAAGAACTTAATGAAAAACTCTGGGAAAGAGGAATCGAGAGTTCTCCTTCAAAGATAAAGATTAAGGTAGTTAAGGGAGAAGAAGGAGAAGAGGAAAAGAGAGAAGTTGTTACTGCGTATCTTGCGGAGTAAAGCTAATGATAAGACAGTTGAATTTCAACGGCAATCCATTCATAGGCATATTTAGCTTTACTAATAACAATATCACCATCGTAAGAGAAGACGTTGGAGCACGCGCTGAAGTTCTAAAGGAAACCTTAGGGACTGAAGTAATACCAACTACCATTGCCTCAACTGACCTAGCAGGTATTTACGTTGCTGGTAATGATAATGGAATAATACTGCCCTATGTAATTGAGGACGAAGAGTTTCAATTAATAGAGAGGCTAGGCTACAACAAATGTATCCTCGAGACCAAGGAAACTGCAGTTGGAAATCTCATCCTTTCAAATAACAAAGGCGCTATATTAAGCCCAATACTGTCAGATGAAAAGGAAGTAATTGAAGATGCCCTTGGTGTTGAGACAGTAGTTTCAACGATAGGCAATCACAATTACGTAGGAAGCGTGGCAAGAGCTAACAACACTGGCTGCCTTGTACATAAAGAAGCCAAAGAGGATGACATTACTCTAATTAAAGATCTGTTAAAGGTCGACCTAAGAATGACGACCCTAAATAGAGGGGTGTCATATATAGGGGCTTGTTTAGCAGTAAACGATAAGGGTGCGATTGTAGGCGAATCTACAACAGGTATTGAAATAAGTTATATTGAAGATATAATGGGCGTATGAGGTGAGAAATTATGACTAAAACTTACACAGTTGAAGGAATTATTAAGTTAAGAACTAGCACAAAACATTTTCTTAAAGATTTCGAAGGTATGAAAGAAGAAGATGTTGTTGAGGAGATATACTCTAAGTATGGATCCATATACGGCTGCAAGAGAAGAAATATTGAGATAAAAAGCATTGTTGAAAAGAAAGGGGACATGTAAATGGCAGGCGAGGAAGAAGCAATCAGAAGACTTAGTTCAGAATTGAACTACCTAAACGAGCAATCAAAAGTCCTATCAAACAATCTGTCATTGCTTTCATCCCACAGAAATGAAATTGGCATGTCGCTAGTCACTCTTGAAGGCCTAAAGGATGTAAAAGAAGGAAATGAGGTCCTAATACCAATTGGCGCAGGAAACTTTGTTAAAGGCAAGATAGGCGATACAAAGAACATAATCACTACACTTGCAAGAGAAGTCACAATGGAAAGAACTATTGAAGAAACAATAACAAAGTTAACTGAGACCTTAAAAGAGGTCGAGAAGAACATCGGCCAGAACGAAGCTACATTACAAAACATCGGCGCAAGAATGGAGCAGATAGAAAGACAGGCCGAAGAGATAATGCAAAAGAAACAGTAAGTATTATTTTAGTATTTATTTAATAAAATTCTTTTCTAAATATTTAAATTAAAATAAAATAAATTTATTTTAGAAGGTCATTGAACCTGTTTTCCCTTCTCTTCTTCCATCCACCTTTGTGGTAGGCATAGCTTGCAATCAATGGTAATGCAATT
>JAMNZA010000004.1 GCA_023622545.1 Methanobacteriota archaeon | reverse complement strand
AACTCCAAAGTCAGAGTCCCCCTCTTCTATACAAACAATCAAAACTTTAGGCGTTAAAGTATCTTTTACTGCCCTTTCTATTCTTTCTAGTTGATGATTTCTCCATGATTTTGTGATAGTAATTATAGAATTATCTTCAATATTAAAAGTATGATAGCTTCCAGCTTCTTCCCCTTGAGTAATGACGCCTGTAACTCTAAGTCTCATTACATCTTTTGAGAATTCTATTTTTTCTGTTTTTATTTCAAGATTTACAGGCACTCTCTCTAATTTCTCACTTCTTAGTTTATCGTTTTTCTTCATTTCTTTTCTGTAAGTTTTTCCATATAGTACATCCCCATTTTCGATTATGTGGGATAAATGCCAAAGATCATCAGCATTATCAACCTTAAGTTTTATTATGCCTTTATCTAGTTCTTTGTGGATTATCTTCATTTAATCCCGTTCTACAATAATAGTTTCTCCATCTTTTACTTTGTTAAGATTTTCCAAAGATCCAGCAATTTTTCCAAAAATATTGACTGCACTTGCTGGCCTTATTTCATTTTCCAAAGAAGCAGGGGTCTTTCCAAAAAATATGCAAAATGCATCACCTTGTGGCCAAAAAGCCAAATCTCCTTTTTTTACAATTTCTTTTGGATTTTCATATTCAGCGTGAACTGGAATAGAGAAATATATCTCTCCGCCCCACCTAAAACCCTTTGATTTTAAAGGAAGTGCACCATAGATAATTTTTGCAGTTTCTGATTCTTCATCTAAAATAGCTTTAAATTCAAATGCATCGGTTTTAATTTTTATTTTCATAAATTATATAATAATACATAAGATTTAAAATTTTCCTTTTTTAAATCTCGATTTATCAAATTTTCTTTTTTGGTCTCTTTCATATCTTCTTGGAATTTGTCTTTCTTTTTCCTTCTTTTCAGGGGCATTTGGGTATTTTTTTTCTATTTCTGCTATTCTTTTCAATAGATCTTCTCTTAAAAGATCCCCGACATATTCTCCGCCTTCATTGTCAACTCTTGATGCTATAGCTATTTTTGAAGCAAGGGTTCTTGCAATTTTTCCTTTTTGCCACCAAGTTGCTTTACCAATATCTGGATTTTGAAGAATAATCCCGTATTTAGGAGGATCTGCACCAGTCCTTAAATGTCTAAAAAGAGCTTTTTCAGCCCCCATCAATTGTATAGTTGAAGCTGGTTTTGATGCTAATTCCTTAAGTCCGCCAGCATGTGATATTAATTTTGCTGCAATTATAGGGCTTGCTACTTTAGATGTATTTGGGGCGATCTCATTAACTAGATTTGTAATGTAACTTTCCAAAGTTTCTTTCTTCTTGTAGAGTATTTCAATTAAATCTGCAATCTCTTTAATTTCAGATATATCTTCTGTATTAAGTTCTACACCTAACGATTTATCTATTAATTCATCATTGAATGTAGGTTCATATGAAAGTAGATTCTTTTTTTGTTGATAAGAAGACTTATTGCCAATCTTTATTATAAATTCAATATAGTTTTTGTTGTCAGCAATAGTTTCAACTAATTCAGGAAAATGTATTGAATACCACTCCCTTATTCTCTCAAGGAATAAATTAATTGTTTCATCCAATTCATTTAGAGAATATACAGCGTGAAGTACGAGTTTATCCTTTCCGCTCAACAAACTTGTTACTTTTAATCTTGCTAATTCTTGAAGCATAGATTTCTGTTTCT
This sequence comes from Methanobacteriota archaeon, assembly GCA_023622545.1. GTDB lineage: Archaea > Methanobacteriota_B > Thermococci > Methanofastidiosales > Methanofastidiosaceae > Methanofastidiosum. The sequence goes on along the minus strand of JAMNZA010000004.1, from coordinate 627 downwards.
TATTAAATTCACTTTCTGTGATTATAGCTTTTCCAAGAATATCGGAGGTATTTTCTCTAAAAAGTTTTCCAGCTTCACTAGGGAATAAAAATTGGAATTTATTTTTGTCCTTTAATTCATATTCTGAAATAAAAGTTAAATCTAGATTTCTTTCCATAATTTGTTTTAATTCATACGGGATCTTACCATTCTCAAGTTTAATTATAGATTTAACAGCCGGCCTGATATTTTTTGAAAATGGTTCAAAATCATTAATTATTCCTGTTTTATCTAAAAGATAGATGCCGTTTACATTTACACAAATAAACATATAGTCACTACACTCGAAATATTATTTATTTTTATATATTTTTGGGATTATTAAAGATTCCTAATACTGCCATAATCAAGTAGAGATATACACCTATTAGTAATCCCGGTACTGAATCTTTAAGAATTTCCATTATATAAGATCCAGTTAGTATATACCTATCTAGTACAACAATTAGGATATTTATTATGAAAAATGTAATAAAGATAAACCAAACTATGTCCGATGGAGTTCTAAATCTTTTTAGAATATAAAGACCTAAAAGCATTCCAAGTAACAATGAAGGGACAAATATAAAATAATCCATAAACAATATT
>JAMNZA010000043.1 GCA_023622545.1 Methanobacteriota archaeon | reverse complement strand
ATGATCACTTTGACAGACCTTATCCATGCCCCTAACAAAGGTAGGAGAAATTCCTACTGATTTTAAATATGAAGAAATACGCAGAAGCCCCAAAGGGGGAAAGGTAGATCTATAATTTGGTTCTACTAAAAGGACTTTCATAATTGGTTTTTATTATTATTATTATTATTATGTATCTAATAACTCTACAAATTTCCAGAGAGGATCTCCGGAACCATTTTTGAGGAATTCATTTATTATCCGAATACCTTCATTAGCGTATTCTTCAGCGATCTTTTGAACTTCATCTTCATTTTCATCAGTTAATATATTTATATCTTCCGTATCAGCTAAGGCAATAATTTTTAAAAATGATAATTCTTCTCTATCAAGGTTTGAATAACGAAATAAACCTTCCCTAGCTCCTTCTAATGGTAATCGTTTTCCTTCTCTTAAACCTATTGAAACTGCCCATAAAAAAGTTGTCTTTAATTCTGAAAACGGTTGAGTTTTTATATCAGGTTTTTTTGTGTAAGAAGCTAGAGTGAGATTTCTAAAAAGATCAATCACCTTTTCTTCAACAAATAGTCTATCAGCCATTATATTCCTTCTTTATTGTGGTACATCCATTATGAAAATCAAGTAAATACTTATATCCGATTCTTTCTGACAATCCTTTTTGAACTTCAGATGTCCATTCAGTGTCAGTTACAAAAAGGATTAATTGTGGTAAAAGATTAGGGAGGGTTGCCGTAGTCGTTTCAAGGTGATTTTTACTTAACCTTGCAAATGGTGTATCCATTATAATAGGTGCTTCCTCACCAGATAATCGTGAGATTGCAGTGATGAAAGAAAGACTTAAGATTTGGCGTTCCCCGGCTGATAATTCTTCCCTTGATGGCTTTCCCCATCTGTCTATTACTTCAAAATGAAAATCTTTGTCTAAATTGATATCATTAAACTGATCTGTTTTCCATGCTAGATTATTGAAGACTTTTTTTGTTTCTGATTCAATACGGCTTCTTGTTGCTTCATAAAATTTCTCTCGGATGTCAACTATTGCAACATGAGATTTATTGGCTAATTTTTCACGCGCACTTAATTTGATTAAGTTCTCTTGTTTTATCTCTTCTTCCTCACGTTGTTTAATGATATTTTCAATCGTTGATTGTTTTTCTTCGATTTTACTTATGTTTTTACCTTTCTGATAATTGAGATTATCTTTATCATTCCTAAATGATTGTAATCTTGCTTCTAACTTTCTAATGTCTATTTCTTCGCTACTTCCAATTCTTCGATTCAAATCATCTATTTCCCTTTCCTTAACTTCAATCATTTTAACTTTTGAAAAATATTGCTTTGCATAATCATGTAACTTCGCTAACCTTTCAGAGGTTAAGTCATTTATGTTTTGAATATTACCCCTAAGATCTAAAATTGAATCCTCAAATTGAGATGATTGTGAAGAGCTCAATAATTTAATCATTGCATAATAGGCAGGAGTTTGAACTTCGATAGGACGTCCACAAATACATTCTCCATTACTAAGTAGTCCCTCAATAAATTGCTTACGGATTCCACTTGGGATTTTTCCTTTTTCGACTTGGTTGTTTATAATTTCAAGAGCTTTTTTCGCTCTACTCGCTAAAAAGAAGAGATAACAGGATTTCAAAGTCTCTTGGACTTTATCTTCAGCCGAATCTCTCTCGTTCTCCAAAATAAAAAGATCATCTTGCAATTGTTTTCTTCGCAGTTGTAATTGACCCACTTCCTTAGAATCAGCGAGAATCTTTTCTAAATCTTTGATTTGCGTTTCATCCTTTATGATTTCATTATCTATATTTTCATTGTCTTTACGCAATTTTTCAATTTCTTTCTCAAGATTATCTTGTTCTTTAATCAGTTTTTCAAGTCTATCTGTGGCGATTTTCGAGATTTCTGACCTATACTCTTTCGTAATTGAAGATAAATGAACAACGGCTTTGTCAATAATTGGTAGATGCATTATGTTTTTAATTGCATCTTCAATCTTAGTATTTCCTGGTCGTGTCAAGTCGTCCATTTTTTCCCCATTAAAGAAAAAATATTCTCTTACATTCTTGGGAAGAATAGAGTCCATTTTCCCTTCTGGATTTGGAATTTTTGTAGTTTGGCCCTGTTTATCGATTTGAAATAAATAAAAATTTTGTTTTTCATTAATTAAGCGACCGTCTAATTTCTGAAAAACTAAAGATCTTTCTGCTACAAAATCATACGATTTATCACTAAATCGCACTTTAACATTTGCTTCAACCTCGTCATTATCTTTAGCATCGGCGACGATTTGTTTATTAACAATCTCACCCATTCCCACATGCCCAATGCCATACAAGCACCAATTTATAGCAGTAAAAAGAGATGTCTTTCCAGTCCC
>JAMNZA010000071.1 GCA_023622545.1 Methanobacteriota archaeon | reverse complement strand
AATATCAAAATCAATCAGGAGGAGTACCTTAAGGAGATCCTTGGATGTGAGTCTTTTGAGCGCATCCTCCTTCCTTTGCATCCCAACTGAGAACAAGGAATGGGTGTTGTATTTGCCAATGCTTGGATTGTACGCTGTGCTTGGTATCCTGTTAATTATTATTCTATCTTTTGATGCACTGTCAGGATTAACAAATTCAAAAAAGCATTTGACATCCAGCCCAACTGCGTCATGCAAAGCCTTTTGGAATTCGTCCCTGAAATCAATTACAAACTTTTCTTCAAGGTTTCCTATTGGCACAATCCTGATATTAAGCTTAGAATACACCATGGCCTAAAATAAGCGCTGGAACTTTAAAAGCGTTATTGGGAGATGCTTATTGATTTCCAATATTCTTATATATCTGAAAAACAGATAATAATGAACTATCGCTGGAGATTATTTTATGGCAAAAAGTTCATACTTATTGAAAAATATAGAAAATCTAGGAGATACCTACAAGAAATTATACTTATCAAAGTGGGATAATAACAGATTAGAAGCTGATTGGTGGTATGCCACAGACTTCTTTTTCGACCATTCATTTATGCGGGGGAGGGTAGACACTGTTTCACTAGAATATTGTAAGTTCACAAAAATAGTTTTACGGGACTTATTTCAGATTAATGAAATCCCCGCTTCCACATCTTTACTGAAGGAATACAGTAATTATTTTCAGGAATATTCAAAATTAAAAGAACTTAAGGAAGGAAATCAGAATATAATTGGAAAAGATAGGATAAATGAATTCAATCAGAGATTCAAGAAAAACATTGTCATAAAAACTTTGACCACCCCAATAAACAGAAAGGAATTGCGGGACGGCAGGGGGATTTGCCTTGAAAACGACAAGGATCTTTTAATGGTCATGAGCTATTTCAAACACTTGAGTTCCAATAATATAGACAATATCTATTCAGATATCCTAAATAAGATAAAACAGGGGAAGATAAAAACGGCATATGAAGAATTGGACCGTATCGATAACATTGGGGATAAATTATCCACTTTCATAATAAGGGACATTGGACTGCTAAATCAAGGATTGATAAAAGGCAATGACTACCAATATGCCTTGCCAGTTGATACATGGGTTCAGCAAATGCATAATAAATTAAATGATCAAAATATGATTCAAGGCTCATTGACCAATAAAACTGTCGGGATGATCAGAAATTGGATAATTGATGTCTCATCGGAGAATAAAATTGACGCGTTAAAATTTGCAGCTGGCCTGTGGATTCTAGGGTATCATTCCTTTGACATATTGCTAAATAATTTCATGGAGAAGATAGTATTGGCGGACTTTGAATTATAAGGACAATATTCATTTTCTGTTAAGCAAAATAGCCTTTCCTTTTAATAGGAGTCAGTAATCTTAAAGTATCCTTTAATAAGAAAAATAAAAATACGGATTTAGTCGTCATAAGTTGGAGATAAGATGAATTCATTTGAAATTTTTTCTTTCTTAAGATAATTCTCTACCAATAGTTCAAGAGACTTTATTCCGATTAGCCATAATCCGGCTGCAAATTTCAGATGATTGTGATTTTTGTTTTTTTCTATTAACTTTTGTTTAATACTATCTTTCTCTTTCGATGACATTTCAGTTAAATTTTTAGATATTTCTTCAGACTCCAAGAAACCTAACTTTTTGGCATTTTTTAACACCCATGTATCTATTGGAAATGCATAAATGTAATCTTCTTCTTTTAGACTAATATCCTCATTTAATAGTAAGATATCTCTAAGGATAAAGCATGATAATTTGTCTCCAATCTCCTTTAGTTTCTTAACTTCATCGTAGGCTTGTTTAATATTGTCTTCTTTTATTAAATCTAATAGATAGGTATAGACATTTTTCCTATTTGCATCAGAAATAAATTCAAGCACCTTTAGGATCATGCATAGGTCTTTATCATTCTCCAGACTGTAGTGATTATTCTTCCTTCTATTTTCAACTAGCTTATCATTAATTAATTCTTTGACTAGAGTATTTCCGTTAACACTGTCCTTAAATTTTTTATTAATTATCTTTTTAGCTTCAAGTTCTTCTTTGTTCTTTTTACTTTTTTTCTGTTCATTTGTTTTATCTTCTTTGTTCAGTAAAATATTGGAGTTTAATTTTTTCCCCTCATCGCGTTTGAAATTTTCAACTATTTCTTTATAGTCAAATTTCTTGTTATCACGATCCTTCTGTATTTTTTTATAAGCCTCTCCTCTGTCCTCATTGATCTTATATGTCTCTTCAATAACTTTACAGGTAAAGTAATAATAATCCAATGATAATGAATCCCTACGCCCTTTCATAAGGGAGTGATTCAAAAAAAATTTTAGGGCCTCCCACCAATTGTTTTCATCTTTTAGAACATTTTTTTCCCACTGACCGAGATATTCCTTATTATTCCGATATAATTCCCCTAATTTTTCTAGATTATCTAGTAAGATATCGTTACTCATAATCATCACGAAGATTATTTTTTGTAGGTAATTGAAAGTTATAACTATAAAAGATTAATGTAAACTAAGCGTCTAATATTTTTTTCTCCCGCAAGACATAAGATTTCATAGTGGATTTAGCACCAATTTTAAGGACAAAACAAATTAAAAAAATTTATAAGATAGTTCAAAGAAAAAATAAAATATCTTTCTAAATTTTAGCTTGACTTCTCCTCTTCCTTTCATCTTCTAAACTTTCTTGCATCTCTGTATCATTTTTAAAGGACTCAATAAATTCTAAGGCCTTATTGAACTCTTTTATTAAATCAATATTTTCTTCTGCAGCTTTATAGAAGAATTTTTTAATGCTATTTTCTTCTTTTTCTATTCCAAATACTTTGTCTTCCTTAAGTGGCATCCCACATCTATAGCAGTATTCAGAAGTAGGTCCGCAGCTCTCATTGCATCTTGGGCATTCTACCGGTTTGATATTATTCTGATTCTTACTGTCCTCAGTTTTAAGGCCATAGACCTTATTGTATATCGCATTGTCAATGTCCCTGCCTGAAAGATGGACATATATCTTGGGCATATCTGAACCAAGCTCCCAGCCAAGGTAATGGCACATTTCAGATTCTGTCAGGGTTGATGCCAGGTGTGTTGCCCTGGAGTGTCTGAACGTATGGGGGGTGATTCTCTTTTTGATTCCTGCGTCGGTGACTGCCCTTTTCACAATGTTTCTGTACATAGTGTAGGTTAGTGAATTGCCATAGCTCTTAGTGCAAAGACCAACGAAGAGTGGTCTATCCTCTTCTGGTACTGGATGCATACTCATCCATATTTTCAAGTAGGATTCTGACATTACAAATGGCACCAATCTTTCGCCTGTCTTGCCCCTTACCTTCACCTTGCCCCCATAATTGTTGAACTCTATGTCCTTGCATTTAATCGAGGCAAGCTCACCTATCCTGAACCCCCCTTCGTAAAGGAGTGCTACCATGGCCTTGTTCCTGGGGTGCCTTGCGGCCTTAATCACAGCCAATACTTCGTCCTTGGACAGGATGTCAGGCTTTCTGTCAATCTTTCTGTTCCCTGTGATGCACTCAAGCCCTTCCCAGTCCTTTCCCTTGTGCCATTTGAAGAACTTCTTCAGGGTCTTGTCATACTCCCTTTTGGTATGTGGCGAATAGTCTGTAATTTCGATTTTCTCTAGAACTTCAATTACGTCCTTTTTGGTCCATTCTGAAAATGTCTTATTATTAAATTTTTCAGATATCAATCTCAGTATCATAATATAGCGAACTGTCCTCAGGATGCCGATTCTTGTTGCGATTAGATAGCTTTTGTATTCAAGGATAATTTTTTTATTTTCTTCATTAATTGAAGAATTTTCTATCAAGCATATTTCTCTCTCGAAAAGCCTTTTTTCATTATAGATGCCCATGCATAATGAAATCGAAAGTTTGTATAAGTCGTTTATCCTAGGGTGCTCGACTTAACTATTTCGGTGCGTACGGGGCACTGGAATTATATTAAGAAGCCCTGCACTCTTTTTCTTAAAAAAAATAAAATTATTGCATTTTTAAAGAATCCCCGTACTATATCTTTCCTTCAAGCCATCCTATCTTAATTCCTTCGTTCGATTCGAATTCAGGAATATATGGTTTAATATCAAGTACAGGTGTTTCCTCTATCATGTCTATGCCCCTAACATAGAGTATATTATCATCAATTCTAAGGAGCTTGACCACAGACAATCCAATAAGATTTGGTCGATGAGGCGATCTTGTTGCAAAAACGCCCCTTGGATGATCATCAAGGTATGGTTTAGATATCAGGTGGTAGTACTCCGACTTATGAAAATAAAATAGGAGCATTATGTGGGAGAAACCATCTAGATCCTTTAATCCATCCTTATATTGTGGAAATATTTCTACTGTGCCTTGATAATCCATACCATCAGTTGAATCTTTTGGGACTCCAGATGGTTCCTTAAAAGGAGAATGCACAACACCAATTGGCTTTAATTTTATTTCTTCCATGAATATTAATTACGATAGGGATATATATCCATTTTCTATTAAAATAAAAGAATAATATTTTTAAGAAATTAGAACTATTATCCTATATGAAAGCCCAAATAAAACTAGATAAAGAAAACATAGAACGATTATACGAGATATACTCCTGGAAAATTGACGTAAGCTCCTTACAATTTATTGTTTCTGAGAAGGACAGTAAAGAGGGAGTATCTGGTGTTATAACAATAATCATGGAAGGAAATGATATGGATCTCTTCAAGCGCCTCTTGCATGGAGGAAGAAGGATGGGAATTTATGATGAAATGGACAGAATTATAGAAAGCTCTAGAAAAGAATAGTTTTTCAAGCCTATAAATTATGAATTATTATCCCCATAAACATTTAAACAATTTATTTAAAATTTTGATAAAGGTGTTCTGATGACTATATTAAACGTTGAGAAAACTCTACAAAAAATAGAGGATTTTTATGGTGAAGTACCGTTTATCTTGAGGGAAATTTCAAGGGACGAAAAGGATTTTGTTACATCAGTGCAGAAACTTTTTCATCTTATGGGATCAAACAAAGTTTTCTCACCGAAAGAAACTGAACTCTATGCGATAGCGGGCGCAGTTGGTAATAATGGCAGTCACTGCCTTGCGTTTCACATAAAGCAAGCAATAAAATTCGGTGCAACTGAAGAAGAACTATTTCAAGTTATCCTTATAGCGGCACTTATGAGTGAATCTTCAGCACTTGCAGTTGGACTTAGGAAATTAAAGGAGGCTCAAAAATGAGAGAAGAGCTATTGAAAAAAATAAAGGAAAAATATGGGGAAATCCCTTTTGTAACTCAAGAATTATCAAAAGATGAAGAGTATTTTGTTCCAAGGACGAAAAGAGTCATACACCTTATGGGAGGAAGTGCTTTAGACACAAAAACAGCTGAACTTGCGGCCGTCGCAGCTGCAACTGCATTAAAGACCCCTTTTTGCTTAGATGTTCATATAAGAAATGCAATTAATGCTGGTGCAACAGTTGATGAACTTTTCAATGTTATTGAAATAGCGGCACTGATATCAGAATCCTCTGCTTTAGGCATGTCACTAAGGGAATACAGAAAGGTTATAGATTCTATAGAGGGTTAAAGCCCTCTTTCTTTGCAAAAGGATTTCATTATATCTGTTAAATCTGGTTTAGTTATCTCTTCTATAGAATATTTTACCCTTACAAGTGGTTTATTGATATCAATTAGCCGCCCTATGTCAATTGGTGTTCCGACAACTACTGTATCACAAGGAACACTATTTATTGTGGTCTCAAGTTCTGCAACCTGCTCCTTGTTATATCCCATTGCAGGCAATAGTTTACCAAGTTGAGTAAATTTTTCAAATACTTCTTTAATAGTGCTAACGGCCCATGGTCTTGGATCGATAATTTCTTTAGCATTATATTTTTTTGCCGCTACTATTCCCGCACCAAAACTCATATTTCCATGAGTTAATGTAGGGCCATCTTCAACAACTAATACTTTTTTACCCGAAATTAATTTTTCATCTTCAACAAAAACAGGGGATTTTGCATCAATTATAATTGCACCAGGATTAATTTTTTGTATGTTAGTTTTTATTGTATCTATTTGCTCGGGCGTCGCCGAGTCTATTTTATTTATTATAATCACATCAGCCATCATTGCGTTAGCTTCTCCAGGGTGATAACTAAGTTCCTGCCCAGCCCTTAATGGATCAGCTATTACTATGTGTAGGTCCGGCTTAAAAAATGGAAGATCGTTGTTTCCTCCATCCCATAAAATAATATCGGCTTCTTTTTCAGCCTCTCTTAATATCCTCTCATAATCAACGCCAGCAAATACAACTGTGCCGTTTTCTATATGGGGTTCATACTCTTCTCTTTCTTCGATTGTACACTCTGCTTTATCCAAATCGGCATATGTTTCAAAACGCTGAACTGCCGCTTTGAGTAAGTCACCGTAAGGCATTGGGTGTCTAACAACTACAACCTTTAACCCCATTCCTTTCAATATGTCCCTTACCTTTCTTGTTGTTGGACTCTTGCCACTTCCAGTTCTAACTGCACATATGCTTATGACAGGCTTAGTTGATTTGAGCATTACTGATTTTGGGCCGAGGATAGAAAAATCGGCGCAGCTTGAAAGAACAATTGATGCTTTGTCCATAACGTAGTTGTGGGAGATATCACTGTAAGATAAAAAAACTTTATCCACTTCATATTTTTTAATCAAATCCCTTAATCTACTCTCAGAATATATTGGGACCCCATTTGGATACAAATGTCCTGCTAATTCTTTGGGGTATACTCTATCTTCGATGTCAGGTATCTGTGTAGCAGTAAAACAAACAACTTCATATTTTGGATTATCTCTAAAATATGTATTAAAATCATGAAAATCCCTTCCAGCAGCGCCCATAATAATTATTTTTTTCTTCATTTAATCCCCACTAGTATACGCTAAACTATATAAAAAGATGTCTATCTTAATAATTAATGGCGTTGCCTATAAAAATAAATCCAAATTATCCAAAAAATTTGAAATATTTTATCTTTGCAATTGCACTAATAATTTTACTATCACTATCCGCAACTTTTCCACTTTATGGGAGATTTAGCTATCCGTTATCTTGGGATATATGGTACCACATGAGAATAGTAGAAAACTTTTCCAATGGATATTTCTTTTTTGATCCAGTTTCATTTGGTCCTTTAGGAAGAGTCCATACTTATCCGCCACTTTTTCATATATTATTTTTGGTTGTGTATAAATTACTGGCAAATATCGGATTATCTATAATGGACACTGCAAGGTTATTGCCTTCTTTATTATTCCCCCTATCTGCAATTTCAATGTTTCTTTTAATAAACAAATTTTATGGCAAAGAAGTTGCACTCTTATCTTCTTTTTTCGTAATTATTATCCCTGCTTCATTAGACCGAGGAATAATTGGTTCACCGCAGTCCCTTGCTCTTGTTTTAATTCCCTTGGGATTTCTAACATATTTGCTTGGATTGAATAACAAAAAATATTTGTATGTTTCTGGGGGGTTATCTGCAGCCATTTTTTATACCCATGGATTATCATTCATTGTCTTTATTCTTTCAATTTTATTATTTACAATTCTCCTATCTGCATCTAAAAAAGAATTAAAACTAAAAGAATTTTTTATAATGTCTATCGTTACTATCATTTTATCATCTCCTTTGATAGTGCATCTGACATTAAACGGAATAGCCTCAAACATACCATACGGAGGAATATTCAAGATATCATTCTATCCTGTAAAACTTGGATACATAACAATGGCTTTAGCTATCCCAGGGACAATCTTCTTAATCTTAAGAAAAAAGGAAGAAGATTTGATGCTCTTGTCATGGGGTATAATGGCTTTCTTGCTTTCAAGAAATTACCTTTTAGGTCTCGATTTACTCCCATTTAGATTTATTGAATTCTTAGCATATCCAATTGCATTCTACTGCGCATTTGCCTTATTTGAATTTACAAAAGAAAAAAGAAAAGAAGCAGTTATTGCTGCAATTATTGGTGTTATGATAATATCTTCTTTTCCTGCTGCCGAGTATGTTTCAAAGGTAAAGCCCATGCTTGGAGATGAAGAATATTCTGCTTTTATGTACCTAAATAAAAATACACTACAAAATGATTTTACCGTAGCCTCTTCCTGGTTTACCTCGCCAATTCTTGGGAAAGTATCTGAAAGAAAAACAGTTGAAGGGGGATATGCTTCAGGTAGTTGGGATTATGTCAAGAGAAGTAACGATATTAAATCCTTGTATTCTGGGAACTATTCAGTGCTCGACACTTACAACATTAAGTTTGCTTATATTGGCCCACAAGAGGTTGCAAACTTTAAAAATAGTGAAAACTATATAAATGATTCCTCCCTTGATAAATTATACAGCACAGGCAAAACCTCCCTGTATACATTCTGGAGGGATTTTGATAAATAAGGTCTTATTGTATTCTACTTTGGGCATGATAATTGTTTCATTATTTCTTTCAGGTTGTAATGACAAAAATCCGAATCTTGATGATTTCGAAGGAAAACTTACCCTTGATGATTTGGATAAAGGAAAAGCAATCGTCGGCGAAGAATACATTAACAAGAAAATAAACGAGGGGAAAATAGTAAGAGTAGGGGATTTTTACTATATTGACTTAGCATTTAAAGGCTCAAGAAGATACTATGATTTTAATATGCTTGTTATTGATCCCGACACAACAAGAGGGCTTGTATCCGATCTTAAAACACCTGAAAATCTAGAATTTTGTAGGAATTATTTACAATACAGGGGTTTTCCTGAAGATCAGAAAAATACAATATTGAACAACCTTATCTCTAAAGAAAGCTTTAGTAAAATTGCTCTTAATGAAATTATTCTTTCTGTGATTACAACTCAAGCCGAAACAAAGGAAAGGACAGAGTTATATACAACATATCTAAATAAACTTCCCCCGAATGTTTCAGATTTCATGCAGATTAAATTCCCACAAGCATCTAATGAAGCTATAAGCATGGCAGACCTCCTATTGAGAATATTTGAAAATAATCAGGCAATAAAAAATAATGCCGCTCAATCCGATTTTGATTACAATATTTCGGGCTCTAGTATAACACTTATTTTAGAAAATCCTTTTGAAAAATCTTATTACACTGATGATGGAAAAGATGCCGTAATAGACAGATGGATTAGATATCTATCAGGTAAATTAGCAGAAGATTACTGGAATCTAGACAAAGACGGCATATTTGAAGTCAAAAAAATATACCAATATGACTCTAACGTATGGAGAAATTTCTCAAACTTTGAAAAAGAGTATAGGAATACGGGCGAATATCCAATTACTACAGATTACTATAAAGAATGTGTCCTTTACGATTATAAAAAAGACGGTAATTATGGGATAATTATTGGTGTATTATCCAGCTACAATGTTTTCAAAAACTATGGTTCCGACAAATACTATCCTTTTGAAGCAGTGATTGATTTCTATGGAGCTAAAACAAATGTTTCAGATATAAATTATATTTATGATCAATATGGCACAAGAAACAAAGGATGGATATATGTTGACCTCGATTTACCAGTAACTGAAGCAACTGAGCAAAAAATCGAACTGAATGGGCAAATAATAGATGTTGTAGTAAGATTACTCATGGATGAAGGAATTCTTGTCCCAACAGTCCCCGAAAGTAAACCTACTTCGCCACCAATAGAAATAAACTAAGGCAAGTACCCTTTAAGTTCAGGATATTTTACTCCGCTCATAACTACAATGACTTTCAGTATGTCAGGAGAACTGTCCGTTAAGGATACTCCCCAAATTATTTCTGCACTTTTGTGCACTCTTTCTTCGATGTGGCCTGTAACATTTGTTGATTCTTTTAGGGCTAAATCCTTGTTGCCTACTATATTAATTAAAACACCCTTTACCTCTTCCAATTCTAAATCAAACTTTGATTTTAAAGCTCTCTCGTAAGAGTTAATCGCTTTTTTAGTTCCTTTGCCTTCTCCAACGCCAATGTAACAGGCACCACCCTTGTTTATTACAGTTCTAAAATCAGCAAAATCGATATTGACAAGACTTGGATTAGCTAAAGAGAAGTATAGCCCTTCTATTTTTTCCCAAAAAGGTGAATACCCTTTAGAAAATATAGTTTTTTGCTCATCTTCTCTTATCATAAATGCTTGAGAATACTTCTTTAGTTCAGAAAGAGTTTCTTTAGATGCGTCTTTGTTATTCCCCATAATATCGTTAGCTTTTATTACTGGTATTGAGATCGCCTTACTTTCTTTAGCAAGTTTAAGCAGAAGGGATGATAGTTTAGTATTCGTATCTTCAAGATTAGATAAAACAAATACAATATTAGCTATACTAAAATAATCTTTAAATTCTTCTTCAACTTTAGAAGCTACTTTTGATAATCCCAATACATTCTTAGAATTGATGATGTTTTTTTTCAAAGTATCGTTTACGAAAAATTTTTTCTCAATTTTTAAAAATTTTAATTTATCTTTGTCATAACCTATTGCAACTGTTCTGATGTCTAAGTTTTGGGGTTTATTTTCAAGTATTTTGAAAGTGTCTTCACCTACCCCAATGACCATAATTCTGAGTTTCTGTGAATTACTATCTGATTTAAGAGCTTCCATTACCTCTGATTTAAGAAATTTTTTTATAAGGGTTATTGTTATTTAGTACATGGAAGAACTATATTTTATCACAAGTAACAAAGGTAAATTCAAAGAAGCTGAGGCTAAGATAAAACATCTTGATATTGAACTAATACAGTTGAGACTTGATTACCCTGAAATTCAGGCCTCAGATCTTAAAGAAATAGCTTTGTATGGGCTTGATTTTTGTAGCGAAAGGTTTAAAAGTCCCTTCTTTTTAGAGGACTCGGGACTGTTCATAGATGAATTAAATAGCTTCCCTGGACCGTACTCAAGGTATGTCCAAGAGACCATCGGCAATGATGGTATCTTAAAGCTTCTATTAGGTGTAATTAATAGACGCGCTTACTTCAAATCCGTAGTGGCTCTTTATGATAAGGGGCCCCACACATTTGAAGGAATTTCAATGGGCAAAATCTCAAATGAGATTAGAGGAAAAGAGGGGTTTGGATTTGATCCAATTTTCATTCCTTTAGAATCTTCTAAAACATTTGGCGAGATTAGTACCGAAGAGAAAAACAAGTATTCTCATAGAGCAAAAGCCCTTGATGCTATGGTTAAATACCTTGAAAATGGAGTTGAATAAATGGCAAGAATGCATTCTAGAAGAAGAGGAAAATCCGGGTCAAAGAAACCTACAAGAACATCGGTGCCACATTGGGTTGAAAAAAGGCCAGAAGAGGTTGTTGATTTAGTAGTTACTATGTCAAAAGAAGGTCATGGTCCAAGCATGGTAGGAATTATATTAAGGGATCAATATGGTATCCCTGATGTAAGACTTATCACTGGAAAGAGTATCAATGAAATTCTAAAGGAGAATAATCTCCAGACTGAATTTCCAGAAGACCTTTTCAATCTTATAGCTAGAGCCGTCAACTTGAGAAAGCATCTTGAGCTTAACCCAAAAGATCTCCACTCTACACGAGGGTTAGAGCTAATTGAAGCTAAAATTAGGAGACTCGGGAAATACTACACTGAGAAGGGTAGGATACCTGAAAA
>JAMNZA010000133.1 GCA_023622545.1 Methanobacteriota archaeon | reverse complement strand
GTGTAAAGAACAGAACCTTCCTGAGCCTGAATTTGTAGAAAGAAAGGGAGGTCTGGGAGAATTTGCCGTCGTATTTCATAAAGACATTTTTAATGAGGAAGAGTTAAGAAAAAGAGGATTAAACGAAAGACAGATCAAGGCAGTAATGTACGTGAAAGAGAATGGCAAGATTACCAATAAAGAATATCAAAAACTTGGAAATATATCCAGACAAATGGCAACGATTGATCTATCTCATCTTGTAGAAAAAGGAATTTTGACTATGAAAGGAAAATCAGGGAAAGGAATTACCTATCAATTGACTAATTTGACTAATAATTGACTAAGAATTGACTAAATTGTCAAATAGTTGGCATTTAATAAGGAAGAAATAGGATAATGAATGATCAGCAGGGCATAGAATTCAAATCCCAACTAATAAAATTCCAGAAAGAAAGAATAATCAAGTGCCTAGGTTCTGCCAAAAGTCGAGACCAGGAGGGGCAAAAATTAAAGGGGAAATATTCATTAATTGAAAGGTCTATAAAAGATAAAGGAATAATAAAATAATGAATTCATCAATATGCTCCATTTTTGCAAAAAGGTTATGTTCATTAAAGAATACTTGCTCATTAAACATTCAGATTTGTCTATACTGAAAAAAGAAATACCAAGAGGTTGATTATGCGTATTAGGAAGCTAAGAATTCATAACTACCGTAGCATCAGTGAATTGGATATGGAATGCTTATCAATGGTCACATTGTTGGGCCCCAACAATCATGGAAAATCTAATGTTCTTGCTGCGATTGAGTTTTGTCTGACAACATCCAATAAACCAACAGAACAAGATTTTTTTATAGGACGAAGCAATGAAGACAATAACCTTTGGGTTGAGTTGACTTTTAATGGGCTAACAGAACAAGAGAGAAATACTTTTAAGAAGTATGTTTTGTCTGATGAAACAATATGTATTCGCAAAACTGCGCAATTAATCAATAGTGAGGTTGTAATATCTTATAATGGCTATGTTGAAGAACCCAAAGAGGAATGGCTTCGATCGGATAAGGCGGGCGAATATGCCTCAAAAGAGAAACTAGACGCAATACCGCTGAAAGACATTGTTAGTTTGTCTGGGCGTTTAACGAAGAAAGATATTGAAGAAGCGCAACAAAAATATATCGAAAATCATCAAGATGATTTGCAATTTTTAAGAAGATTGGAAGAAGGGCCACTACTTGGTTCCAAAAATGTTGCAGCAGGAATTCTACCTGATTTCTATTTGATACCTGCAGTTCGCGACTTGACTGACGAAATAAAAGTTAAGACGACAACAACTTTTGGTAGACTATTGAATCGAGCTATACAGGAAATGGCTAAAAGAAATCCTGTTTTCATCGCTGCTAGCAATCAGCTTAAAGACGTGGTTAATAATCTAAACAATCGCAGTAACAAAGAAGGCGGGAATGAAATAGCAAACATTGAAAAATCTATTGAAGAAGAGCTTAGTTCGTGGGATGTGAAAGTGAATATAGAGGTTACCCCTCCGGAACTTGAGCGTCTTTTTGAGCTTGGTACTGATATTCAGGTCAATGATGGAGTTAAAACACCTATTGACCATAAGGGAAATGGGCTACAGCGGGCTATGATGTTTGCTTTTCTTCGCGTCTGGTCAAAAGTATTACATAGTGAGGAGAAAAATGATGATAACGAGCCTGCACCGCGAAAACAGTCTCAAACTATAATTTTCGCTATAGAGGAACCCGAACTTTTTTTACATCCACAAGCACAACGGAAATTAGCAAGAGTTCTGCGTGATATATCTGAGACAAAAGAACATCAGGTATTTATTTGTACACATTCAACAAATTTCGTCGATCTTGAGCACTACAAGGAAATTGCAATTATTGCTAAGGATTCTCCTGCTGGAAGCAGCCATGTCCGTCAATGTATTACAGATTTATTCGAAGGTACTGATAATGATGACAGAAAGAAAAGATTTCATATGGCTCATTGGATAAATCCTGATCGCGGTGAAATGTTTTTTGCTAAAAAAGTAATATTTGTAGAAGGTGACACGGAGAAATGCATTTTACCATTCCTAGCAGAAAAACTTGATATTTTCGATCATGATATTTCGATCATAGACTGTGGCTCTAAACACAATCTTCCATTATACATTGTTATTGCTAATGCTTTTAATATTCCATATTTGGTAATACATGATGAAGATCCTTTGCCGAACCCAATACCTGATGATTGGAACGAAGATAAGAAGAATGAGAAGAAGAGAACATTTGCTCTAAATACTGAGATAAGAAATCTAGTAAAATCAGATCTAGGTGAAGTAGAGGTTCTAGCGCCGGAGTTTGAGGGCGTAAGTGGGATATCGAAGAGGGAAGGTCAGAAAAAAGGCAAAGCACTTGCCGCCC
>JAMNZA010000040.1 GCA_023622545.1 Methanobacteriota archaeon | reverse complement strand
CCCTTGAAGCCTATTTTGCTATCGGTCATAGACTGTTCGGGTTGTGAAGGATATATGAATAAATTAGACTATATTAAACTTGGACGGGCGCGAAATAATTTCAGGACTCCACAAATTGATTTGCCTTTGTGAAAACGAAAATAGCCACAAATTCAAGGGAAAGACAAATATATGCTCGTTGGCTACTAAATTACATGGTCCAGTTTCCGAAATTAGATGCTGACAAAAAGTTAAAAATATCTTATGCAGTGTATAGCTATTTCGTTGATAATAACCGCAATTATAAATTATCATTTATACCTTTTGTTATATTAAAATTAAAAAATAATATAGAGCTACAAAGATTAGAAGATATCCAAAGATATTTGCTTTCTGAATACGGTCTCTTTATTCCAAGAACGCCCCTTCAAGAAATAATTGGCCATACTCTCAAATCTAAATTTATAAAAATAGATGAGAAAAAATCTAATGCCCAAATATTCTATTATTATTTATCCCAAGAAGGCTTAGTTGAATCTAATAAATATGATGAAAATAAAATAAATGCGAAATTGGAGACTTTCTATAAAGATGTGATGGAATTCTTAATAAGGAAATCACAACAAAGTAAAACACCAAAAAAAAATCTTTGCCCAATAACATTTTAGAGACTCGGGAAGCATTTCTTGATTTTGTCAATAGAAATGTTTCTCCATTGCTACATTATACTCATGGTAAAGATATGAGTTCGAGCCTTCATGAAGAAATAGAAAATTACTTCAATATGTCAAAAAGGAAAAGTGATAAATTATTGTGTGAATATACAAAAAAAAGTTAAAAAAGATAACCAAGAGAATTATGAGCTAATTAAGGAATTGATTGAGGGAACACTTATATCGTTAGTTTACAATATGGATCAGAAATATTTTGAATATAAAAAAGAGTTTGCCAAGCCCGACATCTTTATAGACACAAATTTATTAATTTATTTTTTAGGATACCAATTTGAAGAATTTACTGAACCTGCTAAAGAATTATTAAATATGCTAGAAGAATGGAACTTTAAGTTAAACGTATTTAATAATACTGTAGATGAATTGACGCGAGTTCTTTACTTTTGCACAACTAAAAAGGCAAATTATAGCAAAGACGCATTGGTTACCACGATGTGTTCATATTTTAAGAAACAAGGTTTTAAAAGACATGATATAATCGAAATAATAACTAATATAAATACTAAAATAAGTGATTTAAAAATTAATATAGTTGAAAATAATATTGATCTTAATAATTTTAATTATAAAACAATAGAAAAGATGAGAACTGTAATTAGTGGATACCGACCAAAAAAGAAAGGTATTAATAAAGATGGAAAGATAGAAATTTATGATGGAGTAAAGGCAATTGATCACGATGTATCTATATTGTTAAAAATAAAAGAAATTAGAGGCCAAGAGCCAATACTTAGCTTTGAAGATGCAAAAGCAATTTTTTTAACTGCAGATCAAGGGCTAGTAAACTATAATTGGAAAATGCATGAAGATAAACCTACCATTCCAGAAGTATACTTAGATAGATTTATAACAGAATTACTTTGGTTAAAAGATCCTAAATCAGATATAAAAGTAGAAACCTTAATAGCTACTTGCTTGAGAGATTCTTTTATACATCCAAATATTTGGCAATATTTTATTGATCTTCTAAACCAAAAATTTTTAGACCCTGAAAAAATCGAAAGGTTTTTAACCAGTTTTTTATCGAACGACATCATCGAGTGTTTATGGGAGATGACTCCTGATGATATGAGCGAGGTAGAAAAATTAGTAAAAAAACATCCATACAATTGAAAAAGTCAATAATGCAGCATCAAATCCAATGACTCTTGATCACCAAGAAGGAGAAAACCATCCTAAGGAGAAGAAACCTGAAGAGAAGGCACCTAAGGAGCCTGAAGAGATCAAGCCTGGAGAGATCAAGCCTGAAGAGATCAAGCCTGAAGAGGAAAGAACAACTGAAACAAGTCCTGAAGTAGTAAATACTAATCGTTTAGATGTTTTGGATTGGGATAAAATAGCGGATAATATAATTAAATATCTTCTGATCTTTTTGTCTACGATTACTTTAATAATCCTTATACACTGTTGGTTCGTTCCAAGTATGGCATCTTTAATTGGCCTAGTGATTTCAGGATTATCTTTATTAATGGCTATATTCGCGTTATTAATATCGCAATCAAAGATTAAAAATATCATTATTAAATTAATTAAGAATAACATAATACTTATAAAAAAATAAAACCCATAATGGTGGATATGAATCCTAGTGTCTCGTCAAATATCTAATGTCGGATAAAGCCGGGAGAGTTTAACTCTAGCATCTTCAGTAGTGAATCGCCAATTTACCTTTGCATTTTTATTATTTCTAGACCCTTG
>JAMNZA010000059.1 GCA_023622545.1 Methanobacteriota archaeon | reverse complement strand
TGAGCAATATTGCAAATATGATATATGTCATTGGCCCAATATTACCTTTTGACTCTTCAATCGCAGTATTAACTAATAGTATTTTAGAATCAATTTCATTTACCTTGCTAGTTAGTCCAACTTCTTGGTACGCCTCTCTTGATTTTTGGTAGAATTCAAGTGCCTTTGAATAGTTTTTCTTTTCAAAGTAAGTATTTGCTTGTGTGTAGTAGTTTTCCGCATTTTTGACTACCGCGGAATCCTTTACAGAAAAAGAGATAGATTGAGTTGTGGCTTTTTTATCTCCATATGCATCAAAATATTCAACAATTATATCCGTCTTGTAATCACCAGATGGAGTATCACCTTTTGTGATTATATTCAAGTTAACAATTCTTTGTTCTTGTGAGTTCAAAAAACTGATCGAATTAATATCAAAGGAATATTGATAATTTGCATTTTCAGGAATACTAACTTTTACACTTCTACCGTATCCTTCTCCATAATTTGATATCTTAAAAGGTATTGTTACATCCTGACCTTGGAATACTTCCTTGGAATAAGGGGCTAACTCAATTTTTAGAGACGGGAACTCCTTAATTACTTTGAAATCAATATTTTTAACTAGTAGATATGGCTTACAACCTTGTCTGCAGTTTCCAATTTCTCCCCTGATTGCAAGTGGTATCCTATAATTTCCAGGTTCGGCGTTTCCATTAATCTGAATTGACAATCTTGTAGTAACTTGGTCTTGTATATTTATACTGTGGTCAGAATCTTCAACAAACTTCTTTTCGCCGTCTATTACATTAATGTAATTCTTTATATCTATGGGTATTTCATCAGGATCTATTACTGCTTTCAAGTCCCAAAGCATTTCAGAAGTGGTATTTGTAAGTTTTACATCTATAAAAATTATTTTCCCAGGGTCAGTTTCAATGGGGTATGTTAGTTCTACCTTTGGATCGGCATCTGCAGCCCCGTATAAGGGAAGCAAAAACAATGAAATAAGTAATAGTGGCAATGCCTTTTTTATCATGACAGAAAGTATATAATAAGTCTTTTAAGCCTTACTCTGACAATATGTTCAATGAAGAAGGCTTTTTTGTCAGTTTTTACATGCTTATTGCTGATATGCTCGATAAATCCAGCTTTTGGAGCAGATGCAGATAAAGAGATAACTGTGATGATACCTCTTTATGAAAAAACAAATGAAGAATATACATTAAGAACTAGTCTCTATAATTATGGGATAAGGCTTATGGAAATTACCAAGTGTGATAAAGATCTATATGATGGAACTTGTATCAATACCATTGAACTAAATATTTTACAAATGAACAAATACACTAACGAAATCATAAAAACAGTTGTAGTCCCTAATATAATTAAGGTCCGAGATATACCTATGAGCGTTGAGTTTGAGGATATTAAGTTCAACTCGATATTTGTAGTCACAATCTATTTTGATCAGGGCGCTGCAAACTTCAAATTAGCATATACCGAAAAAGATGTGCTGAAGGGAATGGTCCCAATTTATTCAGGAGAGATGGTTGAAACACCAATATCAGCTTATTATGGAAGTGCAGATACATTATACTCAATGATAGTTAATAGGAGTGAAAATAAACTTATTGTCAATGTCAAGAATAATACCGAGTCAGAAACACATTACGGCATATCGGACGAGATAATCTCATTTGGTAATATAAGAGTTAAAGTCCTAAATCTTACAGAAAATGGTATTAAGTTTACAGTGTATTCAACCCCAAATTTGACACCAATGTCTAAATCAGAAGTTACAATAAAAAATGGAGATACCTTTAACATAGGGGGGGTTGACTTTAAAGTCACAGATATCTCTAGTGTTTCTGCTACTATAAAAGTAGATGGCCAGGATTATCCAATAAGAAAACGCTCAGTAAAAACAATAAATAATTTTCTTTTTGAATTAATTGAATCTGGAGCAGATAACGCAACTATAAACATTTATCATCCTGAATCTATTAATATCACAGAATACTCACCTAATGTTACACTTACTGTAACTAAAAAACTTGAATCCCAAGAAGGAGATACTTTTGATATCCCATTTACCGTAGCTAACACAGGTAAAGTAAATGCTGATGGATTAGAAATCAGCTTACAGGGAAAAGGTTTAGACGTCGTTGAGGGTTTATGGAAAGGTTCTTTAAAATCAGGAGAAACTAAAGAACTCATATTCAAGGCAAAATACAAAGAGCCTGGGGAGCATACACTTAATCTAAATGTAAATTCAGGCCAATCAATTGAAACTTTTCAGAAAGATGTGACAATTACCTCGAAGGTTAGTACAATGGCAAAAGAAGGTTCAATGCCTGCCTTAATCTTCATTGTTGAAAATTATATAGTTACACAAGATAGGATAAAACTGCTTCAAAATTCTATGAGCATTTTCTTCTATTTAGGG
>JAMNZA010000002.1 GCA_023622545.1 Methanobacteriota archaeon | reverse complement strand
TAATCCCTGAAAATAGACAACCACTCTCTAATAGCAAAAGGGGATAGGTGACTATAACTTTAGTTAGAGACGAAGACACGGATAGAAGATCCGGTTGATAGGTCGGTAGTGTAATTACCAAGCCTTCGGGCGAGGTATTCAGCTTACCGATACTAATAGTCTAAGGTTCATAATTCCGAAATAGTTCGAGGTCAAACGATAGGATTTGACGAAGTTTACCGTGCTCTCTTTTATATTATTTTAATATTGGTCTTACTTTCATATTTTTCTTAATATCTAAAACTTTATATATAAGCCATTCAGATATATAAATTGGAGATATAATGGCTCAAAAGACTAGAACTCAGAACTTAACAGATTTATTAAAGGAACTTGAAGCAACTACGCCTGATGTAGAAGCATCAGCAGTCGTGTCTATAGATGGCCTTATTATTGCTAGTGCATTACCCCAAGATGTTGAAGAAGATAGGGTGGCTGCAATGTCAGCGGCTATGCTCTCGTTAGGAGAGAGAACTTCAAAAGAATTAAAAAAAGGATCCCTTGAACAAGTATTTGTTAAAGGTATTAATGGATATGTACTGATGATGGGAGCGGGTCAAGAAGCTGTATTAACAGCACTGGCAAGAAAAGATGCTAAACTAGGTTTGGTCTTCCTTGATATGAAAAGAACAGCCGATGAAATATCAAAAATTATTTGATTTTTAATAATTCTTTTCTTATTGTCTAACAAAAATCTGAAACTGACAACTGTTTATGTTTTTCTCTAAAGTTCATTTTTATTTCTGAGTCAGCTAAATCAATCTCTTGGCATGTATATTCCTTTACTTTATAATTTTTAGTTATATCTATACTTAACTTGAGATATTTTTCTATTGAACCTTTAGTTACAGTTAGAACAAGCTTATTGCCACATTTAGAACATTTGCCAGAAAGAGGAACTCTTCTGTAACTAGTATTACACTTTGTGCATCTGACACTTTGTTTTGCGTATGATCTTATATTTCCTTTGATATCTGGAATGAAGTGAGTCTTTAGAACTCTTTCTGCAACATCGTTTTCGTCAACAGCCCTTATTTTCTTTGCAACATCAAACTGTGACATTAGTTTTTCTTCCATAGAATTTAAGGTGGTATAACTACTTGCCTTTGGCCCATTTGATATGTCAGATGTGTGGTGAGTGAATCTAATGCCTGTATATGCCTTTTCTGTTCCTAATCTGTTTTCTACCCTTTCAATTTTTATTTCCTTAGGATGTAAATATTTTAGCGTGGCCTCATAGAATTCTAATGGATATCTATCTGTGACATCCATGTTGTGTACCTCTTTATCAACTTCATGAGGATCAATTCTTGTTGTTAATACTAGAGGTGCATCCATTTGTCCCCCTCTTGTCTTTGGTAAAAAGTATTTTGAAAAATTAAGTAAGGTGTCCATCAAAAGCATTATTGAATCTTCATCACCATCGCAATTTCTTCTCTTCGCAGCATGGAAATAAGGGTGAGCGTATACAACTTTTGTGTTTGAAAAGCCAACTATTCTTCCAATGGTCCCTGCTGATGTATGTGGTGCCAATCCTACAACAAGCTGCCCTATGAGGTCTTCTTCTTTTTCAAGGTTGTAGAACTTCTTCAGTCCATAAATATTTTCCAATGAGCTATCTATGAATTTTGAAATATTTATTAAATAATTAGCTGAATCGATTGGTACAATAATATCTTGTACCTTTAACTCCAGGATTTGATTTTCATCTAATAACTCATTTCCGTTATAATCAGTTAAATAACCTATTTTTTTTAGTTTTTCAATACTCACATTTGCTTCTTTCGGTATAAAATGAGTCAGTGGTGCATCAGTTGCATCATACCTACATGTACCATCTTTGAAGACATAAATACTGTTTTCAGCCCTTAGTATTCCCTTCTCTAATAGCTCTGGAATTTTGTATTCTGAACTCATACCTTGGACGCCTTTAAGTTCTTTGGGAAATTGGCTTCCTGTATTTACTAATGCAAGATCTAAATCTTCTTTTAGATTAATTTTCTTTCTAGAATATACAACTAGACGGGAGCCACACTCTGGGCATTTATCACTTACTCCACTGGAAGTTTCATAGGTGCATGTTTGTTTTGAGCAACTCATATACATCTTTGTCATGCTTTCACAGTTAGGGCATTTTGTCAGATGTGTCTTGGTATTACATTTTGGGCACCTTTTATTTACAGATTCAACTTCAATGAAATTTTTTTGAGAAGCCTTCACGATACTTCTAGTTGAACCTCCATTCATACCTATTGGAAACAGTGCATGAACTGGAGGGCTCATCTTTCTCTCTTTTGCCTTTTCAGGCCTCCCCATCCTGCAACCAACAGTTGTTGGGATTATGTCTCTTACTTTTACCCCTAATAAGTTTGAGACTCTATCTAAAATAGTTTCTCCGTAAGCCTGTTTCCCCGATAGTATTAATGACAAGATATGAGATTCAATTATGACCTTGCCATTGGAAACTTTATGAGAAACACAAAGATTTTCAATTATTCTTTTTATTCTTGAATCATCTTCCAGTGGGAAATCTATTACGTTCTCGTTAATGAAGTACCCTTTGTAGTTAATTAAATAATCTAAATCATCACTTGATATGTAATTCCAAAAGAGGGTGTGTTTTGGGTGTAATGGAATATTGTATTTTTTGGATATCTCAATAGACTCTTTTTCATCAGGAATTCTTTTATCCTGTAAAATATCCTTATATTTTTCAAGTTCACCTTTTTCTTTTAGGGAATTTTCAAATTCTTGCTCCCACCACTCTTCAACGTATCCCGATGGTAATAATATGTGGTTATTCTCTACAAAATCGCCGTATGCAATTAGAACATCCCCTAAAAATATAACTTCAACTATTTCATCAAATTTAATATCCTTATAGGAATAAAGCCAATCACAACTTTGATCTTTAAACTTAACAAAAGGAGGTAATATGGAATCAACAGGCATAGCCACTGTAGCCTTCCCTGGTCTTTCTGTTTTTAATTGAGTTCCTACTGCTATAAATCTGTTTACTACTTCCATTACTGCTGGGTGGTATCCCCATGCAGCAAATCCTGTGTCTCTGCTCCTACCATACCTTATCCTAAACCCACCTTTGCTTCCAGGGTGTGCAATTACAGGCCTTCCCGCAAGTAGATCAGATAGGTACTTCCAGTTAGGTTTTATTTTGTCAGCGTCACTGTCACTTTCTTTCTTTTCTTCTTTCTTTATTGTCTTAATGAATTCCCAGCCTTCAAGTTCAAATACTTTTAAAACTTTTTCAATTTTCTTAGATTTTTGGATGACACCCTCTGCCAATGCGAGGAGGGCTCCTCCCCTGACTTTATTTGTTTCTATCCTAGGAAGATTCCTATAACCTGATACTTCAAAATCTTCAGTACTTTCTCCAGTTATTTCAATTGGTATGTTAGTAAGTGCAGTTATTACTTCTTTATTTGATGGTCTGTACTGCAGGTGTGTTTTACCTCTTTCATATAACTCAATTTCTTCTATGAATCTCTGAATCTCTTCTTCAGTTGCCTTGTATTTAGCAAGGCCTAGTTTATTTCTGACATAATCGCCCAACAGAACAGAAAGTGCAGCCGCGGTACCACCAGCTGATCTTATAGGTCCAGCAAAGTACAATGCCAAATAATCCGTCCCATCAAAATTGGATTTAATCTTTACATCAGAAATACCTTCAAGGGGAGCTGAAACAATACCTTCAGTCAATATTGCAAGTCCCGTCCTTATTGCTTGTTCAGCTAGTTTTTCCTTTGAATTCATTTTTGAGTATTTTTCAGCAATAATTTCATCGGCTATTATAATTGCTATTTTCTCCCTGGAATTGCCTTCTATGTCTAATTCTTTTATTTTTTTAGCTACACCTTTGGGTCCAACTATTCCCTCAATTCTTCCGGCCATGTCGGCAGCCAATGGCATTTCTACAGATGGTGAGGGATCCAATCCTTTTTTTCTTGCTTCTTGAGCAATTTCATAGGCTCTTTTTGTTTCACTTTCCAGCGATTCAAAATAAGCCTCTATCAATTAGTATCCCCCATTTTCGTTGCAAAATCCCATAATCGAAATCTTGTGAGTTTTCAAATCAAATATTGGAACTCTTCCTGGGGTGGGCATAATATTTCTCATCTTCTGATAATCTGTTTGTGCTTGCCACCCTCCTGAATTAATCATAGATGTTCCTCTATAATTACCATAACCATTCACATGTATATGGCCAGTATGAAATATTTCAGGGTATGAATCAATCAGTAGATAGTCCTTGTCTTCCGGCGATATAGGTGTTTTTCCACCGTATACTGGGGCAAGATGTCTCTTTCTCAACATTTCCTTCATAGCGGGCACTGGCTTGTCATGGCCTATCCCAGGTATTCCTTCAACAAAGTCATATATGCTTGTCCCATGATAAATCACTGTTCCAACACCATTCATTTCAAAAAAGCTTGGATTTGGCACCATATCGACGTTGGGCAGCTCATACAATTTTTCGGCATACTGTTTTTCTACAGGTAACTGAGGTTCACCATTTCTAGTTGCATCGTGATTTCCAGGTGACATTATAATTCTTATCCAATCTGGGACCATTGAAAGCAGTTCGTAGAGTCTATCATATTGATCATAAACATCAAGTATTTTCAAATCTTTTTCCTGATTCGGGTATGTACCAACTCCATCAACTAGATCGCCCGCAATAACTAGGTACTTAACTCTGGAAGCTAGTTCTCTTTGAGCAGGTGAACCCATCCTGACATTTAACCACTTTATAAACTTCAAAAAAGATTTTTCGAGAAAAGCGTTAGACCCGACATGTATATCGGAAATATGAACAGAGCAAAGATCAACTTCGCTTCTATGCACTTCTCTTGAAATAGGTAAATCAGGAAATTCAAACTCCTTCCCGAATATTATCCCATCTCCGAGGGAGCCTTTAATCCATATTATCTCGTCAAGCATTATAAATTTTACTTGTTCATCAAGCTCCTTTGAGCCTGAAAAAAATACCTTGATTCTCGCAGTGTCGTCCTCAACTGTTAAAATTAGATTTCCTTTCTTTGACTCATTCTTTTCAGTTATCATCCCGACTACGCTTACCTGATCGCCTTTCTTCGAGCGCAATGCCTCACTAACCGTCATGAAGTCTCTAGTTGAGGGTCTTTCTCTAAACATTTTCTTCATTTTAGCGTATCTATCATTAAAAAGCCTGACAAAATCTTCAATAGAACCAGGTGACACATTTTCTGATTTGATATTTTTAGTAAATTTAATTTCAGCTTCATGCTCTTTAGCGGGTATTCTTCTAGCATTAATTGACCTTTTGATATCAGATTCAGTATCTTCTGAGTCAACCTCGAGATTTTCCTTTTCTTCTAATAAAGGGGCTTCCTTTTCTTTATTGCAGTTTTTAAAATCCCCAAGGTCGTTATCATCAACAAAAACCTTTCCCTTTTCTTTTAAAAATTCAATTAGCTCAGAATACTTATTTTTTTCAATGGATGATAAAGAGTCCACGGAATTAACAGTAAGAATAAGGTTATTCTGTAAAAATAAATTGTAAATTTCTTTATTAACGGAATCAGATTCTCCCACCAAATCACCACAGGATCAAATGGGATTAGTTGTCGTAAATTAGATCTTCTTCAAGGCTGTCCTCAAAGGTCTCTTCTTCTTCGTACCATCCCAATATCTCTTCTTTTTCAATAAGTTCCCACTCATCTTCAAAATTGACTAAAATGAGTTCTTCACCACAGAATGGGCACTCTATGTTAAGTCCATCCTTTACTTCTTTAAAATCAATGATTTCAAGACATACCGGGCAATCAATTTCCTTCATCCTATCCCTACCAATACTAAATTACATATCTTTTAAATTTATCTGTGATTTTCAAAGAACACTTTTAGCTTCTGTTTTAGAATATCTTCTGAGTCGGGGACAAATTCTAGGCTGTCCCTTATCCATTTTGGGATGTCTTTTGAAACAAATTTGTTGGCAACTCTTTCATCTAGAAAAACAATCAACGCTTTATCTGAAACAAGTCGATGGGCTCTTCCCGCGGCCTGACTTAATTTTCTATGGGCAGGTAGGTAGTATCCATAATATTTACCCTTACCAAAAAAGACCTTCTGATAATAGTTAATTTGGGCTTCTATTCTTGGTGTTGGCCTAGCATAAGGTACACCAACTATAACGACGGTGTTCATCTCGTTGCCAGGGTAGTCCCCTCCCTCAGCATTTCTCCCACCCATAACTCCTAATAGGACTGCGCCATCCTTGCCAGAGTGAAATTTAAAGTCTGATACCAACATATCATTTTCTCTTGAATCCATATTCCTCCTTTCTATGAATAACGGCTTATCTGACATCAGAGCTATACCTGAATTTAGTAAACCATCAAGAACTTCATAAGAAGAACAGAATATCCCGACATTGGCAGGGACGGAGTGGATAATATCTATTGCTTTAGACGTGATTTTTTTATACATCTCTTCATTTCTATGTGTTCCTTTTGTGGTAACACCTTTAGTTACTATCCCTTTAATATTTGTAGGTGAGAATGGTGAAGGAAATACTTTGAAAACTGGATTTTTTATACCAATCATATCTGAGTAAGCTTCTAACGGTTCAAGGGTACCTGACATGTGCACAGATCCATATACATAATCAAGAACCTGCGTTGTTATAGGTCGTGGATCAAGAGATAATATCCCAAGCTTTAAGGTATCCTCATCTTTTTTTGTTTTAGTTTTTTCTAATATATAGCAATAACTTTCATTGCCTCTGGCATTAAACCAGTTCTCAAGAAATGTGGCTATTTTGTATATATGAGATCTAGGCATCTTATTTCTTTTGAGCCTCTCTTTTTGGACCTTTTCCCCAACTGTCTTCATGTATATTATAAGGTCAAATAGCGTTTTTTCAAAACTCTTAGAAACAAATGGGCTTTTATTGCCCTCCAATCGCGTGAAAAGATCTTGGTAGGATATAATAACTTCCTCATCATTTTCAAGCTTGAATTCATCTTCCATTTCTATGAATACTTCATAAAACTTATTTAAAAATTCAGAAACAATTGCCTCTTCAAATTCTATTGATTCATTTATTGCTGTGGTTATCGAATAGATTGACAGTTGATCTGAGCCAAGATTTATTGCAAGTTCAGAGAGATTATGTGCTTCATCAAGAATTAAGATTATATCATCTAAGGTTGCTCCAATCCCTTCAAGAAAATTGTCCCTAATCTCTGGATGGAAGACATACATGTAGCTACAAGATATTACTTCAACATTTTGGAGTATACCTTTGACAACTTCGTAGGGGCACATGTTTTCCTGAACACAAAGTGTCACAACATCTTGTGATAGAGAGGGTTTTTGGGACAGATTAACTTCAATCTCATAAGCTCTATCTTCTTTCTCTTTCATATTCTCATAAAATTCGCACTTGTTCTCTCTTCTCAAAAGCCTGCAGACATGAAGTGCCATAGCAGTATCCATATCATTGTTGACAATAGTCGGGTGAAGGCACATAGAGTTTCTTCCTTTTATAGATATACCCGATACTTCTACTTTTTTTCCTACTTCCATTAACTCTTCCATAACTCTGTCCATCTGTTTATGGGTTCTACAACAATAGACAATCTTCTTCCCTAATTTTTCAGCCAGTGGTAACGCTGCAGATAAAACAGAAATAGTCTTCCCAAATCCAGTCGCCGCTTCAATAATCGGATTTTTTCTCTGGATTAGACTTGTCTGGACATATTGTATAAACTCCTCTTGATTTGTCCTGAAATTATCATAAGGGAAGAAGGAGTTATTCATAAATAGAATTTATGTAGTTCGTTAAAAAATGTTTGGATAGATATTTATATAATAATTTCCAAATAATAATCATGTTAATTCTATCTGAAAATGATCTTAGATCAGTTCTTAATTATAAAAATGTCCTAAAAGCACTAGAATCTGGTTTTGTTGCATACAAAAGAAAGGGAAAATTTCCCTTAAGGACAGCAATAGAATCTGAAGAATACAAATCAACTGTACTGTTTATGCCCTCTTCTTTTTCAGATAAGTCAGGAGTAAAAATAGTATCTTTATGTGAGAATAACTTTTCAAAAGGGCTTCCCTACACCAGAGGTGCATATTTGCTGTTATCTCTTGTTGATGGCTCACCTCTCTGCATGATGGACGGAAGTTATCTAACCTATGTCAGAACCGCAGCTATTTCCCTATTGGCATCTAAGTATTTGGCAAATAAAAATCCAAAAACTCTAGGAATAATTGGCGCTGGTAAAATCGGAACTATGGCTACTGAAGCACACCTATCATATTTTGGCATTGAAAAAATATATGCATTTGATAAATTTGATAGTTCTATGAATTCATTTACCAAAAGATTGAACACTAATAGTTCAACTGATATAGTTATGTGTAAAGAGGGGAATGAAGCTGTATCAAACTCTGATATTTTAATTACAGCAACAACTTCTTACAAGCCAGTTTTTAATTCACGATTTATCAAAGAAGGAACTCATGTCAATGGTATAGGGTCATATAAAAAATCTATGCAGGAGATACCAGAGGGACTAATTGTAAGAGCAAAGATATTCGTAGATACATTAGAAGGTGCAACTTCTGAACCGGGCGATATTGTAATACCCCTAGAAGAAGGATTGATAATCAAGGATAATATTTGTGAAATATCTGAAGTTATTTTAAAAGGATTTACAAGAAATCAATCAGACATAACTTTTTTTAAATCTGTTGGATTTTCATTAGAAGATATTATTACTGCTGAACTTGCTTATAATGAATCAAAAAAGAGAGGGATTGGATTAGAAGTAGATTTCTAGTAATAAAGACGCCCTCGCCGGGATTCGAACCCAGGGCTTCGGCTCCGCAGGCCAATATTTTATCCAGCTAAACTACGAGGGCAGCACAAAAGTCAAAATAGAAAGATTAATAAACTTTTTGGTGATAGGTTTCATTGGTGAGCTAATGGAAGAAGATGACATTGATAATGTAGTTATTCAGGGAGAGCCATCACCTGAAGAGATCGCAGAGAGTGATAGAGAAGGCATTAGAATTGCTGCAAAAGAAGTTAACTATGATCTTACACCTGCCGAGATAGAAGACATCAGAAAGGCCATGCTAAAATCCTTGGTATTAAAAATAGTTGCAGCCAACTCACTAGTCCCTGAAAATGTCAAAGAAGACGACTTTGAAACTATTCTTGCGCTATACACAAACGTATTATCAAACATGCTCAAAAAATAACATTCTTATTATTTACTTTCTGAAAGCTTTTGTTAACTTTAGTTCAATATCATTTTATATTATTTTAAAACTAAGGAAATCTTAATGATTTTACAAACTCTTCATTGAAATTGTTTTCAGAAGCAAGCTCAATATAATCTATCTTTTTTATTAAAATATTTTCTTCTATCCTTTTTTCATTTGACATAAGAGATATCTTTGCACCTTCACCTGCAGCGTTTCCAACAGGTTTTATCCTTTCTAAAGGAATATTTGGTATAAGCCCAATTCTTATGGCATTTTTAATATCTATATAATTTCCAAATGCCCCAGCAAGATAAAGATTCTCTATTTTATCAGCGCTTATTTTCATTTTTTCAAGTAGAATATTTATCCCAGTCATTATTGCACCTTTGGCCAACTGGATTTCTCTAATGTCTGAAGCGGTAATCACAATATCCGTATCTATATCAGTTTTTTCTTTCCATTCAACTACAAATTCTTTATGATTATTTGTTTTGTTCTTTCTTATCCTATCATTACCGTTTTCGATTATTTTTCCTGAAGAATCAATTATCCCTACCTTTAGCATTTCTGCGACTATGTCAATTATTCCTGATCCACAAAAACCCCGGGGCTTTGACTTATTGATCGTCTTATAGAACGTATCGAAAGAATCTTTATCAATGAAAACTGATTCAATTGCACCAGTAGAAGCTCTCATCCCAAAACCCAGATGGCCCCCTTCAAGTGCAGGGCCTGCGGCACACGAGCAACTGACCATTTTTTCTTTGTTACCTAATACCAGCTCTCCATTAGTCCCTATGTCTATTGCTAAGGAGATCTCATCATTTTTATAGAGCCCAGTTGCAAGTAAGACTCCAACTGTATCTGCCCCTACAAAACCCGATATAACTGGAAGGACATGAATATTTCCAGAAGGATTTATTTCTATACCTATGTCTCTAGCCTTAATATCTAAGTTCTTTGAGACAACAGGTGTAAAAGGGGAAACAGAAAGGCTTCTAGGATTTATATTCAAAAATATATGGTGCATCGCAGTATTTCCTACCGCCGTCATTTCATAAATTGAACTACTATTAATACGATTTCTATCACAAAGTTTTTTTATCATTGTATTTATTCCGTCAACTATGGAATTATGAGGAATAGAAACACCTTTGTTTAAAGAATAAGTTATCCTAGAAATTACATCTTCACCATACTTTATCTGCGGATTCAATATTGATTCAATATCAACAAGGGCGCCAGTTTCAATATCAATTAAGTATGTTACAACAGTTGTTGTTCCTATGTCTACAGCTATTCCATAAATCTTTTCTTCATTTTTTTTGAATCCAATAATCTCGTTATTAAAAACTACTAAATTTGCTTCTAAAGTTTCATAGTTTAATTCATCTGTGATTCTTTTTAAACTGAGATAATCAATATTTATTTCTCGTTTTAGTTCTTTTTTTATATAATCTAAGAAACTTTCATCCCCGCCAAGTTTAGGCCTTGGTAGTTTTATCCCAATACTCTTTATTGCAGGATCAAAATTAAACTTGGTAGATATGCCTTCACTGAGGATTCTCTGATCTTTTTGAAGTGATGAATCTGGTATGATGATAGATATTCCATCTTTAGGTTCAATAAGACAGCCTAGTCTCATTCCTATACTTATTTCATCTTGGGAAAGTAATCTTTTTTCTTCGGATGTTATAGGGCTTGCAGAATCAGGATTTTCTAAAATGACTTTACACTTTCCGCATTTTCCCTTTCCCCCACAAATTGCTTCTATTCTTATTCCTAGATTATTAAGTATATCTAAGAGGTTAACATTAGTTTCTATTAATTGTTCTTTCTCAATCCCATTAACTATAATTTTTATTTTATATACCTCCGGATAACTATGGAACTTCATTTATAAAAATCATTTCTAGCATTAATCATCGCAATACAATTTTTAGTTGGAGTCATTGGAGCAAGACCGCATCCAGGTGCTAGGACATCTGTTCCTTTTTTTAATGCAGTGATACATTCATCATAGACGTCATTATACGTTCCATTCAATAGAGTATTTGAAGACGAAATGTTTCCTATGATTCTGATTTTATCACCAAGAACACTCTTCGCTTCTGCAATATCAGTCTTTTCTTCAATACTTAGTCCTAGAAATTCACTTTCTTTGATATATGGCAATATTTTACTGATTTCACCACATATATGCAAAATAGTGTGTCCATTTAGATCTTCAGAAATTTGATGATAAAATGGCATTATCATCTCCCCAAAATCTTTTGGATTTATCAATTCTGGAGAAGCCACAGGATCGAGTACAGCAAAAACATCAGCACCCGCATCAAAGAGGGCATTCGCATAGGCAGTCATAGCATCAGTTCCATATTTCAAATATTCACTTAGGCCCTCTTTTTCCCTTATAAACCACCTCATCAATGTTGTAACTTCTACAAGTCCGCTTGCAATTGTAACTGGCCCTTCTGCACCCGCTATAATTGGGACTTTATCCCCAACAGTTTCTTTGATAATCTTAATAGCTTGAATCATT
>JAMNZA010000091.1 GCA_023622545.1 Methanobacteriota archaeon | reverse complement strand
ACCATTCATTATGTCTCCCCATCTTAAACTGAGAATATCACTGATTCTTAGACCAGTATTAAGACCAAATACTACCACCAACCATTCCTTGATACCCTTCTCTTTCTTGATAAGTTTCTTCATTTTCTGGAGTTTTTCTATGTCTCTAATAGGTTCAACAGTATTCATAAAACTCATCTCCTTTCTATTTACAAAACGAAAATAATAGAATATGATGATTATAATTGCCTATAAATATGGCACAACAGTATTATATAATATTTAATCTCATTATGTCAATAGAAATAATGATAACTATGCCAATAAACTATCATTTATTTCTGTATCTCCTTTATATAAAGGATTATATCCATTTTAGTCTATTTACATAATATCTATTATGTAAATAGAATTTCTATCCGTTGATAAATATACAACTCTTTGATCCAGGTTCCCAAAACGAAATTTCAAGAAGCCTTTCTTACGAAAAGAAGATACTGTTGTCTGTCTTTCTTGGGGAGACCTGAGGTGTTATTCAAGATTCTCTGCAAAATCTATGTTATTCTAGCATCGAGTTTATTTTTAAGATTCATACAGCAGGGTTTGTTAATGCGAATTCTGTGCGATTCATATATACATTGGAGGAGATTTCGTGGATCAAGAAAAAGCGACATTTCTTGACAGTGCGGGCTTTATTGACATTGGTTATGAAAGAACATGTGAATGCAAGCCAACACACATAAACTGTCTAGAAGCTAAAGAATGGATCAAACATCAAATTGGAGTTTGGCAGGTTTCATATGAAGGGAAAGATATAAGAGATAAGAAACTCCATCCTGCAACGTTTCCCATACAACTGGCAAGGAAAGTGATTTCATTATTCACTCACAAAGGCGAGCTGGTAATAGACCCTTTTGTTGGTAGTGGAACAACACTTGTTGCGGCACAAGATTTAGATAGAAATGCTGTGGGATTCGATCTTCAAGAAGAATACATACAGCTATGTAGAAAGAGAATAGGAACATCAAACCTATTTTCGTCAAGTAAGCAAATTGCAATAGCTGATGATGCTAGAAATATCTCTGGTTACTTCAAGCCAGCTTCAGCAAGTCTAATATGGACATCCCCTCCTTATTCAAATTTGCTTAATCGTAAGCGCAAGAACAAATCACGGCGTGACAGAAATAATGGTCAACTCGATAAAGTAGAACAATATTCACAAGACACCAGAGATCTTGGCATACTGTCGATTGAAGAGTATACAAAACAAATAGGTGATATTTTTGAGACCTTACTGCCTGTTTTGAAACCCAAGGGACATTGCGTGATTAACGTGCCTGACATGTGGTGGGAAAACAAACGAATAACTATACATATTAGCATTGTGGAAGAG
This sequence comes from Methanobacteriota archaeon, assembly GCA_023622545.1. GTDB lineage: Archaea > Methanobacteriota_B > Thermococci > Methanofastidiosales > Methanofastidiosaceae > Methanofastidiosum. The sequence goes on along the minus strand of JAMNZA010000091.1, from coordinate 1,483 downwards.
TTGCGCAAAAGAGGTTACGAACTAAGAAACATAATCATCTGGGACAGAACAAATATTGTCAATGGGATAGGCATCTTTGGATGGCCTTCTAACTACATTACAATGGGTGTAACATTCGAATATCTTCTTGATTTCTGGAGACCTGAGCTAACGGAGGACTAAGTTGGAAATCTACACGAAAGATTCTTTGATTGCGCGATTAAAAGAGATTAGAGAAATCGGCTGGATTGAGAACAGAAGAACTAACAATGTTGGAGGAATAGGCAATACTCTTGAGGATCTTCTAGGTATTGAAGAAAATAACCTCCCAATACCTAATGCTGCCGAATGGGAGCTAAAATGCCAACGGGCTGAAACCAGCTCACTACTAACTCTTTTTCACATGGAGCCATCACCAAGAGCATTGAAGTGGGTTCCAACAATCTTTCTCAAGAAATACGGATGGCCTCATGCAACTCTCAACGAACAAAGTTTTCGCCAAACAATTACCGGAATGAATAGAAGCGATAGAGGTTTCAAGGTTGTAGTCGACAGAGAAGCCAGAAAGATTCTTATATCGTTTGATAGTGACTATATTGATCCTCGCCATACGAATTGGAAATCATCTGTTTTTGAACGCACAGGCACTTTAGAAGAACTGCACCCGCAACCATATTGGGGTTTTGATGACATTTTTCATAAAGCTGGGACAAAACTTCATAACTGCTTCTATATCCTTGCAAACACAAAAAGAGAAGGCGGAAAGCTCTATTTTGCTTATAATAAAATCCTTATGCTCAAGAAATTCGATTTGGAAGGATTCCTGGAAGGAATAGAACGTGGAAATATCTACGTTGACTTTGATGCAAGAACAAATCATAATCACGGAACGAAATTTCGCATTAAACCTTCAGCTTTTCCTATTCTTTATGATGAAGTGGTGGAAATATAGTGGATTCTAGTTCCGTTTTTCCGTTACCATAGGAACTAGTTACCATAGGAACTAGAATATGCTATTTATACCGCTTTGAAGAAATCAATGATTTTTCTGGTATAATTCCAACAGAAAACAAAGAGTTGGTGGTGACTTTTTCGAGGGGTCTCCCACCAACTCCAGAACAGACAATTAACAGATAAATTATACCATCTCGGATTTAGTAGTTTCAACAAAATAAATAAGACCCCTCAAATGGGGTCTTTATTTATTGAAAAGGGAATTGGCAGTTAACTAAAATTTAACAGTATAGTAATATAAGTTTTTCCATGTTGTCTGTAATCCTCATCAAAGTATAGATGAATATAATCGTTTTATAATTAGGGTTTTAGATATTTTGTGTTGAAATTGATTAAATGATATTTACTTTAAGTTAAATGATTGGTTTACATATAGTAATGATTATGATACAATAAATTAGAGGTGATTTTTATGGATTTGGAAGAAAAAATATTGTTGAAATAGACTATAGTTAGAGAACTTTTGGGAATATCAATCTCTACCTTCTAT
>JAMNZA010000107.1 GCA_023622545.1 Methanobacteriota archaeon | reverse complement strand
AGTTGGTCATGACGTCGCCTTTACACGGCGGAGGTCCTGAGTTCGAATCTCAGTGGGCCCACTATTTTGGATAAATATTTAAATAACTTTTATTTTAGTCTCTCTGATTACTATGAGTTTATTTGATGTGCTTGCAGATTTTGTTGGTGCTTTGGATTCTTTCATCTGGGGCCCTTTCATGTTAGTCTTTCTCGTTGGAACTGGGTTATACCTTACTGTAATCTTAAGAGGAATCCAATTTAGGAGACTTGTATTATCTCTAAAAAATATGGTAGAAAGTGCTTTCAAAAAAGAAGATGCTAAAGGTGATATCCCCTCTTTCCAAGCACTAACAACAGCTCTATCCGCAACTGTAGGGACTGGAAATATTGCAGGCGTTGCCACAGCTATCGTTATGGGGGGCCCTGGTGCACTTTTCTGGATGTGGGTTACTTCCATAGTTGGCATGGCTACAAAATTCTCAGAAGTTGTTTTGGGTGTTAAATATAGGGTAGAAAACGAAAATGGTGAAATATCTGGGGGCCCAATGTATTATATCCAGAAAGGATTCAAAGAAAGATATAATATAAATGCAAAATCATTGGCTATACTATTTTCTGCCTTTGGGGTAATTGCTTCATTTGGAATTGGAAGCATGGCACAAGCTAACTCAGTTGTCTTAGCGATCATATCTACTCTTGGTAAGGGTAGTTCCTTTAGATTACCGATATTTGGTGAGGTATTTACTGCCTCTGCAGCATTGGGTATAATACTAGTAGTGATTACTGCACTTGTGATATTTGGAGGTATTAAGAGAATAGGTGAAGTTACTTCATTTCTTGTTCCTATTATGAGTTTACTTTATGTTGTAGCTTCATTAATTATTATAATAATGCATGCAGATAGGATTCCACATGTTTTTGCTTTAGTGCTGGGGTATGCATTTTCTCCAACAGCGTTTACAGGCGGCGTCGCTGGATTTGCAGTTTCAAGAGCTATCAGATTTGGAATTGCAAGGGGAGTATTTTCTAATGAAGCCGGACTTGGAAGTGCTCCGATAGCCCACTCAGCTGCTAAGACACCACATCCTGTTAAACAGGGGACTCTTGCAATCGTGGAAGTTTTTATTGATACCATTATAATATGTTCAATGACTGCATTTGTAATTCTTGAAAGTAATCTTGATATATGGGGTGGGGCATTAACGTCCTCAGCCCTTACAAGCGCTGCGTTTGCAGAAACACTTGGTGTAGCAGGATCGATTGTTATATTAATTTGTTCTGCTCTTTTTGGGTATTCCACAATACTCGGTTGGTCTTACTATGGGGAGAAATGTTTTGAGTATCTCTTTGGCGTAACTAAAAAATACATATACAAAATAGTCTTTCTCTTTACAGTATTCTTCGGTTCAGTAACCTACGTTGACATTGTATGGAATATTTCGGATATGTTTAATGGTTTTATGGCAATTCCAAATTTAATTGCGTTGATTGCACTAGGCGGGGTCGTAGCTGAGGAAGTTAGAAAATATTTCAAATAGATAAGGTAGGATAATGTGAATCCAATTGTTAAAAGAAAAACTATAAGGAAATTCAAAGATATAAAAATTGAAAAAGAAGAAATTATATCATTAATCGAAGCTGCAACAGAGGCACCGTCTGCCCATAATTTTCAGCCATGGGAATTTATATTAATAGATGATCAAGAAACAAAAGAAAGATTATCTTCAAAGATGGCAGGTACTTGGATCAATAACTTAGAAAAAGATGGTAGACCTATATCCGAAATAAATGCTAAAGTTAATACTTCAAAAAATCGAATAAATAAAGCCCCTTTTATTATAATCCCCTGTTTTGACACATCTAAAGTTGAGAATTATGGAGATGAAAGGGACAAAGCTGAATTTATCATGGGTATTCAAAGTGTAGCTTTAGCTTCCGAAAACCTCTTACTTAGGGCAACAGAAAAGGGGTATGGAGTACTATGGCTATGTGCACCTCTCTTCTGCCTAGATGATGTTAGATCGGTTCTTGATATACCTGAACATATTATGCCTCAAGAGATTCTTATAATTGGTATCCCCGACGAAGACCCCAAAAAACCAACTAGGAGTAACGTGAACGAAGTGGTGCATTATAATGGGTGGTAATATGATAACTGTTCTTTCTGGTGGTGGCGGAGGGGCAAAATTTGTCGATGGATTATCTTATCTGAAAAATAATTTTTCTATAATTGCAAATACTGGAGATGATATAGAAATTTATGGGCTACATGTGTCTCCAGATGTTGACACTATAATGTATACTCTTTCTGGTGTAATAGATAAAAAAAAGGGTTGGGGGATAAAGAATGATACATTCAATTGTCAGAAGTATTTGAAATCCCTAGGGTATGACGATTGGATTCTAATAGGTGATAAAGATTTAGCAGTTCATATCCAAAGAACTCAACTCCTAAAAAGTGGAAAAACGCTAACAGAAGTAACATCAGAACTATGTAGACGGTTTGGACTTAATATTCCTCTAATACCAATGTCTGATAATTTCTTCCAAACATTTATTGAATTAGAAACAAAATCAATTCACTTCGAAGAATATTATATAAAAAGACCCGAAGGTAAAATAAAAAATATTATTTACAAAGGTAACGATAAAGCTAAACCTTCACAAGCTTTCCTCGATGCACTTGATAATTCAGATTGGGTAATATTGCCACCATCTAATCCTTTTGTCAGCATAGGTACCATCTTGTCTTTAAAAAAAGTGAGGAATATCTTAAAGGAAAAAAATGTCATTGGCATTTCCCCACTTATTAGAGGAAAAGCAATCAAAGGACCTCTAGTTCAAATGATGAAATATTCAGATTTTGAAGTAAATTCTTATGGAATAGCAAAATATTATCAAGATATACTCGACATCTTTGTAATCGATAATCTTGAAGCAGGTTTAGAAAACAAGATAAAAAATGAACTTGGAATTGAAGTATTTACTACTAATACGCTGATGAAAACAAAAAAAGATAGAATTAATCTATCAAAATTTGTGTTAAAAAGGATGGAAACTTAAATGACCTTACCAATCTTACTACCTTTGAAATATGTCAATTATTCAAAATCTAGGCTTAATGATGTCCTTGGAGAAAATAAGAAAAGTCTTGTAATAGCCATTTTAGAGGATATGATATCTCTCCTTAAAAAATATCCTGAAATTGAGGTATATCTTCTCACTAAGAAGGAAAATATTGACCTATTGCCAGAGAAACTACAAGTAAATTTCATATTTGAGAACGAAAATGATTTGAATGGGGCCTTGGAAAAGGGCGTTAGTTCGTTAAAAGAAAAATATGAGTCAATACTTATTTTGCCTTTGGATCTACCCTTCATAAATGAGAATGACATTGAGAGTATTCTTTCTATTTCAAAGGAAAAATATGGGGCGATATCTCCTTCTTCGAGAGGCGGTACTTCTGCTCTATTATTGCCTTTGAATAGTTGTTTTAAAATTCAATTTGGAGAAAATAGTTTTAATAAACATATATCAGAATTTGAAAGAATTGGAATTGCATATAAAGTGTATAATTCGGATACCTTATTCTATGATCTTGATACCCCTGAGGACATTATGAGGGTACTAGTTGTTAGGCCGGATACAAAGGCACATAATCTATTAAAAAATGTTATTCCTCCCGAAAATAATTACGCCATTTTAATAGATAAATAATAATAATCACTATTTTTCGGGCCACCAAAACATTTATAAATTGAGGTTGACCTAAATATTAATGTTAACATGCCCACTCAAGATGTTGAAGAATATTTAGAAGCTATATTAGATATAGTAAATGAAAAAGATTTGGCCAAGACTAATGATCTTTCTCAACTTCTAAAAGTTTCCCCATCAAGTGTCACTGAAGTTATCCAAAGATTAAGTAAAAACGAATTAATAATATACGAACCATATAAAGGTGTTAAATTAACAGATAAAGGGCTAATGATAGCTATCAAAATAAAAAGAAAACATAGGATAATTGAAGTATTTCTAAAAGATTACTTGAATATTAACCCAGATATTATTCATGACGAAGCATGTAAAATGGAACATTGTGTTTCTGATGAGATCACCGATGCTTTATGCAGACTCCTCGGCGGCCCTGAAAGGTGTCCCTGTGGAAAAGAAATCCCAAAATGTTCATCTGAAAAAGAATGTAAAGATTGCGTGAGGCGATAACAGTTGGAGAAAAAGATAGCCCTAGTTGGAAGTCCAAACGTAGGTAAAAGTGTAATATTTTCGCATCTTACTGGCAAGTATGTAACAGTTTCTAACTACCCGGGCACAACAGTTGAATTATCACGAGGAAAGGGATTTTTAGGTATTAAAAAAGTCGAGATAATAGATACTCCTGGTTCTAACAGTATAATCCCCATGTCAGAAGATGAGGAAGTAACAAGAGATGTCCTAATATCGGGGGATATAGACTCCGTAATACAAGTTGCTGATGAAAAAAATCTTCAGAGAGGATTAATGATATCCTCAGAATTATCTGAACTTGGACTACCTTTTACGCTCGTTTTAAATATGGCCGATGAAGCTAGAAGAAAAGGAATCATAATAGATATAGAAAAACTCTCAAAAATAATTGGTGTTCCAGTAGTTGAAACGGTAGCTGTAGAAGGAAAAGGCATATCTAAAATGAAAAGATTAATCCTAAAATCTTCTACTTCTAATATTAAGATTAATTATGGAAAATTGGAGAGTGCAGTTCAAAAACTAACAGTTTTACTTGGTACAAGAGGAAAAGCAGTAATGGCACTATCTGATGAATCTTTTGCTAGTAAATTTTTGGATGATAAAAATAAAATTAATGAGATAAGTGAAATTATAAAAAAAGAAAAGGAATCTATTCCAGTTCCATTATTTTATTATTTGCGAGAAAGAAGAAGAGAAGAAACTCTTAATATACTAAAGAAAGTTAGGAAAGAAGAGAAGATCTTTAAAACACAAGTTTCTGAAAAACTCAGTAATCTAACTTTAAATCCAGTTACAGGTATTCCGATATTTTTTGGGATTGTCTTATTACTATACGAATTTGTTGGATTTCTTGGTGCACAAGTATTGGTAGAATTTCTAGAAGAGAAGCTTTTTGGAGATATATTGAACCCTCTCTTCAAAATAATTTTTGATAGGTATATCCAAAATGAGTTTATTAATAGATTGTTTGTAGGTGAATTCGGTATAATCACCATGGCTTTAACTTATGCAATCGCCATAATCTTTCCAATTGTTCTAACATTCTTTATCTCATTTGGTTTATTAGAAGATTCTGGATACTTCCCAAGGCTAGCTGTAATGGGAAACAAACCATTGAAATTCCTTGGATTGAATGGAAAAGCTATATTGCCTTTAATACTGGGCTGTGGCTGTGTTACAATGGCCACAATTACAGTTAGAACACTAGATACAAAAAAAGAGAGGATAATAGCGACATTATTACTGGCCCTTGGTGTACCATGTTCAGCCCAGATAGCTGTTGTTTTTTCAATGGCTTCAGCACTTTCATTCAAGGCATTATTATTTATATTTTCTGTAGTCATATTACAGCTTATTATTGTAGGATCTTTGTCTTCAAAAATAATAAAAGGTGAATCCTCTGATTTCATAATGGAATTACCCCCTCTTAGAGTGCCAAAACTATCAAACATATTATATAAAACAGCGATGAGGCTTGAGTGGTATGCAAAAGATGTAATTCCAATATTTATACTAGGGACACTATTCCTTTTCTTTTTGAACGAGTTTAAGATATTGGGAATAATCGAAGATATATTCTCTCCTTTTGTTGTGGGAATTCTTGAACTCCCTAGAGAAGCAGCAAGGGCATTTTTAATGGGGTTCTTTAGGAGAGATTACGGGGCCGCTGGTTTATTTCAGTTACAAAACCTAGGAATAATGTCAAATATACAGACTGTTGTTAGCTTAATAGTAATCACATTGTTCGTCCCGTGCATTGCAAATCTTTTTGTTATAATAAAAGAGAGAGGATTAAAGATAGCTATGGCGATATTCATTTTTGTTTTATCATATGCTATAATAATTGGAGGAATAACAAATATATTCCTTAAATATACTGGAATTATGTTTTAGAGGGATTTTATGTTGGAAGAGATTATCGAGGAATCATTGGAATATATATGGACACTTCGAGAGCAAAATGATCAATTAGTTGAAACTTTTATCAAAGGTATAAAATCTAGATGTAATTATTCTCAAATTTCTGGAGAATTATCTCCGAAGTCAGTTCTAGAAAATCTTGAAAAAGAGGGTTATATCAAACTTGAAGGAGATAAGATAAAGTTTGAGAAAAAGGGAGAGGAAATAGGTAAAAAGATAATCAGGCGCCATAGATTAACTGAAAGATTACTAAAGGACATACTCCAGATGACAATAGATGAGATAGAAGAGCCTGCATGCAGATTAGAGCACACAATAACTGAAGGGTTAGAAGACTCCATCTGTACTCTTCTCGGGCACCCAAATGTCTGCCCGCATGGTTTCGAAATACCTGAAGGAAAATGTTGTAAGGACGTATCAAAAGTATTGGAGCCCATAATTGTGTCTCTTGATGACATGGAAAGTGGAAGCGAAGGAAAAATTATGTATCTTGTAACTAAGAGTCACCCCAGACTTCAGAGACTTTCTACATTGGGGTTAAGCCCCGGGTCTGAAATTAGAATTCTTCAGACATTCCCGACATTTGTAATCCAAGTTGATGAGACTCAAATTGCTTTAGAGAAAAGCATTGCGAAAGATATATTTGTAAGAAGGATTAACGGGCACAACCATCACAGACACAGGCATAGAAGGGGTTTATTAATAAGAGATTAGAATAAATTTTTATTTTCTTATTTTGACTATTCTTCAGTTAAATCCATATATTTAAATATGAAATCAGCATATTGTATTTGACGTGTTTATATTGTCTATTAAGTTGTTATTGCATTAAAAGACAAGAATATATTTTCATATAAATTTTATACATGTGAAAATTAAAGGAGGTAATCAATATGGATGAAAATATTATTGTGGGCGATGGGAAACAAACTATCTCAATGGCCGAAAGAAACCAAATAATAATGGATTTAAGAAAACAATTCACAGAGAAATTTGTTTTAGAATTAAAACAACAAAATCCAGATTGGTCAGATGCAAAAATAAGGGGTGTAGCCGAAACTATGGCCCAAAAATATGTTTCGCAAAATACACAATGGAATGTTAATGTTGTTGGAAAAACTCCACCAAATAAGACATTTCAAAAGATCGGGATAGTCATACCCGGTAAAGAAAGAATAATATATAAAACAGGTAGGGGCGAAGAGACAGTGGTCAAAAAAGGCGAAACTGTTCCAAAAGTACCAAAAACTGAAACACAAACAACTTCAACTACTAAAAAGACTTTAAAAGAAGCAATTTCTGACATATTTAAAAAGAAGCAATAAATTGGAAAACTTTTTATATAATCTATTTTTTTAAATTATATTTTAAACATTGCTTTTATACAGTTATTAGTAGATTTAATAACCTAAAGATTTATACCGTACAATTTATATTGGCATACACTATCCGCTAGTTGATAAAATGACTTTAGAAAGAAAAATTAGTTCCTCTTTTAAAATGGATGAGAGCACTTGGAAGAGACACTCTAATCCTTGGAGTGTAGTAACTAGGAGTACTGTAACCCCAATACTTGTTCTTGCTTTATGGAGTAGAGTCGTATTTGGGTGGTATTCGATTATTCTAGTTATTTTTGGCTTGATTTGGATGTATGTAAATCCTAGAATATTCTCACCCCCCAAATCTACCAATAATTGGGCTTCAAAAGGTGTCTTTGGGGAAAGAGTATGGGTAAATCGAGATAAGGTTCCTATTCCAGAAAAACATAGAAAAGTTCCAAATATTTTAAGTATAGCCTCAGGAATTGGATTCATATTTGTTATCTTTGGAACATATACACTTGATATATTGATAGTTCTTTTTGGTTTCTCTCTAAATCTTTTGGGAAAACTATGGTTTGTTGATAGAATGGTGTGGCTATATGAAGATATGAAGCATTTGCCTGAATATGGAAAATTTGAATATTAATTAAGGGTAACAAAAATATTAATATTGAATAAAGTGAGATTATGATCAAAAATATTCTTCTTGGACGACCAATCTTAGTTGTATTTAATCTTACAAGAAGATGTAATTCAACATGTCCAATGTGTAGCATTTGGAAAACTCCATCCAAGATAAAAGATGAGCTTACCCTTGAAGAAATCGAGAAAATATTCAAGGGCTTAAAATCTTATGGGATGAAACATGTTTTTTTGCAAGGAGGCGAACCTCTAATTAGGAAGGATATAATCCAAATTATTAAGTTGCTAATAGAACTTGGATTTAATCCAACTTTAATAACAAATGGTCTGCTACTAAATGAAAAAAATGTAAATGAAATAGCAGAACTTAAATGTAATGTTACTATAAGTCTCGATACATTGGATAGAGAACGATATATTAAAATTAGAGGCGTAGACAAACTTCCACTCGTTCTAAAAAATATTGAAATCTGTAGTAAAATAAAAAATAAAAAAGGAATGTGGCACATTAATTCAACAATAAGTAAAATAAATTATGACGAAGTCTTGGATCTTTTCTTTTTTGCGAAAAATAATGGGTTTAATTTTAACTGTTATCCCTATAATTATTCTCATTGTTACTCAAGTTCCTATAATGAAGATATGAGTTTTGACAATGATAATTCAGTTATAATTGAAGCTTTTTCTAAATTGAAAGAGACTTCTAAAAGAGAGGGTATGATATTTGATAAAATAGTCTATGACGATGCAATTAAATATCTCCAAGGTAAATATTACAAACCTTGTGACGCTATGAAAAAATCTATTCTATTATCTGAAAAGGGAGAAATATCGCCATGTCTAGAGTTTAAACCATCTTTTAATTTGAAAGAAATTAGTATAAAACAAGCTTTATCTAAGATGGATTATTCAAAAGTCAAAAAATGTTATCTACAAACCCCTTGTTTTTATGGATGCACACGAGGTTCTGGGATCGTAATAAGAAAAATTCCTGAGATTTTCATATTTGCCACTAAACACCCAAAGACTATAGCAAAATTCATTAAATCTTATTTCTTTTAATTTATTTTATTCGATTTACATATATTTATATACCTCTACAAATAGTTGCTTTAGAAATATTGGAAATGGTGTTTTATGAAAAAAATAATCTTGTTGTTATTCATTTGTTTTTTCTTAGTTTCAATTTTTAGCGGCTGTGCCTCGGAAGAAAATGGAACTTGGACAAAAATATATGATGGTGGAAATGATGACTTTTCGTTAGCAACTTCGATAGATTCAGTTAATAATATCCTTATTACAGGTTATGTTTCAAATGACAGGGGTACTGACATTTATACATTAAAATATGATCCAAATGGAAACATCTTATGGACAAAATCTTATGACAGTGGTAAAGATGATTATGCTTTAGGTATTACATCTGACTCTAAAAGTAATATTATTGTTACTGGGGTCATGAATAACGGCGTCAATAATGATTTCTTCACTATTAAATATGATCCAAATGGAAACATCTTATGGACAAAATCTTATGACAGTGGTAACAATGAAGGGGTGCAAGGTGTAGTCACGGATTCAAATGATAATATTATTGTTACAGGTGAAATTTATAGCGGATCAAACGTTAACTTCTACACGATAAAATATGATTCAAATGGTAATATTATATGGGAAAAGACTCATGATAGTGGAGATAAAGAACACGCGCTTGATTTAGCAACTGACTCAAAAGACAACATAATCATAGCTGGATTTATTAATAGTGGTTCAAATTATGATTTCTACACGGTAAAATATGACAAAAATGGGAATCTTATTTGGGTGAAATCATACGATGGAGGAAATACTGATAAGGCTTACGACGTGACAATCGATTCAAATGATAACATAGCACTAACGGGTGAGACTTTTACTGGAACTAATGTAAATTATTTGACATTAAAATATGATCCAAATGGAAACATCTTATGGACAAAATCTTATGACAGTGGTAAAGATGATTATGCATTAGGCGTTATAAATGACTCTAATAACAATATTATTGTAACTGGATATATTTCTAAAGATCAAAATAAAAATATTTATACCGTAAAATATGATTCAAACGGAAACATGCTTTGGGAAAAAGACTATGATAGTGGAAGGGATGATTTTGCATTAGGTATTACTGCCGACACAAATAACAAAATTATTGTAACGGGATATGTTTTCAATGGCAAGAACAACGATTTCTTTACAATCAAATATTAATTCAATTTTTTATTAAGCAACATTTCTGGAACAGTTGTGATGGCTCCTTTTGCTTCCCGTATATCCATACCTAAAATACATCCAAATGATACTAAAGCTAAAGGCGTCTTAATCTCAGTTGTTTCTCTCGCACCTGAAGTAATTACTATTGGAAACATAAATTTCCTATATGCTTTGAGTAACTCCCTATAGTTTTCTAATAATTTTACTCTCCTGTAACCTTGATTAGTAGTTATATCCTGGAGATTAAATTCAAAACCTATTGAGTTCTCTCTAGCCAGATCGAAACAAACGCTATCAAGATTATCTGGATTAGAAATCATTGTTATTTCTTTTATTTTTAGAGCTTCTCGATTTTCTTTTGAATCCCTACCCTTAAAGATAATAACATCAACTTCGTCTGCCTTTTTGATAATCCTTTTAACGTTTTTAGTTTCATCATCTATTTCAATACCAAGAAGGACGTTATCAATTTTATTTTTTTTAATACTTTCAAGAATATCTTTATAATTTTCTATATTTACCTGTTTAACCAAAGCTGTTTTTGAGAAATAAGATGGAGTGCATCCCCTAAGGTCAATTGCTGAATAGTAGTTTCCCATTCTCTATAACCTTTTCCCTGCTTTTTGGATAAGTGACAAACTTCATGGATATTATTATGTCACCGTTATCATCAATAGTAAAATCATCATTATATACTCTTTCCTTGTTCATTCTAACGTACATTACTCCGTCTTCATCAAGTCTCTTCTCAAAAGTATCAAGTAGGTAGCTCTTGTCAATAATTTCTAAAAATTTTGTAATAAAATTATTTATGTCCCTATTCTTAGAAAGTTCAATCTTTATAATTGTAATTTCATTGCCAAAATGGCCATAGGTTTTGTATTCATTAAAAGAAACTTCAAAAGAAAAAAATTTAGAAAGTAAAGATTTTACTTTCTCTACGTCTTCAGTGGCATGCGAAAATGTTTCAATTTGTATCCATGCTATATCAAAAGGATTCAACCTTACTTACCTCTGTTTCCTCGGGCTTTTAGTGAAGGTCTTAATTTTTCGGCACCCTTACCTTTGTGTCTAAGTCCTCTTGATCTCTTACCAGCTGAGGTCAAACCTCTGAATACTCTTCTCTTATGCTGCCTTTCGCATATCCAGTTAATTCTTGGGTCTGCAAATATCTCTGGGGCAAATGGGTCTACTAGAATTACTTCGTAAAAGACTCTCTGTCCATCCTCGCCAACCCAGTATGAATTTAAAACTTCAAGGTTTGGATACTTCCTTTGAACACGCTCTTCTGCAATCCATTTGAGACTCTTCTTAGGTGAATACCTCAAGATACCTTTTGTTGCAGGCCTTCTTCCACCTTTTATTGTGGGTCTCTTTCTCCCACCTCTGTTTACTCTTGTTCTTGCAACAACAAACCCTTTTTTTGCCTTGTATCCTAGCTTTCTTGCTCGATCAATTCTTGTTGGTCTTTCGATAGTTAATGTATTGGGTTCTTTTCTCCACTTAATTAGTCTCTCTGTCCAAAGTTCTCGTGTATATCCTTCTCTAGGCTTTTTCCAAGCCTCTTCCATATATTTGTAATATCCCAAATAAATCCCTCCTTATGGTTCGGCAAGCATTTCGCTTGAATCCACATTCCATAAGATAGACAATTGAATTAGA
>JAMNZA010000089.1 GCA_023622545.1 Methanobacteriota archaeon | reverse complement strand
GCGACTGTAGCGGAACGATACCCAACATCTCCATCTGCGCTGGAGGTGCCAGTATATGCGAACCCATTTAGATCTTCAAGAATTGCTACATCAAGTGGGTTAGCGAGAATCGTATTAGCTGAATCAATATTAGTATCAGTATAAACCTGAGCTGAGAGCTGGTTTAGAACTGGAATAATATTTTCATGCCAATACTTATTTCCCCAAGTATAGGTTACAGGAGCTGTTCTATTGAAGGATCCAGTATGAGTGGAAGCATTCAACCGAGTATTTGCGGTTAGAAGCGCATTCACAATTTCTCTATCAATATCAAGAGCAATCTGCTGACCTAATAGATTAACAATTTCAGCCTGCATAGAAACATCAAATAGAGCACGCATATCCTGTTCCATGTTAATGGTCCAATTTGCCTGAATCTGACGATCTTTAGCATACAGTCTGACTTTATCAACATTGATCTTAATTGTTGGGTTAACTCTGTTTTCTTCCAAAGAACATGTTACCTGATAACGAACTTCAGTAACAACGCCAGTGGCAGAAGAAACTGCAACAGTACCATTTAGATAATCAACTTTTCCGGAGATAACATCCGTAGATGCGCCAATCGTCACTGAAGAAGAAAAATGTCCTTCTACAGCTGGAACAATAGAAACATCTGTAAATGCTGTTCCATCAATAGACACAGCCGTGATCTGGAAATCTCTTTCAAGATGTGCCTGAGTGGAAGTTAGAGACATAGCGGCAAGAACATCATATGCAGAACTAGGAACTGCAATAGTTGCCGCAACAGGAGTTCCAATAGAAGGACCACCAGAAATATCAGTTCCTGTAACTGGAGCAGAATATTCAGTGGAATCATTAGCTGGTGTGAAAGTAGCCGTAATGAAAGCTTTCACACATTCAGGCTTATCCATTGGACTAACAGTAACTGCCTCTTTAGCAATTAGTTTGGGATAAAAAATTCTGAGTATGGGTAACGTGAGCGATTCGTAGGGGGATATTTGGAACATAGAATTTTCTAAAAGATTTACCCTAGTGTTTTCTGCAAGGATAGTAAAATTTTCTTTATCCTTCTTGTTTTCGATTGACTCTGCAAGACTGGTAACATAGACTCCAAAAGCTTTATCATCAGTTAAAATCTGTTTTAAGTTACCTGGTTTTGAAGGGTCAATACCGGTCATTTTCTTAGTCGTCCGGTAAGACTCAACTAACATTTCCTTCATTTTTTAATTTTCCTCCTGTAGTAGTTTTTAGTTTTTAGACCATAATAAATCATCGGTTAAGTAGGTATAAGTATTTGTTGTTTGTTCTTAACTAAAAACAAGATCGGTTTTAAACTTACTACAGAAGGTTGATAAGTTTGTTTCTTTAGATTATTCAGTTTGTTTCTGATTTAAGTGGATCAAACTCCTAGATAGAACTAAATTACAAAAAGGTTCTATCTAGGAGTTCAAATTATGTTTTAGCAAACTTCTGACTAACTAACCTCATTACTTCATTAAGATACGAGGTAATTTTTTCTTCTTCCATGTTTTCAAAAGACTTTAACATAACAGACATTTCATTTTTCATTGACTCTTGTATAAGACCAGTTTGTATTAACTTTCCCATTTTTCTTATTAATTGACTTTCTTTATCTTTCTTTGAAAAAATCTTTAATAAATTTTCTAATTCAATTTTATTATTTTTAATTTTTTCTTTTTTCTCAGATAAAGATTTTTTTAAGTCTTTAATCTCTCTTATTTTTTTGTTGTATTCGTGACTGAAAATTGGGTTTATGTAATTAATTATTTCGTTAGCTAATTCTATTTTAGATTCGTTTAAGTTCACTGAAGGAAAATCATTAATATCAGTTTCTATTATTCTCATTTTAAAACCTTTCTTACCTTTGTAATAATTCTAACAATTTATTTATAACATTATTATTATCTTCAATTATCATTGTTATTTTACCGGTTAAATCTTCTTTCATACTAATTGACTTTTCTAACAACATATTTAGTCTTTCATCTTTAGTATTTAATGTATTTCTATATTTTTCTAATTCACTAATTTTTTTATTCTTTTTTGAATACAATGAGTTATTTTTTGATATTGTTATTACTTCTTGTATAAGTCTATTACAAAAATCTTCTTTGTTTTTAAATTTGTATATAGATGGAAGTGGTTCTAATTGAGTGATTTTCACGTTAATAATCCTTTCTATTTATCCTACTTGTACTTTAGCTTTCTTTTCTTGTTTTTGAGCTTCGATATACTTCTTTGAGATTTTATTTAACTTTTCTTGATACAAAGGAATTAACTGCATATATCTAACTTTACATTTTTGAGGATCAACAGAATCTTTACATTTTCCAATTGATGCTCTTAATAAAGCTATTACTTTTTTACATGTTTCTATATCACATCTATCTTTACAAACTCTTCTATCTCCAGTTCCAATTTCAAATTGAGAACAATTTTGTTCATAACAATTTTTTCTAAATATT
>JAMNZA010000013.1 GCA_023622545.1 Methanobacteriota archaeon | reverse complement strand
GAAAGAAAGCAAGGTAGAAGTTCCAGTTGTTATATTAAAAGATAACCAAGGAGAAATTGTTGATGATTGTGTTTGCGCACTAATAGGATCAAGAAACAGCTACATAGAAACTATAAATGAGGAACCTGGTACATGGTTTATGACATATGGCTGGGCAAAATATTGGAAAGAATTATCATGCGAGACCGTGGGGTCCTTTGACATCAATAAAATGAAGCTTGTGTTTGATAAAACAGGTTACAAAAGAACGATTGCGGTAGATTTAGATTTTGGAGACAAAGAGCTTTATTATGAAAGATGTAAAGAGTTTTCAGAGATTTTCAATCTCCCAGTTTGTCATAAAAAAGGAAATATTAATTTATTAAAGAAAGCCCTTGGAAAGGCTATAGAAGAGGTATTAGATGATTGACCTTACCAATATCCTGTTGATATTTTTATTTGCAAAGATATTTGGGGACATAGCTGAGAGAAAAAATATTTCCAGTATTGTAGGTCATGTCATTTGTGGTATAGCATTTGGGCCATTTTTATTGGGAATAATTTATCCCGGTAAAGAAATAGAAGTGCTGGCCGATATCGGGCTATTAATTATAATGCTTTATGCTGGACTTACAAGTGAGTATAAGGAATTATTAAAGGCCAAGTATACAGCGATTATTATCGGGGTATTCGGCGTCATTACATCTTTTGTTTTATGTTTTTCAGTTCCCTGGTTTTTAGGATTTGGATTAATTCCTTCCCTATTTGTTGGAATCATCTTAACAAACACTGCTGTTGAAATTATAGGGGGGATGGTAGCAAATGAAACTAATCAGAGCGTATCACACATCCTCCTTGGGGCTTCTTTTTTTGATGATATAATTGCCATATACCTAGTTGGATTGCTGTCAACTATTACACTTAATCAATCAACGTTTAATCTAGTAGATATTGGAAACGTAACACTAAAAATAGTCATCTTTTTTGTAATTACTATTCTGATAAGTGAATTTTTGATATCTTCTAAGGGTAAAAGGATTGTTAGATATTTAGTTGAAGGCGACCAACACCAGTCCATTATGATTGTATTCATTTTCACACTAGTTTTCGCTCTTTTCGCTTCTTTTATAGGGCTCCATGAAGTCATTGGTTCATTCCTTGCCGGCCTTGTACTTAGCAGGATAAAAGAAAAAGAGGACCCAATGTTATCGTTTAGGATAAGATTTAATGAGGTAACTAGTGAGATGAATACTTTAATGAGATTTTTATTTATGCCACTATTTTTTGTGTATATCGGGCTTTTGTTTAATCGTGAAAATACTCAGATAAATATTCCACTCATAATTTTATTATTCTTCGGAGCTATGGGGGGAAAGATAATAGGATGTGGTTTAGCCAGTAAACTTTGTAGGCTTGACAACAGAAATTCACTTCTTATTGGGGTAGGAATGTGTGGTCGAGGATCTCTAGAGCTTGCAATTGTAAGATATGGATTTTCTAATGGTGTTATATCAAGTGACTTATACTCATCAATAGTAATAGTTACGCTGCTTTCTATACTAATTACACCAATCTTATTTGGTAGATTAACAAAGAAATCAGATGTGGATTTCTATGATGTCTCCGTCCCTTAATATATGTTCTGGCCCCACCCTCTGACCGTCAAATTTTGCTGAATCTCCCCAAACTCTAGCAAACTTGAAGTTTTTGTAGAGATTCTTATGAACTTTTTTGGCGGCGTCAAGGGCTGTAGAGTCTATTTTCATAGGCATGGCCGAATTGTCAATTTCTTTACCAGGAGAACGTGTATAGACTCTAATAATTCCCAAAATAGAAAATATTTCACTAGGCAGAATATCAAGATTAACATTATTGATTGCAGAAACGGGGATAACTTTGAAATTTATTACATGTTTTCCGAGTCTTTCCAGACCTTCTTTGCTCCCAGGCAAATCTCCCTTAGTTCCAATTATAATAGCTTTTTTATATTCTAATGAACTATCCAAAACTTCAAATATATCAGTTAAGGTTACTGGTTCTTTTATAGTAATTATCGCATTGTGAACTCTTTCTTCTTGGAGAATTTTTTTAACGTCTTGAGAATTGCATTCAACTAGAAAATTATCACCAATTATTTCTATACCACCTGTTGGAATTTTTTGAATTTCTATGTTAGGAACTTTTTTATTGAGCCTCAAACCTTTTGCCTCAAGTTCTTTAAGTATTAGTTCAAGGTCTTTTACAGGATCAACTGACAAATCAACAAGAATCATAATTGCATCAACGGCCCTTATTGCACTGATTAATGGACCACCCATGCCCTTACCAAGAGAAACTCCTTCAATTAACCCAGGCATGTCAACGAGCTGTATCTGTATCCCTTTGTATTGAAGCATTGCAGGTGTTGGTTTAACTGTAGTGAAAGCATAATCCCCAATACCAACATCCCTTCCTGTAAGTTTATTTAAAATTGTTGATTTCCCAGAATTTGGAAGACCTGCCAAAGCTACTTGAGCCGCGCCTTCTTTTCTAACAAAAAAACTAGTCCCCCCAGAACC
>JAMNZA010000124.1 GCA_023622545.1 Methanobacteriota archaeon | reverse complement strand
GACAGCAGGTAATTATTCTGTAGTCTGGAACGGAAGAGATAGTCATAATCAACCTGTATCCAGTGGAGTCTATTTCTATAAGATGAACGCTGGTAAATACAGCAGCACTAAGAAGATGATAATGATGAAATAATATCAAATGACTAAAGGATGCCAAAAGACCTTTGGTTAAAAGGTTTTCCAGGCATCCTCAAAATTAGTGGAAGGCACGGTTAGAACTTACTAACCGTGCCTTTAAGTTTTCACTCACTATGTTTCCATTTATTCCAAAAATATTGTCCCTTAGCAAATCCAGTTTCTATTTTACCCAATATATTCATATTTTATTTTAGGAATGGTAGGTAGAGAGAAATATATCTTAAGAGATAAGTAAAAAATGGAGAGTTTTCATTTTATTGGGTCTTTTTTCTATTAAAATAGACATGAACAGATTTGTAAAAAGAACTTATAGAATTCTAAAATTTGAAGTTAGATAGGTTTATTTAATATCTTATTTAACTGTTTTTTAAGGTATTCCAGACATTATTGTTATTAGCCAGAAAATCGTTATTCAGAAAACAGGTAAGAAATCTATAAGTTACATTGATAGGATAGAAAAGCCGTTTATGCTAGCGAGTTGTAATAATTTGGTTTTATTATTAATTCTATTTTACCAGAATAAAAAATCTTCTCTATTTTTAGTATAGATGGTTTTCCTTATCCAATTTATAGAAAAATCTTTAGATGATTGAATCCACTTCTTTTGTCTTTTAGTATGATGTATAAGTAAATATACATACCTATGAAAGAAATTTTATAATCTTTAACTATATATAGTGAAAGTTCTTCCCTAATAAATTTTCTATTGAACAGTCATTAAAACTATTGTTATACTTCATAAAGAAATGGCATATGAGTTTGCTTATTATCAGTTTACTTTTCATACACTCAGTGGCTTGATAAATCCCTTTTATTATTCTCTAAACTTGGACTATAGAAACATTGTTTTTATTCTTTTTATTACAAGCGTATAAACTGTCTTATCCATCTTGTTAAGATATATTAAGTCTCCTTTTAGACCCAATTATCTGAGTTATCCCCAAAATTATTTATTATAATTATTGCATATTACAAAGCTATAAAGTATAGAGAATGAATTATTAATGGATGATCAGGTAAAATCCTAGTTCAAATTTCTTAACTCACAATTATTCAATATCTTTTAAAAGTATTTATATAACAGAATAGCAGGTATTAGCTGGATTTATCTATTTATTTTTCATTGATACAGTGGTAAAAATTTCTATTACTTGCTAGATTGTCAGCGATATTTTAATATAGGCAGTTGAGCCAGTTTTATTAAAATTATCGAGAGGTTCATCAAAGGTTATGGCATCATCTTGAAGTAGTGTATTATTTAACCCCAGATAGATGAAGTAGTCAGGTTTAAATTCATAGCGGAGATTGACATAATAATTAAGATTAGAGTAAGAGCTTTGAGTTTCGTAGGTAGTTATGCTTCCTCCCACGGTAAATCTGATTCTTTGGAAAGGAGTATATTTAAGCTGGGCATTAAATAGAGCATATTGATTATCAAGGTATAAAGTTGCAGGAATTCCACCTATATCAATGATATTTTCTTTTGGATAATCATAAGATATAAGAGTTCCTTGCAATCTATAGTTTAAACTTTTTTGAGGTGTGTCAGAAAAAATAAAAGTGATAGAATTGAATTGTGAGGTTTTATTTAATGCATAAACTAAGGTTTCTCCCGTTTTCCAATTTAAATACCCAGAAGAATTTCTCCTGAATCGAAAATTAAAAATATTATACATATTGAATATCTTATGCTTTTGATTTAAGTTATCATAAATATTAAAATAACCAGGTTGAAATGAATAACTAAATTTTGGCTGAAACTGCAGAGTTATCAGTCCACAAATACTATATTCAGTTTTTTTATCATCATCAGGATTCAAATCATATACATCAATCATTACCAAATCGGATATAGTTTGAAGAAAACCATTAAATGGTTTGGAGAGCCATGAAGAAGAGAAGCTATAGTATTGTCTATCTTTATCATATAAATAGCCAGTATCGGCAAAGATATCTTTACTTATTTTTCCAAAGTACAAAGAATTATCCCAGTTGCCAGGATAATAATTAATTCCAAACTGTCCCTGGTATCCTTTTTTGAGTGAGACATCTACTTCATTTTCATTTTTACGGAGGCTTCCGGCAATAAAACAATTAAGAGAAAGATCCTGAGTTAATCTATATTCATAATTACCGTTATAGATACAATTATAATATCCCGTATTGGTTCTGGCTATAAAAGCATTTCCCATAGTGAAATTTCCGAATGTGGGGATTAAAGAGATGAGCTGAAAATAGTCATCCGGATTGATTAATTCGCCATCAGTTACAATTTTTTTATCCCAGGCACCGAGAATTCCCCATCTGGTTTTTCCTGAACTGCCAGTTACTTTATAGGCTAATTGTGGTTTAACAATATTTCTGGAATAAAAATAATCGGAGGAAATACCGAAGGCATCAAGGTC
>JAMNZA010000135.1 GCA_023622545.1 Methanobacteriota archaeon | reverse complement strand
CTTTGCTGTATTTCTCTTCAATTTTATCTACTTCTTCATCTCTCCTTTCTCTAGCCATTTGTGTTATTCTTAAAATAAAATCTGATTTAGATTCTCTAGGTTTTGAATATATCTTAATTAATGGGCTATGATATAATTTGAAGTTGCTGTTATAAAATATAAAATCTGCAAAATTCTTCTTAAGTTCATTAAAATCCTTAGAATCATTAATATTTCCACTTATCTCTCCGAATTTCGCGTTTTCTTCTGGCTTAGTTAGAAGGTTGGATATCTTTATTTCTTCTGATTTCTCCCAGTTCATTAATTCAGAAGAGCGTAAAATTAGAGTCTTTTCTAAGTCCTCCCTTAAGTCGGTAATTTTATCTTGATAATGTATTAGTGCTTTTCCTAACGCCCCCGGATTATAAATTAAATTAGCCGTTTCAAAAGATATCTGGCTCTGATTTTTATTTTTTATTTCTTGCATAACTAGATTAGAACTTTTAGTTAATGGAATAAAAACTTGTTGAATCTCACTTGAAATTGTTGGACGAGAAGTTGTTGTTTTATCTATTGAAATCTCATTGCTAACTATACTCTTACTAGATGATACTGGAACTTCAGGAATTTTATTTTTCATAAGCGACTTAATTTCATTTTTAGTCAAAGGCCCTCTTAAATAACTCATTGCCCATCTTGTCTGAAATATAACTGGTGTATTCTCATGAACACTATGAAGGATGAATACTCTTTTGCCTAAGTTTGAGATTAATTTATCAATTTCTTCTCTATTTAGAGAACCTTTGGAACTGGAACTTATAGTATCAAGTCCTTCTAATAATCGTTGCTTATCTCTTTCTGTTTGAAGTCGACCTATAAACCACGTTCCTGTATTTGTTAATCCCTTATAATCAAGATCTACTGGGTTTTGAGTTGCAAGAATTATACCGACACCAAAAGCTCTAGCTTGTTTTAGTAAGGTTAATAGTGGTTTCTTACTTGGTGGATTTGCTACCGGTGGAAAATATCCAAATATTTCATCCATATAAATTATAGTTCTAAGACTATTTGTCCCGCTTTGTTTTCGCATCCACGAAATTATTTGATTAAATAACAATGTGACAAAAAACATTCTTTCTGAATCATTTAGATGTGCAATATAAAATATCGAATGTCTAGGTTTTCCGTCTTTATTTTTCATGAATTCTGAGATGTCTAGTGGTTGTCCTTCAAGCCAATTCTTAAAACTGGGCGATGCAATGAGACTATTGAGTTTCATCGATAGTGCCATTCTATCCTTATTTGGAATAAAAGTGTCAATTTCAAAAACGCCTAAAGTTCTGAAAGGTGGATTTTGTATAGATAAGATTAGTTTTCCTATATCTAAATTCTGATTCTTACTCCAGAAATATTCAAAGATATTTGATAATAATATATGCTCGCGAGAATTAATCGGGTCAGCTTCAATTCCAATTAAACCTAATATTCCACTAACAATCCCCTGTATTTGCTCTCTAATCAATTCTGATTCGTCTTCCCAGCTAGTACTAGGTGCATCAAATGAATGTAAAATGGAAACGGGGGTCCCGGCTTCACTTCCTGGAGTATATATTAAAAAATCTGTGCTGTCTCTCAACATCTTTATTCTTTTTTCATCTTGTCCCCAATCTGAAAGTCCCTTTTTCCACATTTCAGCTTGTTGTTGAGCATACTCTTCGATACTCATACCTTTTCGATTGGCCTCATCTGGATCTACCCAAGGAGAAAAATTTTCCTTTTTTAGTTCAGGAAAAGTAAGCAATAAATTAGTTATATCCCCCTTAGGGTCTATTATTATTGCAGGTATATTATCTAAAGCAGCCTCTTCAAGTATATCGATACATAGACCAGTTTTTCCACTTCCAGTCATACCTATACATACTGCATGTGTAGTGAAATTCCTTGAATCATACATTACAAGGTTATCTGTAAGTTTATTATTTTTTATATCATATTCTTTGCCCAAGTAGAAAGAACCTAATTTTTCAAAATCCATTTATATCGCCTTACCAATGAATAGTACCAATAAAGTATTTATCTTTTAGTTAATAAATCTATAGCAAATATTTTTATTATTTTAATCTTTGATATCATTATGGTCAATCCAGAATTTATCGATAAAGATTTATTTGAGGAAGCTAATAATTATTTGGTAGAAGGATCTTTTGAAAAAGCAATTCAACTTTATGAGGAATATATAAATCAAAATAATTCTTCAGACAAATTAAAGAACATTGGAATGGCTTATCACAATATGGGGGTATCTTATGATAATCTTAGAAAATATGATCTAGCGATTGAATGTTTTATCAAAGCATTAGATTATCATAAAAAAATAGATAATTTCAGAGGAATGTCTTGGGAATGCTTTAGTATTGGATTGATCTTTGGGCAATTAAATAAATTCCAAGAAATGCTCGATTACGGAAAAAAAGCGATTGATTTTGGAACAAAGGCAAAAGATAATGAAATTTTATTAAAATCTTATAATTTGTTAGCTCATGCGTATAATGAACTTAAAGACTATTCGGAATCTTTGAAATATCTAAGCACTGCCTTAGAAATTGCTTTTATTTTAAATGATTCATTTTATTTATCTGAAACTTATTATATTAGAGGAATAAGTCTTGAAAATCTCAATATGAGAACTGAAGCGATAGAATCTTATTCTTTAGCGATTGATAATGGGGCAAAATCAGGTAATGAAAGAATAGTTGCGCTTGCATTTTCAAAAATATCAGAACATCAAGCCTAGAAACATTGAAGAATATTCAAATCCTATATTTTTAATTAAATATTGAATATTATATTAAAATTTAAAATAATAACTAAGAATATATGGGAAGTATATAATCAATAATCTTATAATATGAAACTTTAGTCTTGCTAATTAAGGTGTAGTAAAATGAGAAAAATAGTCAGAGTAGACCATGAGAAATGCAACGGATGCGGGGTATGTGCTGCTATGTGTCCGCTGAAGATAATTACAATCCAATCTGGTAAGGCCATAATTAAAGAAGAGTTATGCGATGGGCTCGGTGGATGTGTTAGAAAATGCCCACAAGTTGCTATGAGACTTGTTGAAGTTAATTTTTAATTATGTTCTAATATTATTTAGATATTTTAATTACTTTTCCATTATTTAGTCTTTTTAATTCTTTGGTGCATACTTTTACTAATGCGTATTCAGAACCCCCGCCACCATATACTGACTCTTTATCCATAACTTTCGTGTCGATCAAATAATTAGCTTTATAACCAAAAGGAGGGGTACCGCCACAAGGATAGCCTGTTTTTTGTAACATTTCTTCAGGAGTTGCAATTCTAGGTTTTTCTATACCTAATGATTTGGATATCCTAGTTGAACTAGCTCTGTCTTCACCTTTTACTATTGCAACGATAAGTTCATCATTTGAATCGATCATACATATACTTTTGATAAAATTAGTTGGATCAACATTAGCAGTTTTAGAAGCTTCTTCTACTGAATGACAGGTTTTGTCATAAATTAATAATTGTGCATCACTATTGTTGTCTTTTAGAAACTGATTAAGTTTTTTTTCATAAATATTCATAAAAATAAATAATAATATATATTTAAAAATAATGCGCTAGCGTATTATTTTTAAAGAAAGATTTTTATATTTTTGATTCTAATAATTATAGATGAGAAATTATATTTTTTTTACTACCTTGATTATTATAATGTTTTTATCCAGTTGCTTAACTCCCTCTCAAATCACTCAAGAGCCAACAAATACAAATCCCTGTGAAGGTGTAAATTGCCCAGATATTTGCAGAGGCGATGAACTATGGTCACAGGTATGTGACAAAGGAGAATGCAAGGACCTTAAAAAAATAGATGATTGTTCTAAATATTGTGGATGTAAAGAAGATCTATGTAAGGCCATCTTATGTCAAGATAAATGCATCGATAATTCTTTGTGGTCAAGCAGATGCATTAATGGCACATGTATACAATATCAGGTAAAAGAATTATGCAGTCAAGATTGTGGATGCAAACCTGAATTACAAATAAATGAAATACAACCAATTGAAAGTTGGATCTTCAATGATGAAAAAGATACAAGTAAAGTAATAGCTATGGCTAATACATATCTACTTTATGAAAAAGATAAGATCGGGATAGTTCTTACATGTAGAACTGAAAAATGTTCAGATTATCCTGCAGTGTACTATGGTTATAAGGCCCAAGGAGACAAGGAGTTCCATGATTATATACAAATAGAAGACTTATCCTACTGGAGACCCCCTCTTGATGGATTTTACATAATTTACTTTAGCCCAGAATATTATATGAAAATAGGATATGTTGATTAATACTTAGATAAATTTTTATAATAGGTTAATATCGGAGATTATATACCTAGGTGGCAAGATTGAGAATACTAGTAATAACGCAAAAAAAATCAGAAGTACTTACAAGATTACTTGAATCAAAAAATATAGTTGGTATAATTGAACCAAGGGAAGATAATAGTTTCATTTCTAAAATGGAAAAAGCATTATTCAAAAATGTAAAACGTGTTGCCAAAAAATATAATATCCCATATTATTTAATGAAAGATAAGAAACAAGAGATACTACCTTGGATTATTGATAAAAAACCGGATTTAATAGTTGTGTACTCTATGCCGTTTCTATTAAAAGAAGAAGTTTTTTTATTCCCTAAGTTAGGCACAATTAACCTACATACTGCTTTATTGCCTAAATATAGGGGGGCTGTTCCAATTTTCTGGACATATTACTTCTTTGATTTAGATGCCGGGGTTACTGTACATTATATTGACAAAGGTGAGGACACAGGTGACATAATTCTCCAAAAAAATGTTAAAGTTTATCTTGGAGAAAGATACTATGAACTTCGATCAAAATTTGAAAACGTTGGTGCTGAAGCAATTCTTGAAGCATTGTCAAAAATAGAATCTAATAATGTTCTAAGGATTCAACAACCTAAAGACTCTCCAACACCGCGGGCAAAAAGAGTTAAGAGATCAGAATACTATGGTTTAATTGACTGGAATTGGGATATAGAAAGATTATGGCATTTTTTAAGGGGAACCGAGAATTACTTAAAACCCGTTCTGATTCAAAATTCAATAATCAGAAAATTATCAAGAGTAGAAATAGGCGATTTGGAATTAATTGAACATAAATTAACTATTGGAGAATACTATAAAGATACTCAAGGAAAATTTATAGCATGCCACAATGGAAAAATATATTATAAATTAAAATTTTGGAGCCCCTACAAAAAATAAATTTATTAGACAATAACCATTATATCTTTTAATTCTTTTTTCGAAATCCTAGGCAACGTATATTCCGAGCTTGGGTACCCCACTACTAAAATCATAAATGGCTTTTCATTTTCTGGCCGCCCTAATACCTGATTCAAGAACTCCATAGATGTAGGCGTATACGTTAAAGTAGCGATTCCTAATTGATGTAAAGAAGAGATTAAAAATCCAGTTGCTATCCCTATTGACTCTAATGTATAATGATGTTTTATTTTATTTCCCTGATTATCTTTTCCATAAATTTGATAGAAGATACATATTAGGTATGGAGCCTGTTCAAGAAAAGGTTTTCTTATCTCTAAATTCAAGGGTTTTAAAAATTCTCTCCATTCATCGGATATTTTGTGGGAATAAAATTCTTCCTCTACCTTTTCTGCCTCTAATCTAATACTTTTTTTTACTTTTGGATCTTTTACAACTACAAAAGTCCATGGTTGAATATTCGCAGCACTAGGGGCTGTGCCTGCCATTGCTATACAGTTTTCTATTATTTCAATTGGTATTTTTTTATTATCAAATATCCTTATCGTCCTTCTTTTTTTCATAAAGGAAAGTAGATCTTCTGATTTTTCAATTGCCTTATCTTTTTCAGCCCCCATTATTACACCTATTTTTATTACTATATTTGTCAATATATTTGTTTCTATCGACTTAATTATTTTGAGAGTAATCCCATAACCCTACATGATTAATTCTAGCTTTAGTCTGTGCCTCAATCAACTTCCAGTATAAATCACTGCTTTTCTCAGTGTAGGCCCTGGCATACCCTTTTTCAACGAGTTCTAAATTGAAATTATTGCTATCAACTATTATGTAGGCTAAAGTTCTACCATATTCGTCTTTTTTTCCCTGAATTGAATCATAAGAAATATTTACTTCTTTTTTGTTCAATCTTTGGTAAGTATAATCCTTGGCTTTAATTCCCCAAACATTTAGATGTTCATTTGGTAATCCATACCATTTTTTAGTATTATTCTTAGAATAAGGCTCAGGTGTATCTATCCCAACTAGTCTTATTTTTTGGATTTCTCCGTTATAAAGAACGTCTATGGTATCCCCATCAATAATCTTAACCACAGTAGCAGATTCAGAAATCTCATTATTAACATTAGATTCTTTAAATATATCTATACAGCTAGTTGAGAGAATTATCAAAATAAGTATAATAAGCCTTTTCATATTACCTATCAGAAATATATCTAATCTATTATAACTTTATTTATTACAGTGTATAAATTAATTAGACATTGCATTTGTTTCTTTTATGAAGAAGCTAGATATTAATGCTACAATTGATGATATCAAAAGTACCAAAAATGCGTTTTGGTAACCAATAACTGTGTAAGAGTCCCCAACCTTTCCATATATTTCTAGTATATGGCCCATAAGGGGCTGATAAATTGCACCCATTAAAAATGGGAAAAAATTTGCAATTCCAGTAGATGTCCCTGCAATCTCTATCGGGAATAGATCCTTTATTAATGCATAACCTATAGCTACTGTTCCAACTGAGAATAATCCTATTCCTAGACAAATAAGATATAATCCTATAGTTGGGATAGATGATACTTTATAATAAAGAAAACTCATTAAAAAAAGTAGTATAAAACTGGATGTAATAACAACTATTTTTCTTCTTTTGATAAGATCTGACAATAATCCCATCAAAGGGCTCCCTATGATCATACCTACCGCTATCATTGAAAGAACTCTACTTGCTTCCACCTTTGTCATTCCATAAATCTGTATTAGATATGGACCCCCCCACAGCCCTCCAAAAGATAGGTATATGGACATCGTACAGAACATCCAGATAGAAGCAGGCCAAAAATATTTATGTCTTAAAATTTTTAGTGCGCCTTTGTGTATAGAAACATTTTCTTTTTTGGAAGAACTATTTGGGCAAACTGATTTCATTCCTAGATCTTGAGGACAGTTTCTAACAAATATCCAAACAACTATAGCTAGTAATAGGGTCAAAACCCCAGTTAAAATAAAAGGTATTCTCCAACCCAATGCATTTGATAATATTGCAAGAGGAACTGTTGATACCAAGAGACCAACCCCCCCCATAGCAATTAAGAATCCAGTCATAGTTGCAAATTCTTCTCCTTTATACCATTGGGATAGTATTTTAAGGGCACAGACATACAATGTAGAAACTCCAAGTCCAACTAATATCCTTCCAATAATAGCTAAACTTATATTCATTGACAATCCTAGAAATATGGAACCAACGGCTGCAATTAAAAAGAATAAACTAATTGTCTTCCTTGGCCCCCAAGAATCTGACAAAATTCCAGTTGGTAGTTGCATTATAGCATATGGGTAAAAATAACCTGAAGCTAAGAATCCTATTAAAGTTGCCCCTGCTTTCAAATCATCCATCATATCAATTGCAACAACAGCTGGTGCAACCCTATGAAAGAAAACTAACAAGTAACAGATTCCCATAATAATAAAAATTAGATTTCTGTATAACTTGAAATTCTGTTTCAATGAATTTAACATTATATCGTCCTTTTTTAATTAGGTATATACCCTTATTATAAAAGTATCTGATTTAGAATTATATTTAAATAAATATCATTGCGCCCATAAAAGATAAATACAGTTAGAACAATATACTATGGAATGAAAAAATGATAGAAAAGGAAAGATTATTTGTTGTTCATAAGCATGAGGCAACTCGCCTGCATTATGATTTTCGAATTGAAATCGATGGGGTATTAAAGTCTTGGGCAATTCCAAAAGTTCCACCTACTGAGAAGGGTATCAAAAGACTAGCCGTTTATACTGAGGATCATCCTTTAGATTACATCCATTTTGAAGGTACTATTCCGGATGGCAACTATGGGGCTGGGAAAGTTGAGATATGGGACAGTGGAAAATTTGTTCTTTTAGAAAATCTAAAAGATAAAATTGTAATTGATATTAAGGGGGATATACTCAAAGGAAAATACTGTTTAATTAAATTTAAGGATCAAGAAAAAAACTGGTTATTTTTTAAATGTGGATGAGTAGAGAGAATATACGAAATAAAAATAGAAATTAATTAAGGTATAATACTATTATAAATAAGCTAAAATGCCAAGTATCCCATGTATCAAAGCAATAATTATTGAGAGAATAGCAAAGGACCTATGTACATTGAAATGATTTTTTATTTTTGATTTAAGAATTGTCGACATTGAAGCAGTAGCTAAGAAAAGGGCCACTGCTATTAATCCAAGATAGAGTATTAATGGATATCCAAAAATTGGGTAGTAAGATATTTCATTTAACATTATTAAACCTCTCAAATAAAAATCTTAAGAGATTTATAAACTTAATTCAAGTTATCTATTGTCAAATTAATTTTTTGAAATATTTTTATAGATTTTATATTTACTTCTTAAATAGCTATATTCAATAAATTCAAGAATATATAAACTTGGAGCTTTTAGAATTAATAATTATATTTTTAAATTGGAATATTAAATATATTTTAGGTGATAATATGTCTAATATAGTGGTAACTGAAACTAATTTGGGAAATTTTGAAATAGAATTGGATGCTAATAATGCTCCAATTACTGTAGCTAATTTTTTAGCATATGTAAAAGAAGGATTTTACGATGGATTAATATTCCATAGAGTAATCGATGGGTTCATGATCCAGGGCGGGGGAATGGATCAAAATATGAAGGAGAAAATGAATAGGCCACCTATAAAAAATGAAGCTACAAATGGACTAAAAAATATAAAGTACACTATTGCAATGGCAAGAACTAGTGTAGTTGATAGTGCAACTTCTCAATTCTTTATTAATGTCGCAGATAACTCCTTCCTTGATCATACAAACACAACTTCCCAGGGTTATGGATATGCTGTCTTTGGTAAAGTAATAAATGGAACTGAAGTGATAGATAAAATTAAATCTGTACCTACAACCTCAAAAGGATTTTATCAAGACGTTCCAAAAGAACCAGTAATAATAAAAAAAATGTATACCAAATAATATTTTTTCTTTATTCATCCAATTAGTATTTGAAAAAATATTTTCAATATATTATATTAAAATTAAAATTATTTTTAATCTAAAGTTATATTTCCACTACCTCTGCTGCTATGTAGAGAATTAAGTGAGTCTGAAGAACCTATTCCCCATATTATCTCTATATTCTGTCCACGTGTAAAGGCTTTATCGTAGGTGTCTCCTGTATTTAATTTTCTCTTAAACTCAATATATGTAATCCCGTTAGATTCGGTCCCAACTTTTTCGATTAAATCGTCTTTACCCCCCAATTCTATATCGGGTGGATGAGGCCCAAAGGCACCTGTTGAATATACATCTAGTATTGTGGGTGTATTGTTACTTATCCATCCAAATACCATATCTGCATCTTTCATAACATTTGTAGGCTCAAAGCCTATGGAAATCCAACCAGATGTCTGACCTTGTATGGCCATGTAAAGATATGTATCATCATTATTCCAAAAAACGGAAAATCTGCCAAAATTTTTGCTATTCTTATATTCATTCTGCGAAATTATCCCATCAGAGGTCCAAGAAATAGTTTGTTGAGTATTAATTTCCTGTTTAGAACTATTTTGATTAGTAGAAGTTTGTTCTGATTCATTATTACTGGAACATCCTGCGAAAACCCCTAGGATAAGGACAACTAACAAAAGAACGATTATTTTATTCATTACATTCCTCCCTTATTACCTCATTAATTTTAAATCTTTCTATTATTAAATATTTCTTCTATACTTTAAAATTAAAGAACGTATTATTATTATCTAATTTATTTTTTTGTAATTACTTTATATCTTAAAAAAACGTAATTATTTTCTAATACTTCAACCTTCTTTAATTCAAGATTTATTGTTTCTTTTGATTTCAAAGATTTTAAGAGGTTAATTGAGCTATCACCAACGATATAAGGGGCAAGTATAATGCTTATTTCGTCAATAAATCCTTTTTCTAATAAAACAGAATTAAGAGTTCCGCCAGTATCTGTTAGTAGAGTCTTTATGTCATATTTTGAATATAAAATATCAAAAGCTTTAGAGAAATCAATATTATCCTCTCCAGATATTATGTATTCATAATTTCTATCTTTAAGATATTTGATATATTCTACAGGTGATTTATTTGATATCAGAACTATTACATCTTTGCAGTACTCAAATCTTCGATACATATGGATAATTCCTTTAAGAAGGCCTTTTGTGTCAATAATTACCCATAAGGGCCTCTTATCATCTTTACCATAACAAGGCTTTATAAAATCAGATTCATTTTCTGGAGGTATTTTCTCTGAAAACATTTGAAGTCCAGTTTTTGCAGTTATAGAACCTATGAGGTGTGCATCGGCTTGATAATTTCCGGCAACTTGATAATGGAGGCCTATATCACAATCAAAATTCTTAATTGAAAGGTCTAAACTAACTGTGTTATGCATTATTATTTTTGGCTTGTTCATTTTTCTCATTTAGGATAGATTGAAAAGATTTATAATTCTTTTTATATTTCCAAATAATCTATTTAATTATTTTTGATCCTATTATATCCCTAAATAATTATTTAAATAAAAGTATAATATCTGAATTTGGTGTTATGGAAGATTTTAAAGTTGAAAAGGACATCCTAAATATACTTCTTGAAGATGAAGAAGTGATATACGCAGCACAACAATCAAGGGTAAAGGGAGGAGGATCCTTTACGACTCCTGACAAAGTTTACATCACTAATTATAGAGTTATATTTAGGGATCCTAGTATGTTAGGGCTAAAAAAATTTGTAAATGATTACCATTTTAAGGATATATCTAATGTCAGAATGAAAAAAGGTATTCTTTCAACTGAAATCTATTTGAATAGTAGATTTGAGTCAGATGAAGTAATTATATCGGGATTGTCCCATAGTGATGCTGAAACTATTGTTAAGTTAATACGAGATGGAATATATGGGAATTTATCGGAGAAAGATAAGTACGAATCTGAATATCAAGAGGATACAGGAGATTTTCTAGATAAAGAAAATGAATTCAGTTATACTGGTAATTCAATAATGACAAATGAAAAGATATCAACTTCGGAAGAAATACTCTCAAATCTCGAAAGATTAAATGAATTAAGAAAATCTAATGTCATAACTTTAGAAGAATTCAATATTATTAAAAAACGGATAATAGAAGAGAATTCAAGTAATTTGACAAATGAAGAAAAAAAGGAAGATATGCCTATTGAGAAACCTAGATATTGTAAAGAATGTGGAAATACCTTGGATTACGTTAAGGAGGGCGAATATAAAGGGGATTATGTTAAGTTCTACAAATGTAGCTTCTGTAATAAAACCTATGCAAAGAAAATAGAATGATATTAACGATGATATTTTATGAATACTGATTACAACTGTGATACAGACAAAATACCTATGGTAGAAATAGAAATAAAACAAATATCAAGAAATCTCATAATCAGGAATTTTAGATGCCCTATATGTGGAAAAGAAAAGAAATTTGTAGAATATGGGTGGGCTTAAATATTATTTGGGTATTATTTTTCTTACAATTTCTATGGGCATTTGTGTTTTAATCGAAATAGTTTCTTCGGATAATCTAGATTTATGAAATCTTATTACTACCTCGCTCATAGGCTCTGCAACTTCTATTATATGTTTATCCGGGTCATATAGTCTAAAAACTCTTTGGCCCCAAGATTCCTCTTTAATTGGATGAATTATTTCTAAATTAGATGATCTGACTTTATCCCAAACTGATTCGATATCTGAAGTTTCAAAGTAAAGCTCTACATCCTTATAATTATTTATTTTCTCGTTTAGATTTTTATTATCAAAAATTATACGCATAGCCCTATCCCTCTGCCAAATTGAAAATGCTTCTTTAAAGACAATATTTTCTCCAAAATCCATTTCTACTTCTAGAGAGAATATATTTTGATAAAATTCCCTTGATCTTTTTACATCCTCAACAAAAATCACTGGCATCATAAATTGTATTTTTGACATGT
>JAMNZA010000005.1 GCA_023622545.1 Methanobacteriota archaeon | reverse complement strand
ACGGAGTGATTCTTCGACCATTTCGCTTGAAGCGAAAAATCCCGGATAAAGCAAGTCAAGAAATAACCGGAAATTTTCGGGGTCTCCTTTATGAGGGGTGGCAGTAAGGAAAACAAGATGATTAGACAGGCGCGAAAGGGTTTCACCAAGTCTGTAGCGTTGGGTTTTATCTGTCTTTTCGCCATAGGTATAAGCAGCCATCTTATGAGCTTCATCAACTATAACCAGGTCCCAGCTAGCCGAATTCAGAGCCGGCAATATATCTTCCTGTTTAGCAAAATCAATTGAAGTAATGATTTGATCATTCGTTTGCCAAGGATTTTCACCATATTGAGATCGATGGACGCCACGATCAAGGACAACAAATCTTTCGTCAAATTTTTCCTTCATTTCCCTAATCCACTGTTCTTTTAGGTGGCCGGGGACAACTATTAATATTTTATTGGCCAGCTTGCGCATTTTTAGTTCTTTTATTAAGAGGCCGGACATAATGGTCTTGCCGGCTCCAGGGTCATCAGCAATTAGAAACCTTATTCGTGGTTGCCTTAAAATGTAGCCATAAACTGCCTCAATCTGAAAGGGTAGCGGGTCAATCCTGGAAACGCTCATAGCCAGAAGAGGGTCAAATAGCGACGCATAGTTAAAACGCGTCGCTTCTATAAAGAAAAAAGTATCCTCAGGGGGAGCAGCAAAATCGATCTTGGATTCTGCAGGTTTAAGAAGCTCGAAATCAGACCGGGTTAAGAGCGTATCTACGCCACGATTGGTGTTCTTAGTGTAGCCAACAAGGCGGACATATTCGCCCTGTTGCTCTATTTGACTGATAAGCACAGGCTCACCCCAGAAGGGCCCCCTTATGGTATCCCCCGCTTTTACCATGTTCTTTGCTCTCCTTTAGTTTTTTTATCTTTAACTTCAATCAAATTCACGATTCCTTAGAAGAAAATAGGCAAAAATCAATGCTCATTAATAATCAGTCAAAATACCCATAAAGTTTTAATTTCTTCCTTCCCTTGCGATCGCCTCTCTCTAAATATTGCTCAATGCCTTATCATAAGATAAGAAGACTTAACATTTTTTAGTTTAGATATTTGAATTTTATAAGATAACAGGTTGAATAATCAAATAAATTTTCCGCTGTTAACCCTCGAAGCCAGTTAAAGAATTGATAGGGCCTTAGCTTTTTTAAGATCTTCATTTTTTCAATTTTGTAATCTATCTGAGCCAAATCTGGCTCCGATAAATGATCTTTTTTATCCCTTTTTAATTTAGGCCTAATTTTCATCCAATTATTGAATTCATTTGAGAGCTTATTAAAGGGTAGCTCAAGCTTGATACAAAGATTTAAAAAACAGATATACGGAAATAAAAATGCAGCTCTCCATTTTACGCTAATCCTACAAGAGATTTGCACATCAGCTATTAATTTCATAAGATATTAACCAGAGGAGAAAGGGAAGTGGACGAAACAAAAACCTGTGTTTTATGCAATAGGACGATAAATCATGATGAGGGAATTGGTGTTGTGGACACCTATAGAGCCGACTGCCCAGTGTGTGGGAGGTATATATTAAATGGCTTAGGAAGCATAGGATTAAGATCAATGTCTAAAGATGACAAGGCAATGTTATCCGCCTATGTTCGAGATGTTAATGAATTTGGCTCAGGCGAATGTAGACTTTTAGACTTTGATGAGCAACAGATGAGCGACATCATAGAGCAATATAAGAAAAAATCATTAGAAGACAAGGTTGATAATTTTATTAAATATCTGATGAAAAAGACAGAGTACTTCGGCCAAGAAATAGAAATACATTTCACCACGGATTATCCGATAACTTATTCAAAAAATGTTACTGAATTTGAAAACATATTTTCGCATGTGAAACAACAGGAATTTATAGAGTGTGATATGACAAAGAACGAAGTGCAATATCCTAAGTTGTCAGTTAAAGGCTGGGAAAAATATGAAGAAATAAAACAGTCTGGACCATTATCAAGCAAATGCTTTGTTGCGATGTCATGCAGGGATGACCTAAGAGATGCTTATGATAAAGGAATTAAAAAAGCTGTCGAGGAAGCCGGGTATCAGCCCATCTTTATCGAAAGAGAAGAGCACAATGAGAAAATTTGCGATCTAATAATATCAAAGATCCGTGAGTGTAAGTTCCTTGTTGCAGATGTTACAGGACAAAGGCAAAACGTCTATTACGAGGCTGGCTTCGCTCACGGGCTAGATAGGCAAGTTATTTGGACTTGTAAAAAAGACGATATAGAAAATGCACATTTTGATACAAGACAATACAACCATATATTATGGGAGACTCCCGAGGATCTGAGGAAAAAATTATTAAATAGAATAAAGGCAACGATTATTTAATCTGCATGATACTAAAATTGACAGGTGTCAGATTGTCAGTTAAATTTCTCAACTAAATTTTTTTCGCCGGCTAGCTCATTTAAACTGAGCCTTTTTCCGATAGACCTTTCTTAGGCAGTTATCTTTTCCTCCTATCCTGTCACCTATACTTCTGGAAGGAAATTTGACCACC
>JAMNZA010000041.1 GCA_023622545.1 Methanobacteriota archaeon | reverse complement strand
TTGCCTCAATTTTAATTGCTATTGGAAGAACAATTGATGGCAATGCAATTAAAATTACACCTCCGATACTTTATGCTTTTTATCTAAATGTTGGTATTTCTATTTTCTTGTTTGTTTATATAGCTGCAAAAAGAAATATATCAAAAACAATTTCATTGTTTAAAGAAAAAAAGAAAATTGCAACTCTTAGTGGGGGCGTAAATGCTTACTCATATTTATTTTTGTTAATAGCATTTACAGGGATAGAGGTAAGCATAGCCGAACCTGCTTCCATGACCGCAATGATAATAACAGTCCTCTTAGCAGGACGTATATTAAATGAGAACATAAAAGAAAGATTGATAGGCGTTGCTATAATGCTAATAGGGCTTTGGTTATTATTTATTTGATATAAACTTATAAATAAAAATAATTTATCGAGATAGATAAAATGAATATGATTATAATAGTAGGCCTTGGAGGATTTATTGGTGCAATATTAAGGTATCTAGTTAGTGGCTGGATACAAAATGGATTTACTTCTTTTCCTACTGGAACTCTTAGTGTCAATGTTATTGGTAGTTTCTTTTTGAGTGTGATATTATATTTGTCTGAAAATAAAGGATTATTTAGTGAAGAAACAAGAGTATTTTTAACTATAGGAATATTAGGTGCATTTACTACTATGTCTACTTTTAGCTATGAATCATTCAGATTATTAGAAGGTAAAGATACTGTATACCTATCTATTAATATAATCGCCACAGTTCTGTTGACTTTGTTTGCAGTCTTCTTAGGTAAATTATTTGTTCTATCTATATGGAGGTCTTAAATGAGAAAAGAATCAGAAGCCATCTTACTGAGAATCTTCATTGGTGAATCTGATAGATACAATGGTAAACCTTTACATAAATATTTAGTAGAATTTTTTAGAAAAGAAGGACTTTCGGGAGCAACGGTTCTAAGGGGAATAGAAGGATATGGAAAAAATAGCAAAATGCAAACAATGTCAATACTAAGGTTATCTACAGATTTACCTATAATAGTAGAGGTAGTAGATCTTGCGGAGAGAATTGAAAAAATAAAACCTAAATTAGACAAAATAATTAAACAAGGATTGATTACTCAAGAAAAAGTAAGAATAATAATGTATGAAGGTACAAAAAAAGATTAAATTTTCAATAACATTTAAAACTTAAATATATTCATCTTTTTATATACTAAGATCTAAATAATGACTTCTTATTCAGGTGACAAGGATTGGCAAGTAAAAAGAAAGTCCCAATATCATTCTGGGAAGAACAATTAGAAAAAGAAAAGTTACTGAGGACTGATCCCGAAAAGATCAAGTTCATAAGAAATGTACTTATCTCAGAGTATACTTCTCTTTATAAGAAATACTTAGATAAAGGAAACTACAAAAAAACAAATGAAATTAATGACAAAATTCATGGATTGAAAAAAGAGATAGATGTCAGCTCAAAAGAAGATGTTGTTTGGCTATTTGAAAAAAAAGCTTTAGATTATTTACAAAATTCCTCATATGATGAAGCTATCTCTTACTTTAAGATAGCATTAGATAGATCTTCCACTATCTCCTCAATTAAAACAGAAGAAATAAAAAATATTAAAGATAGTTTTAAAAAAGCACTTTTAGACAAGGCTTATTATTGTATCTCTCAAAATAAATACGATGATGCAATAACTTCTTTTAATAAGATTTTAGACTTTTGCTTGGAAAATAGTGGGAAAAATTCTAACGAAACTATTGAAGCCCTGGAAAATCTCATTAAATGCTATAATCAAAAAGGAAATTACCTTAGTGATAGAGGGCGTTATGAAGAAGCTATTGCTACTTTTGAGAAGGCTATTGAACTAAAAAATCAAATGAATCTGATAGAATCCGAAGAAATAGATTTATCTAGAAAGAATATTATCAAAATTCAAACTTTAATGGCTTTTAATTATTCAGAAAAAGGATTATATGATCAAGCTTTGTCAAGTTTAAAGAAAGTTTTAGATTCTGTTATTGATTCATATGGAATAGATTCAATTG
Source organism: Methanobacteriota archaeon (assembly GCA_023622545.1). Lineage (GTDB taxonomy): Archaea > Methanobacteriota_B > Thermococci > Methanofastidiosales > Methanofastidiosaceae > Methanofastidiosum. Next base: position 10,399 of record JAMNZA010000041.1, on the reverse strand, counting down.
AATACACAGATGCAAAAGAAAATTTAATTAAAATCAATAATACAAAAGCAAAAAGCTTATTTGAAAAGACTCGTTACGACGAGGCCATTTCAACTTTTGAGAAATCTATTGAAATTGCAAAAGGCAGAGGAATCTCGAGTAAAAGTGTTAGTGATGCGATAGATGGAATTATCAAATCGTATTATCAAAAATCTTGTACCTACGAGGAATACGGCAAATATGAAGATTGTATTCATAATCTAGAGAAGGCTTTAGAAATAGCTAGTAAGCATAAGATAAACAAGATAAGAACTAATTATATAACAGATAAACTATTTTCAATTTTAAAAGATCAATATATACTTTATTCTAAACAAAATAGCCCACAAAAAATGAATGAAATTCTTAATATTGCTCTAAATCTAATAAAAGAAGGACATTCTTCAGCTAATTTTGATGAAACTACAATTAGAAGCTATTTTGAAAAGTTTAAGAATCAGCAAACTGATGATCAGAACAGAAGAACCTATGAAAAATATCAATACAAATACAAAGAACGTAGGGAAAATAAACATGAAGAATCTAAAAATGTTTTAGAAGAGATCTCAATTAAAGAACTACTTATAAAATTTGAATTAGAAGATAGTGAAAATATCACAAAAGAATTAATAAAAGAGCAGTATAGATACTGGGTAGATCTGCTCCATCCTGATAAAAATCAAAATAAAAGTGATGTGACACGAAAAAAGGCAGAGGAAAAATTAAAAGAGATAAATACAATTTATAAAAAATTAATTGAACAGTATGCTTAATATTCTAGCTACTTATTTTTTCCATTATTTTTTTTAATACTTGTAAAGAAGAGCTTGAATCTGTTGCAATACATTCGACTATTTCAATATCATTAGAAATATCCAATAATTTTCGGATGTTTTCTTTGTCTAAAGCTCCCGGGAGATCCTGTTTGTTGGCAGCTATAATGTAGGGTACTTTCACCTTATTAATAAAGAATTTTAATATATTTTTTGCTGAAGAAAAATCTCTTTTTGTACTATCAATCATTACAATAAAACCCAAAATATTATTGGATAAGATTTCCCACATGAAATCAAATCTTTCTTGTCCCGGTGTTCCATATAAATAGATTATATTGTCGTTTAGTGAAGTTCTACCAAAGTCCATAACAACGGTTGTATTAGTTTTATTTGAAATCTTTTCATTTCCCAATTTCTCTTCAGTTTCTACAACTTTAATATCGCTAAGAGTTTTAACAAGCTCCGTTTTTCCACTATTAAACGGGCCTGTTATTATAATCTTAGCATATCGCATCAAATCACTTTTGAAATCTCCTCGGCGGCTCTTTTCATGTCAAGAAAAACTAGTCCTAATTTTGCATCTTTTCTAGCTAATGCAGTTAATACTGCTTCTTCTCCTGCGCCCATAAGCAAGATATAACCATTTTGTCCTTTGACAAAAACTTCTTCAAGACTACCTTTCATGAGCTCTTTAGATGTTCTTTCACCTAGGGATAACATAGCCGCTGACATTGCGGCAACTCGATCCTCTTCGACGTCTTTCGGTAAAGCGCTGGCAATAATTAATCCATCTGTTGATACTACAGCGGAAGCTTCTATGTCTGGGGATGTTCCCTCCAGGTCCTTCAACATTTCATTTAATTTCTCCATTCTATTAGCCATTAAGTAACCTCCAAACTAATCTTTAAATTTCTCAAATGATACTAAGCAAGGATTTTCTTTACTATAATCAAATTTATACATATATTTTAGAGAATCACCTTCTTTGTTAAATTCGATCGCACCAAGTAAAGTAATTGCTCTAAGACATGCTATCTCTTTTTTTTCAGATATTAATCTTGAACAATGAGATTTGTAGGGGCATTGAATTGCTTTAAAGGTAAAGTTATTGTCATCGCCAGCCACCTCAAAATCATTGCTATTAAAAAATTCGGCCTTTACTAGTGCATCGATAAACATTTTCGCAGTATTGTAAGGGCTAAGTCCTTTCTGAAATTCCATCCCAAGATCTCCCCAGGATTCAATGAATGGTTTAATAGCTATAGTTCCCCATCTGCGATAAAAAAGTTTAGGCTTATCAAAAAATATATTTGCCGTATTTTCGACTCCATAAAGCCATGCATTCATAATTGTACTTGTATACTTCAATTTCACATTAACATCCATTTAATCAACCTTTGAGAATTTCGCAATTTTATTACGAATTTTAATTATATTTTAGATATTTAAAGTTTTTCCTTAAATTAAATTTAAATAATAAAATATTAAATAAGAATTAATTAATAATAAATCGAATCTTAATAAATACTATTTTAATATGTTAAATCTACATGAATCAATGCATTTCTTGCATCTTATACATTCAGATTGATTTACGATACCTTTCGCAATTGCATCTGTTTCACATACTTTGTCACATATTGTACATCTTTTACATCCATTTTTTGTTTTAATTTTGTAAATTGAGAATTTCGAAGATATAGCCAACACTGCCCCATAAGGACAAATATATCTGCAGAAAGGTCTTGAAATAAATAGTGAAGCGACTGATACGATAGTTACTGAGATTATACCATATAAGGTCCAATTAAATGAAAATAAATATGAAAATGGATCTATTTTCTGGAAAAAGGGATACTTAAAAGATAAAGTAACGACAACTATAGATAAAGCAAAGATATATTTAGTGTATTTTAAAATATTATCTATTTTCTCCGGCAAATAAAATTTGGAGAATTTAGAACCTATACCAGCTAGCAACTGTTGCCATGCACCTATAGGGCACGCATATCCACAAAATATTCTGCCAAAAAATATTGAGAAAACAATAGGTAATAAAAATAATATTGACCAATATAGATAATTTCCTTGTATGGCTCCACTAATGAATAAAGACAATTGCTGTAAAGAACCTACTACACATATGCACCCGCCACGGATAAATCCAAGATAAATTAAGGATATTCCTAAAGCAAGATAACGAATTTCTTTTCTTCTTATCTTAAAGAAGTAGATTGTTCCTAAAATCATTAATCCCAATGTAACTAAGACATCTTCTTTCATCACTTTTTCTATGCCATTACTTGATTCTGATTCCGTTGTATGTTCAGAATTTATAGTAATATTATTCCCGTAGATATTTTTTGAAGAATCAATAAAAAGTAATTCCGCACTTTCTTTCACCATACTTGGGGTTATACCAAAAGACCTTAAATCCTCTATTTTAGTTTTAGTTGAAACATTTATTCGTAATAATCTCATTAACTCTTTACTATCAATAGAATAAGCATTTGCAACTTCTTCAATTGTCATTGATTTAATGACGCTTCCCTTAACATCGGGAAGGGTAATCTCAATAGTAGGGCCTGAAGATGGATTTTCTATTATCCTCTGTGCTGGTTCAGATTTATCACATATTCTATTATTATTTGTATCAATATACCTACCACAATCACCTGGATAGGTACAGCTAGAATTTGTTACACCAAAAGGGCAATCATCCCATGAATATGCAAAAGAAAGACTAATGAAACACATTAAAATTAATGAAAATATTAAGGCAGGCCTTTTATATATATGATCACCTATCCTAACAATTTCCACTCTTCTTAAAAAGATATTCCACATTTATTCCCAAATTAGACCATATTTAAAATTATAACATGGGATTAATCGGCATATCATATAAAATAACAATAACAATATTTTAGATTATAATTAAAAAGTAAAATACAAAAATACTGATTAATGGTTATATAAAGGCTTAAATAAAAACTAAAAAGATTTTTATTAGTATGCGCAAAGAAAAAATAGTATTATTCTCATTTTTAATACTAGTAATAATAGTTCTATCCCACAATTATTTTAGTCCTAAAAAAAATTTTAATACAATTGAATTTGAAACTATAGCAAAAGGACAGTATTCTGGCATTTCAGAAAGAACAACTATTGTGGTAGATACTAAAGAAGAATGGGAACTCTTCCTAAATAGATTCGTTGCCAATAACAATAATTCTGAAATAGAAAAATATATTTTTGAAGAAGGTAAATACACGATTATTACAGTAACTATGCATGAAAATCAGACAACGGGGTATGATATTGAGATAAGAAAGATCTATGATTACCCAGATTACATTAAACTAGACATAATTCAAGAACTCCCGTGTGCCGGATGTCCTTTAGAAGAGACTATAACAAGACCATACCACATCGTTGCTATTCCAAAAACAGATAAAGAAGTGCGCCGTTAATTTTTTAAATGTTTTTTATATACTTAAAACCAATACTAGTATTTTAAAAGGAGAAATTATTTTTTGAACAATTAATAGATATAATGGTGAGAAAATGGCAAATATTAAACAACCAATGAGTGTCCAAGAAGATGGATCTCAAAGAATAACTGGAAAAGATGCTCAAAGAATGAATATTCTAGCAGGCAAAATAGTTGCTGATATTATTAAAACTACTTTAGGCCCAAGAGGAATGGACAAGATGCTTGTCGATTACACCGGAGACGTAATGATTACAAATGATGGTGCAACTATACTCAATAAGATTGACATCTCCCATCCAGCAGCGAAAATGATCGTGGAAGTTGCAAGAACACAAGACCAAGAAGTAGGAGACGGTACTACAACTGCAGTAGTTCTAGCTGGAGAATTATTAAGAAAAGCAGAATCACTCCTAGACAAAAACATACATGCAACTAATATAGCATCTGGATATAAAACTGCATCTGAAAAAGCAGAAGAATTTTTAAAAGAACTTGGAGAAACAGCAACTATCTCTGACGAGGACATATTACTTAATATAGCTAAAACAGGTATGACTGGAAAGAGCGCTGAAAAATCAGTTGAAAAACTAGCTAAAATAGCAGTTGAAGCGGTAAGAATTGTTACAACAAAAGACAATGGATCTTATTCCGCCAATAAAGAAAATATTAAAATTGATGCTAAACCTGGGGGAAGTTTAGAAGATTCTACGATTATACATGGACTAATTGTTGATGAAAAAATAGCAGATGACGGAATGCCTAAAAAGATAAAAAATGCCAAAATAGCTCTACTCACAAGCGCAATAGAAATTAAAAAGACAGGCGTTGATGCCAAGATAAGAATTACTTCTCCAGAGAATGTTCAAGCTTTCTTGAATCAAGAAGAATTCATGTTAAAGAGAATTGTTGACAGGATAATTAATTCTGGAGCAAATGTATTAATATGTGAAAAAGGTATTGACGAGGCTGCATTACATTATCTATCTAAAGCTGGAGTTTACACCCTTAAGAACGTTACTCAAAAGGACATAAAAAAACTATCCAAAGCTACAGGTGCAAGAATAGTCAATGTAGCACTTGATCTTGAACCAAACGACCTTGGTAAGGCAGAATTAGTAGAACAGAGAAAAGTTGCAGAAGATGAAATGACATTTATCGAAGGATGCACAGACCCTAAGGCCGTTAGCATACTGATAAGAGGGGGAACAACTCAATTTGTAGAGAGTATAGAAAGAGCTTTGGACGATGCAGTCAGTGTTCTAATAACCGTTGTAAAGGATGGGACTATTTGCGCAGGCGGTGGAGCTACAGAAATGGAAGTTGCAAAAAAACTATCTGATTTCTCAAATTCTGTTAAAGGCAGAGAACAACTTGCAGTAAAGGCCTTTGCTGAAGCTTTGGAAGCTGTCCCTAAAACAATTGCTGAGAACTCTGGCTTAGATACTATAGATGTGCTTGTTAACTTAAGGGCTGCCCATAATAAGGAAAAAAGCAAAGCTCTTGGGGTAGAGACATCAACTGGTCAAATAAAAGACATGATAAAAGCAGGTGTCGTGGAACCATTGAGAATTAAACAACAGGCTATAAAGAGCGCTTCAGAAGCAACAATAATGATTCTTAGAATTGACGATGTTCTTGCTGGAAAAGAATTGGCTAAATCTGAGGCAAATAAAGGAATGTCTAAAGCAGCTCAAGATATGGTATAATTTAATTTTTAATTTTAATATTCTATTTTTATTTGAAGTATGATTATTATTCATATTTTAGTTCACTTAAAATTAATCAGTATCTTTTCTTGTAAATAATATTAGGATTTCCTATTAATATTAGGTAAAATTTATATACTAGGTGCGAGTAAAATAGACAATGTCTTGATAAACTAAGATAAAAATAGTTTTTCGAGATAAAAAAAGAGGAGGTTTGAAAAATGGAAAGAGAAACATGGGGCAGTAAACTGGGCTTCTGGCTAGCTGCCGCTGGATCAGCCATCGGACTTGGTAATATATGGCGTTTCCCATACTTAGCAGGTTCAAATGGTGGGGCTGCGTTTGTATTTATATATTTGTTAATTGTTTTAACTATTGGAATTTCAGTCATGTTGGCTGAATTTACTATAGGAAGACACACAAATCTAAATGCTGTTGGTGCATTTCAAAAACTTAAAGGTGGACCTTGGCAAATAGCTGGTTGGATGGGTGTAGTTGCAGGATTCGTTATTCTGTCTTTTTACTCTGTAATTGGCGGATGGACAATAAAATATATACTAAGTTCATTTACCGGCATGATATCTACAAGTACTGATTCAACAAGTTATTTTCTAAGTTTCATCGCAAATGGCCCACAAACAGTATTGTATCATGCTATTTTTATGGCAATCACAATATTTGTTGTATATAGGGGTGTTGGAAAAGGAATAGAAAACACTTGCAAGATACTAATGCCTGCATTATTTCTACTCTTGGCAATATTAATTATTAGAGCAGTTACATTACCGGGGGCACTTGCAGGTATAAATTTCTATCTCAATCCAGATTTTTCTAAGGTTACAGGTGCAACTATTCTTGCTGCGCTTGGGCAGGCATTCTTCTCCCTCTCATTGGGGATGGGGTGTATGATTACATATGGTAGTTATATAAAATCAAAGAAAGAATCCTTACCAAGAGCTGCGGCAACTATAACATTGTTAGATACCGCAGCAGCATTTCTTGCTGGGTTTGTTATCTTCCCAACAGTTTTTGCATTTGGAGCTACACCAAGTGCTGGACCAGGGCTTACTTTCATTACATTGCCTAAAGTATTTGCATTAATGCCTGGAGGCCAAATATGGTCTGCATTGTTCTTCCTACTTCTAGCTGTAGCTGCACTTACATCTGCGATTTCATTACTAGAAGTCGTTGTGGCATATATGATTGATAATGCTAAATGGTCTAGACAAAATGCAGCTTTGATCATAGGTGGGGCAATTTTACTTCTTGGTATACCATCTGCATTATCACAAGGTGCGATGACAATTAATATTGCAGGAAAAAGTTTCCTAGATTTCTTAGATTTTATATCTAATAATATCTTATTACCCTTGGGCGGATTACTAATAGCGCTCTTCGTTGGGTGGGTAATACCTGAGATTGCAAAGAAAGAAACTACAGCACATGGGACATTCGGATTCCAGTCAGTTTGGATATGGATATGTAGAGTAGTAGCCCCTGTGGCTATATTCGTCATATTCTTGGGCGGACTTGGATTATTCTAAATTAATTTATTTTTCTTTTTTAAAAGTTATTTCTCTTTGTTAAATGACAGATTTTTTATAGAGAGATTATTATCTTAATGAAGTCTATACCTTCTTTTTCGAGTTATGTTAATAGTCTAAAAAAATATAGAGATAAATTTCATCGAAGCCGTAAATAAAGGAAAGAATAATAGAAGGATATATTTCTCAATTAAAGATAAATAGTTTAATAAACAATTCTTATAGTTTCGTCACATGGAGAAAGATTACTGGCAAATTATAGTATCTGCAATTATTTTTGGCTTAATAATCCCTGGGGGCCAGTTTTTTTTTGATTTAGGATTTTCATTATATGAGGTTTCAACATATTCATTGTTATTCATCTTCATTTTAACTATCCCCTTCTTAATAATTAAAAAGTCAATTCCCTTCAATAAAAATAATTTTATTTTTTTTGTAATTTATGGGTTCATTGGTGCATTGTTACAATTGACTCAATTTGGAGGGATGATCTTTGGGACACCTGTTGCTATAGTGGCCATGCTGATATACACTCAGCCTATTTGGACAACTATTTTTGGGAGGATATTCTTTAATGAAGAGATACATAAAATGAAATTGATTGCAGTTATGGTGGCTTTAGTAGGTACTTTTATCGTCATTTCGCCTTGGAAAATATCAAGTATAGGGAACATCCAAGGAGTCTTATCAGCTTTATTAGCGGGAATATTTCTATCATTATGGGTGATATTTGCGCGAAAGACCGGCATAAATAAAGAATATTTTATGAATACCCTATCAACTTATTCTTTATTTTCCTTGATTTGGCTTTTGATTCTATTTCCATTGCTTGCAAAATTAATTCAAAATGAGTCGATAGTAAGACTCTCTTATGATTTTCCAAGTATTTATTGGGTATATTTTATCCTATTCTCTTTTATAGCAGCATTCTTACCAAATTCATTATTCTATAAAGGAATTCAAAAAATAGAGGCCTCTAAGGCAGGGATAATTCTTCTTTTAGAACCTGTTGTAGCATCATTAATTGGAATTATTATCTTTAGTCAATTTATTAATTCAGTTATCTTTTTAGGTGGCGGATTGATTATTCTTTCAAATTACTTAGCCATAAAAGAATAAATCAAGAGAAAAAATTTATATAAATGAAATCCAATTGAGTATGATGAACGAAAATATCTCTTCAAATGAAATAAGTTCCAATTTAACTTGCGAATTAATAGAAGAAGCTTATAAAATTGGTGTTGACACATTTGGAATTGCAGATCTTAGATACTTAAATGAATATGATACCTATCCAAAAGATTTATTTGAAAATTACTCAAGAGGAATAAGTATTGGATTAAAGATTCCTAATGAAGTCTTAGAAAGACTACCCGAGAGTAGGCCTATTTATGCAAAACATTATATCATGATTAATGACAGATTAGATTTTATTGCATATGAACTATCCAAATTTTTAGAATTAAAAAAATATAAAGCTCTTCCAATACCTGCTTCTAAAGTCCTAAAAGAATTAAAATGGCGAAGTTTTATTTCTCATAGAGCTATTGCTAGAGCAGCTGGAGTTGGATGGATCGGCAAATCATTGAATTTGGTAACTAAAGAATACGGACCGAGAATTCGCTTTGCATCAATATTAACTGATGCACCTCTTGATACGGGTAAACCACTTGATAATAAATGTGGCGAATGTCGAGAATGCATAGATAAGTGTATTGTTGGCGCAATAAAGGATAACGCATTTAAAGAATATCCAAAGGACAGAGAATCTTCACTAGATATGAATAAGTGTATTTCTAAACTCCAAGAATTTTCAAAAGATCCTGATATAGGAGTGATGATTTGTGGGGTATGTCTAAAAGTATGCCCTTGGGGAAAGTCTAAATAAGAATAATAAAATAATTATATTATTATAAAAATTAATCCATTAAAAACATTGCTGCTGCAACAACAGTTGTCCACTTACCACAAGAGTCCGCTTTAGTTGCAATTGATATACTTTCACTGTCTATAATCTTTCCACTTGTTTTGTAAATCTCGTTTCTTTCATCCCAAGCTGTATCTGGATTAAAGTCTATCCCCAAAGTCGTCGCTAGCATAGTTGCCGCTAGATCTTCGGCATAATCCCCTGTGAATTTTTCATCTTGTCCAAACATGTGTACTTCGCTTAAATATCCATAGTTACCTTTTTCTGCTGGGACAGCAAGCCCTACTGCAGAAGATAACTGTCTATTAGGCTCATTTGTTGCATTTCGTGACATGACACAAAAAGTTATTTGCCCAGCTTTCAAACATTTTAGTCCTTCTTCTCTGGGTATAATTTCACAATATGGTGGAAGTATGCTTGAAACGTTAACAAGATTACATTTTTCAATTCCAGCTTCTCTTAGTGCAAGCTCAAAAGACTGAAGTTGGTCTTTGTGAACTCCTTTTCCCTTAACAAAGAATACCCTTTTAGGCACCATGATTTAAAACTATAATTTGGGTATTTAAGCGTTTTGTAAGTTAATTAATGAGGAGATAATCTATTAATCCATTATTAGATAATATAAATCAAATTCATTACCTAATAATTAATTAAAAATTTATAAACTCATAAATAATCCTTTAATTCATTAAAAAAGGTTAATTATAACTCTAAAATGAATTATAATCTAAAATATGTCTTTTTAAGAATACAATATTTCTAAAACCTTATAAATATAATTTATTGAATAGAGTAACTATGTTCCCAATTGCAGATGAAAATTTCTCAACTGAGAGGCCATATGTTAATTATAGTTTGATAATATTAAATATAGTCTTGTATACTATAAATTATTTTAATAATGATTTAATGAATAGCATCTTTGCATTTAT
>JAMNZA010000023.1 GCA_023622545.1 Methanobacteriota archaeon | reverse complement strand
AGTGCTCATCAATTCCATTACGCTAGCAGAAGCACCTACTCTAACTTCTCCCCGTCTGACAGCTTCGAGTTCGTTTCTATCAATAATACCATTCATGTCTCTGTCAACTTCAGTGATTTCGTTAAAATCTCCTCTTGCTTTAGTTGGGTCATTAACAAAAAATGCTTTAATTCCCTCTACCCTTTGTAGCTCAGCTTTTGATGTTTTTGCAGTGCCGTAAGTAAGTTTGTAAAGAGCAGATGCCAGTTGATGTGGTTCGTTTCCTATCTCAGCGCTTCCTTTATCTGCATAGTATTCCCTTATTCTTGAACCATACATTACTAAGAGATTTGTAATAAAGTAGATAACTAATGCAAGTATGCCTACAATAGCTGTGCTGCCAGAATTTCTGTTATTACTGCTACCCATCGATCCACTGTACATAGAAGAGATGTACATATAATATGCTATCATCGGTACAGCACTTAGTAAAGTTATAATCGCCATATCACTATGCTTTACATGAGAAATCTCATGTCCTATTACGGCCTTTAATTCGTCTTCTGAAAGTAAGTTTCTAATCCCTTGGGTAACGCAGACTCTTGCATCGCCCTTTGACTTACCGAATGCAAAAGCATTTGGCATTGGCGTTGGGCTTATTCCAACTTTAGGAACAGTTTTCAGCCCTGCTTTCCTAGCCTGTTCTTCAACCATTCTATAAAGATTGGGGTCCTCATTTTCAGTAACGTATCTGACCTTCATTGAAGACTCTACAGTTTTAGGGCCAATCAAATATTGTACAAATAGCATTCCTAAAGATGCTATTACGGTATAATTGATAAAACTCTGGCCTGAATATCCTAGAGCAGCTCCAACAAATAGGAGAAATCCTAAAATTATAGTAAACATTAATCCTACTAACATATACATTCTAGCTTGTAACCACATAACATCTCCAATAATATAAAAATACTTCAATTATTTAAATATTTCTAAAAGAACTCATTTCCAATTATAAAAACATTTAATGAATAATAATTTTTTCATAAAAGAAGTGCGACTGGCGGGATTCGAACCCGCGCTTGAAGCTTGGGAAGCTCCAGTCCTAACCACTAGACTACAGTCGCTTTTATCAAAAAACGAGGTGCAAATTTATAAATTTATCTTCTCATAAATTCTTCCCATAATAAATCCAATTGCAGAGCATGTTTCAAGAGAAATGCCCTTTCCTGTAATATCAAGGTGATAGTTAGTCATTTTCCTAATCTCTCGAGGGAGCCCTCTTCTACCAAGTCCAATAAAAAAGATCGAATCATCGCCTTCTATAATATTCTTAGTTAATGTTTCAATATCGCAGCTCTTTTCAGGTTTTGATGTCGTTGCTATAAAAACACCTTTTAGTTTGTTGGGGTCATTAACAGCAGTAAGTTTCCCGTGATTAATCAGTTCTTCGATATATTTCCCACCTTCGCCAATAGTGGTGTTCTCCTTAACTTCTTTTAGAAGAAATTCTTTGTAATCTTCCTTAAATGGGAAATCAAAAAGACATAGGTCAAACCCAGTGTAGTAACATAAAGGGGCGGCTCTAGCAATATTCCTTGAGTGGATGTCATGCCATTTTAAATTATCATAGGTATTTACTAAACATATTGTGACCTTTCCCTTATGGCTTCTTTGTTGATTCACCCTTAACAACTCCTGTCGCAATAATATGTGCAACTCTCAAAGGCTCCGGGATATTTGAATGCATCGATGATATCCTAATCAACTCCCTTGCGTCTTCTTCTTCTATGCCGTTAAACTGAAAGAAAATCTCTGAAGTTTCTTGAACCGTTACTTCGTGGATAACTCCTGCCTTCTTAATAATATTAAGTCTATTTTGTTTTTCAGTTAAATTGTCAAGAGCTTTTTCTATTGAAGCAAAGTCTGGCATTTTTCTCATAACAACTACTATAGGGAGTCCAGTTGTCATGCTAAGTTCTTCTATGTCCACAAGATTGAATCCTGCTATAGTGATGCCTTTTAACATAATGGCCCTAACATCTTTATAACGCGCATTATTTACCATAGCGCCAATCTTTTCTGTAGCATCAAGACCATCCCTCTCGATATAAGTGCTAACAACGCCATCTATCCAAAAACCACCTCTAAGTAAGGCTCCGACAACTAGGACTTTTTTATCCTCTTTGGTAAAATTAGAATCATCAATACCGAGGATCCTTATCTCCTTCTTTATCCTCATTGTTTTAGAATAAGATTTAGTGTTAATATGTTTAAGCCTTAGAAATAGTGATCAATAAAATATGAAAAAGCTTCTGCTATGGCATTGTTTTCTTCAATGGGGTCGTTAAGGTCCTTACCCTTAAGTTTTTCAGAAAGCATGTCGACGGCATCATTGATATCAAATGTTTTTTCGATATAGCCTTTACCAATCAGAGCCTCTACAAAATCCCCTCTCATCTTCTTATCGCTTCTCCTGGGCGGTTTTATCTTTGATCTTGTCAAAGCTTCTGAGAGTGCAACATTTGATACTTTTTTTCCCGTGTATCTACCTTGTACCCTAGATTTGGCAACTGAATAGAGGAAGTTAACAACAGCATCTCCAAAAGCAGAGAGATTAGAGTCCTCAGAGATCTCTTCCATGAAAGCCAATGATATCCCTAATTTATAAGTCTTCACAAGGACATAATAAAATTTATAACAAGTAAAATCTATAATATTATAGGAAAGTGATTTTTCATGTTTGATGATAATGCAATTAACAATTTGAAAGAAAAAATTAATCTTTGGAAAAAAGACAAATACACGAAGACGATAACGAAATTTCCAGAAAGAAAAAAGGAATTTTATACCTCTTCTAATATCCGAGTTGATGTGCAGTATTCGCCCCTTGATATTCAAGAAATAGATTATATTGAAGATCTTGGAAACTCCGGGGAGTATCCGTTTACGAGAGGAGTTCAGCCAAATATGTTCAGAGGAAAACTCTGGACGATGAGGCAATACGCTGGATTTGGATCAGCAGAGGAAACGAACAAGAGATACAAATATCTCCTTTCTGAAGGACAAACTGGGCTCTCAGTTGCGTTTGATTTACCCACCCAGATAGGTTACGATTCTGATCACCAAATGAGTTTTGGGGAAGTGGGTAAGGTCGGTGTTGCAATTGATTCCCTTGAGGACATGGAAATCCTTTTTGATGGAATACCTTTAGATAAAGTTTCTACTTCAATGACCATCAATTCGACCGCGGCAATACTTCTTGCTATGTACATAGCAGTAGCTGAAAAACAAGGAGTTTCGCAGGATAAACTTAGAGGAACTATACAAAATGATATCCTAAAGGAATATGTTGCAAGAGGAACGTATATATTTCCTCCAAAAGAATCTATGAGGATAATCACTGACATATTTGAATACTGTACAAAATATCTCCCTGAATGGAACACAATTAGTATAAGCGGTTATCATATCAGGGAAGCAGGAGCAACTGCCGTCCAAGAAGTCGCATTTACCCTTGCAGATGGGATAGCTTATGTAGAAGCTGCGATAGAAGCGGGTCTAGAAGTAGATGATTTTGGAAAGAGACTTTCTTTCTTTTTTAATTCACATAATAATTTCATTGAAGAAATAGCAAAGTTTAGGGCGGCAAGAAGGATATGGGCTCGTTTAATGAAAGAGAGATTTGGATCAAAAGATCCAAAAGCCATGATGCTTAGATTCCATACACAGACTGGAGGTAGCACCCTTACAGCTCAACAACCTGAGAATAATATTACCCGTGTAACACTCCAGGCAATGGCGGCAGTTCTAGGGGGAACACAATCCCTACACACAAATTCAATGGACGAGGCCCTTGCCCTTCCATCTGAAAAAGCCGTAAGAATAGCTCTAAGAACACAACAAGTTATTGCACATGAAAGCGGTGTTGCAGATACAGTTGATCCATTTGCAGGATCTTATTATGTTGAATACCTTACAAACAAGATTGAAGAGGACGTCAATAAGTATTTTGATAAAATTGATTCTCTTGGCGGGATGGTTAAATCTATAGAGAGGGGTTTCCCTCAGAAAGAGATTCAAGACAGCGCCTACAATTACCAAAAAGCTATAGAAAAAGGAGAAGCTATAGTAGTTGGAGTTAACAAATTTATCATGGAAGAAAAAAGACCCGATGAGCTGCTAAAGGTAAACCCTGAAGTTGAAAAACTTCAAGTTGATAAGATAGAGAAATTAAAAATGAGAAGAAACAATCAAAAAGTCAAGGAGCTGTTGAATGAAATTGAGGGTGCTGCAAGATGTAATAAGAATCTTATGCCCCCGATACTAGCGGCTGTAAAAGAATACGCAACACTTGGTGAAATCAGTGATGCCCTAAGAAACGTCTTTGGAGAATACAGGTCTTCAGTTTTATTATAAAATCTTTTTTTTATACCCCCTATATGAGAAAATAAATGATTCCCAAGGGTAATTCTTTTTTACCTTTTTAGTATGGTAACGATTTAATACAAAAGAAGTTAGTATTGGAAATACTGGGATTACGGAAATACTTGAACCAATTAGTAACCCTGAATTTTTTTTAATTTGCTGGCCTTGGAAAATATTTTTCATTGATCTTTTCATTATATAATACCCTGTATTCCAATTCCAAAGGATAGTCTGTCCCATGGAAGTTACTTGTCCTTGAGGAATGGTCTTTTTCTTCTTCACTGCTTTGTAGAAATCTTCAGCTGTATTACCCTTAAATAACGTGTAAGCATTTCCAACCATTCTTTCTGTATGGGCATCACTTCCGGCAAGCGAAGCATTTTTTATTTTCTTGTTTTCTTCTGCAGCTTTCCTATTGAGGATGCCGTCCCTGTGGAATGCATTAAAAACTTCAATTCCATCTACCTTTAACTTGTAGATTAGGTCCTTAAAGCATGGGCATATCACGCTGTATGGATGTGCAGCAATTGCAAGACCCCCTTGCTCTCTTACTCGTTCTATAGATTCTTCAGGGGACAGATTTGGAGGTATACTCTCATTTAAAAAAAGACCGAGAAGCTCTCCTTCAGAGGTAGATATCTCTTCACCAACTATAATCCTAGAAGGTGCAAGTTTTTCTGTTTCTATCCCCCCTCTGATTGTATCATGGTCCGTTATGGCCAATAGGTCGATGCCTTTTTTATCTGCAAATTTCAGTATTCTTTCTGGCCTTGAAATACAATCAGGTATGACAGAAATCATCTTAGAATTTCCAGAATATTTCGTGTGTATGTGGGTATCTATCTTACTCATACCATCGAAAGAGCCGTAGTAATCCATTGATTAAGAAGTGAATAAAGCTTTTATAAAACTAATCTAAAAATATAAGTCCGAAAGTTTTAAATACTCAATTTCATGAATTTTCTTGATGGGAAAGATTAGGTCTTTCGAAGTGGTATCAAAGGAATTATATTATTATTTTAGCTTTAGGTATTGATACCTTTCACTGGCCGAATCCTTAGTTTCTCTTTCCAATCCCTTCTTAGGAGGTTATTTTATGGAGAGCTCAATTGAGACTCTTAGAGATGAAATTAACAGGATCGATGAGAGTATTATAAAACTGCTTTCAGCAAGGATGGAAGTAGCAAAGAAGATAGCAGCCCTGAAAAAAAATAAGGGCATTCAAGTAGAGGATAAGGCTAGAGAAAGCCAATTATTCTTAAAAATTCAGAGAGAAGCTAAAGAAAATCTTATCGATGAAGACTTTGTTTCTGAGATCTTCGGGCTAATTGTTTCCCATTCAAAAAAAGTTCAAAATAAATTATTGGAGGATTGAAAATGATTGTCATAATGAAAGCAAAAGTTGAGGAGGAGGACATTAATAGAGTGGTTGATACTATCCATTCTTTAGGCCTTAGAACTCAACTGAATTTAGGGGCCGAACGAGTAGTAGTTGCAGTAATAGGGGATATAAGTAAAATTGGAGAAGATAATTTCTTTAGAATAAGAGCAATGAAGGGTGTTGAAAACACTATTTTTGTATCTAAACCATACAAACTTGTTTCTAAGGACTTCAAAAAAGAACAGACTATAATTGACGTAGACGGAGTAAAAATAGGCGGAAAGAAAATAGTTGTCATGGCAGGTCCATGCTCAGTTGAAAACAGAGAACAAATAATGGAAGTTGCTGAGAAAATAAAAAAAGCTGGCGCTAGCATGATTCGTGGAGGGGCTTTTAAACCAAGGACATCGCCAGGGGATTTCCAGGGGCTCGGTGAGGAAGGACTTAAGCTATTATATGAAGCTAAAGAAGAAACTGGCCTTCCCATAGTTACTGAAATAATGGATGCAAGAGATGTAGAGCTTGTTTCAGAATATGCAGATATCCTTCAAGTCGGAACAAGAAACATGCAGAATTACACGTTATTAAAAGAGCTTGGAAAAACGAATAAACCTGTTCTCTTAAAAAGAGGAATGTGGGCAACAATGAAAGAATTCCTCGGTGCAGCTGAATACATAATGAATGGAGGAAATGAAAATGTCATACTATGTGAGCGTGGCATTAGAACTTTCTCAGATTATTCTAGAAATACACTTGATCTCAGTATAATCCCGGCGATTAAAGATGAGAGCCATCTACCTATAATCTCTGATCCAAGTCACGGTACTGGAAAAAGGAGTTTAGTATTGCCTTTGAGTAAAGCCTCAGTTGCTTGTGGTGCTGATGGATTATTAATAGAAACTCATCCCAACCCGGATAAAGCGATAAGCGATGCAGATCAGACCATATCCTTGAGCGCATTTGCAAAACTAATGGAAGAGGTTGGACAGGTAGCAAAGGCAGTAGGAAGGGAGGTATAAAATGATAATAGTAATGAAATTAGGGGTTGAACAAAGTCAAGTTCAAGAGACCATAGACAGGATAAAAGAACTTGGTTTCAATACACATCTATCCCAGGGGCAGAATAGAACTATAATTGGTATAGTTGGTGACGTTTCTTCAATAGATGAGAGTGAAGTTGAAAGATTGAGGGCAACACCTTACATTGAAGAAGTAGTTCGTGTATCAAAACCATACAAACTTGTTTCTAGGGATTTCAATAAAGAAGATACCGTAATTAAAGTCAACGGCATAGAAATAGGCGGTAAAAAGATAGTTGTGATGGCAGGACCTTGTTCAGTTGAAAACAAGGATCAGATATTGAATATTGCAAGAGAAGTAAAAAAGTCAGGAGCAACACTACTTCGAGGTGGGGCATTCAAGCCACGTACATCACCAAAGGACTTCCAAGGATTAGGAGAGGAAGGACTTAAATTTTTATTAGAAGCTAAAGAAGAAACTGGTCTCCCCATAGTTACGGAAGTAATGGATACAAGAGATGTTGAGCTTGTATCTGAATACGCAGATATCCTTCAAGTAGGTACAAGAAATATGCAGAATTATGCACTGTTAAAAGAGCTCGGGAAAATAGACAAGCCTGTTCTTTTAAAAAGAGGAATGTGGGCAACTCTCAAGGAGTTTCTTGGAGCGGCTGAATATATATTGGCAGGTGGAAATCAAAACGTTATGCTATGCGAAAGAGGGATAAGGACATTTTCTGATTTCACAAGAAATACTTTGGACTTGAGCATTGTCCCTGTATTGAAGGCAGAGAGCCATCTACCCGTGATCGTCGACCCAAGCCACGGAACTGGAAGACGTGATATAGTAAAACCCATGGCCCTTGCTGCAATAGCCTGTGGTGCAGACGGCCTAACAGTTGAAGCGCACACAAATCCACAAAAAGCAATAAGTGATGCAGACCAAACAATAAGTACAGCAGACCTTCATAGTCTTATGGGTGAAATAAAATATATATCTAGGATGTTTGGAAGGGATATATAGAATGAAAGATTCTCATATAGAAACAATTAGAGTCAGCACAAAAAATGGCAAATATGGCATTGTTGTAGGGAGAGGTATCCTTGATGCCGCTTTTGAAGAAGTATTATCTACATACAAAGAACATAAAATTGCCATAATAACTGACTCTAATGTTGAGAAAATATATGGGAATCAGATAAACAGAAAACTAGTTAATAATCCTAGGATTTTTATTTTATCCTTTAAGGCTGGTGAGGAGTCTAAGAATCGAAAAGTGAAGGAACAGCTAGAGGATAGATTATTCAGTTTAGGTTGTAGCAGAGATACAGTAATTGTTGCTTTCGGCGGGGGGGTGACTGGAGATCTGTCCGGTTTTGTAGCTGCTACTTATATGAGGGGGGTGCCTTTCATCCAGATACCAACTACCCTTCTATCCCAAGTAGATAGCAGCATTGGAGGCAAAGTCGGAGTAGACCACCCAACTGGTAAGAATCTAATTGGTGCATTCTATCCTCCTGAAAAGGTCTACATTGACATTGATCTATTAAACACACTACCTAGAGAGGAATTAATAAACGGCATCGCCGAAATAATCAAGGCGTCTATTATCAAGGACAAAACGCTATTTGAGTACCTAGAAAAAAATATTGAGAAAGTGATAAATCTTGAAGATAAGTTTATTGAAAATGCAATTATTTCTTCCCTTAAAGTAAAAGCAAAAGTTGTAGAGTTAGATGAAAAGGAAAGTGGACTCAGGAAAATATTGAATTTTGGGCATACAATTGGCCATGCAATTGAGTTATTGTCTGATTTCAAAATTCCTCACGGTCGAGCAGTTGGAATAGGGATGGTCGTTGAAACATTAATCTCTGAGAAAATTGATTTATTAAATTCCAAAGATAAGGATCGGATATTAAAACTAATAGACAAATCAGAACTTCTTGTCAGTCCATTTAAATTCTCTCCTGATGAAATAATAAAGAAAACAATCCTTGATAAGAAATCTAGGAAAGGTGTAGTTGAATACTCTTTAGTTAAAGGAATAGGAGATGCCGTCTACGGAATAAATGTGGAAGATAAAATCATAAAAGAATCCCTTTTGGAGGCTGGATTTGAGTGATTTGTGCCTCAGTCATGCCAAAATCCCAAAAAGAAGCAGTTCTTTTATTGGGAAAAGCCTTAGAAAATGGGGATTTGGCTGAACTAAGAATAGATCTGATGCCCGATCTAAATCTTTTTGAAATCATAAATAGATTTGACAAAAAGAGAATAATAATTACCAACAGGAAAAAGGACGAAGGCGGATCTTTTGAGGGAGATGAATCTAATCGGATTTCCCCTTTATTTCAAGCTATAGAAAACGGATTTGGATTTGTAGACGTTGAGCTATCTTCTGGTAAATATGTAAAGGAATTAATCTCAAAAAGAAATGAAGTAAAATCAGACACAAATATTATACTTTCATATCATAATTTTAACGAAACACCTTCAAACATCAAAGGGATCTTCTCTAAGATGGAGAATCAAGGACAGGATATAATCAAAATAGTCACATACGCCGAAGACTTATCTGATAATCTAATAATCAAGGATCTCATAAGATTAGCAACAGCTCATAAAAAAAAGATAATTTCTTTTCTCATGGGTGAACGAGGGGAGATAAGTAGAATACTTTGTAACAGTTGGGGTGGATTTGCATCTTATGCCCCACTTAAAGGTGAGAATAAAACTGCCCCAGGCCAGATAACTATTGACATATTAAATGACATCTACAGAGCAAATAATATCCGAGAAGATTTTGGTATCTTTGGTCTTGTTGGAAATCCTGTGAAGGAAAGTATAGGGTACTATGTTCACAACAAATTATTATCTTATCATGGATACGATGGTGTCTACCTTAATTTCTTGGTAGATGACCTTAGTAAGTTCATGAACTCATTTAAGAATTTTTTCAGCGGATTATGTGTTACAATGCCGTACAAGGAGAGCATCATTCCATTTGTGGATCACATTGACCCAATGGCTAAAAAAATAGGTGCAATAAATACAATCAGTAAAACTCCGGATGGGCTATTTGGAACGAATACTGATTGGTTGGGGGCATTATACGCAATTGAAAAAGTTACAGAAATAAAAGGAAAAAAAGTCCTTATTCTAGGTGCCGGTGGAGCGGGAAAAGCAATAGCTTTTGGAGTAGATAACAGAAAAGGCAATATGTATATTTCTAACAGGGACATAAAAAAGTCGGAAGATCTTTCAAAGAAATTAAAGGCTAAATCAATCCCTTGGGAAGATAGAAACGACGTTGATTTTGATATTTTAATCAACGCCACAAAAATTGGTATGTCCCCAGGTGATGAAATATGCCCTATGGAAGATTCATTTTTTGAAAAAGATCTTTCAGGCATAACTGTTTTCGATGCTGTTTATAGCCCAATATATACTAAACTATTAAGATTATCAAGGGAGCATGGTGCAGACATAGCAAGTGGCCTAGACATGTACATCGGACAAGCAATGGCTCAATTTGAACTATGGACTGGGATAAGTCCAGCAATTGAGAAAATGGAGCAATTTTCAAAAGAAGCCCTAAAGCTTAGAGGTCAATAAGATGAGAGTAAAAGAAATTAATTGCATTGATTCAAAGATAGATGCAAAATTGAAGGCGCCATCATCAAAAAGTTATACCCATAGGGCATTATGCATCGCATCTCTAGCTGAAGGAGAATCAAAAATTATTGACCCATTATTCTCGGACGATACAAAATATACCTTAAACTCACTTAGAAAATTTGGTATTAATATCATAGATGGATCTACTAGCAAGAGTAAATTATTCAAAATAGAGGGCGGTGGAGGAAGGTTAGATTCACCCAAAGAGCCCCTTTACATTGGAAATTCTGGAACGTCCCTTAGATTTATGATGGCTATCTCCCCGCTAGTCAATGGAGCCGTCATAATTGATGGGGATTCAGAAGTAAGAAAAAGACCGGTAAGAGGGCTAGAATCTTCATTGAAACAACTTGGTATAGAAGTTAGTTCAAACGAAGGCTGCCCGCCGGTGAGGATTTCTTCAAAAGGTATCTTTGGTGGGGAGACTATAATTGAGTCACGGGAGAGTAGCCAGTATTTGAGTGGATTACTAATCGCGTCACCTTACTGTAATCCTTATCTAAAAATTAATGTAGAAGGTAACTTACCCTCAAGTCCCTATGTAGACATGACGATAGATGTTATGAATAATTTCGGAGTAAATGTCAAAAGAAACGATTATTCTGAATTTTATATCTCACCTTCAAAATATATCGGAAGAGATTACACGGTTGAAGGTGATTTCTCTAATAGTTCATATTTCTTGGCGGCAGCCGCCATTGGTGGAGGAAAAGTTACAATGGAAAATCTGAATAGAAATTCTAAGCAGTCAGATAAATTCTTTGTAGAAATACTTCAGAAAATGGGCTGCAGTGTTAAGTGGAAAGATTCTTCATTAACTTTATCTGGTGGAGACCTAAATGGAATCGAAATAGATATGAAAAAATCACCGGATATAGTCCCTACACTTGCAGTTGTTGCTGCCTTTTCAAAGGGGCAGACAAAAATAATTAATATAGAAACACTAAGATATAAAGAAACAGATAGGTTAAAAGCAGTTGCAAATGAGCTCACAAAGATCGGGTGCAAGGTCGAAGAAGGTAAGGATTATCTAATAATCAACCCAGGAAATTTGAAAGGTGAAGAAATTGAGACATACAAGGACCATAGGATGGCTATGTCATTTGCAGTATCAGGGCTTTTCATTGAGGGTATTAAGGTTCGTGATCCAGAATGTGTTTCAAAATCCTATCCGGAATTCTGGAATGATTTTTCAAAATTTTGTGGGGGTATCAATTGAATATAGTCCTCTTTGGGTTAAGGTGCGTCGGGAAGACTACTGTTGGAATTAATTTAGCTGATCTAACTAATAAGGTATTCTTTGATACTGATTCAATCTTAGAAAAAAGAGAGTCAAAAAGAATCCCAGAAATTATCTCTGAAAAAGGTTGGGATTACTTTAGAATTAAGGAGAAAGAAGTTATTAAAGATGTTTCTAAAGAGGGCAATGCTGTAATATCTTTAGGTGGCGGGGCATTAATGGACGAAGAAAACGTCAATTGTTTGAAAGAGTCGATATTTGTTTTGCTAAAAGCTGACCTTAGCACAATGAAAGCCAGAATGAAAAATGATCTTCCAAGACCATCTTTAACTAATAAGAATCCAGAATCTGAGATTGAAGAGATAATGGAAAAAAGAATGCCTGTTTATGAAAAAATAGCAAATATAATAATTGATACCACTGATCTAAGTATTAATGAAATTTGTGATAAAATAATGTCTGAAATAGAGGAAAGAGGTGTGGCATAATGGCTGGAAATATTTATGGTAAAATTTTTAGAGTTACAACTTGGGGTGAATCCCATGGAAAAGCACTAGGTGCAGTTATAGATGGATGTCCACCAGGTATTCCAATAAGCGAAGAAGATATCAATAAAGAGCTCTCTTTGAGAAAACCAAAAAGTGATAATCTTTCTACATCTAGGAAAGAAGACGACAGATGTGAAATCTTATCCGGAATATTTGAAGGAAAGACTCTTGGAACTCCC
>JAMNZA010000110.1 GCA_023622545.1 Methanobacteriota archaeon | reverse complement strand
CCATCAATAATATTCTTTGATGAGATTGATTCAATTGCCCCAAGGCGTGGGCAGGAATCAGGAGTCAAAGTCACTGAGAGAATGGTGAATCAGCTCCTAACAGAGATGGATGGTGTAGAGTCCTTAGAGCGTGTAATTGTAATAGCTGCAACAAATAGGCCGGACATATTGGATGAGGCTTTGTTAAGGCCTGGAAGATTCGATGTCATTGTCGAGATACCATTGCCTGACAAAGAATCAAGACGCGACATTCTAAATATCCACATGAAAGGTATGCCCTTAAAAGATGTTAAAGTTGATGAGCTAGTTGAGCAAACAGAAGGTTTCACCGGAGCAGATCTCAAATCCCTTACAAGAGAAGCAGGATTGAATGCTATAAGAAAGAATCTGGACAAGACTGAGTTTGTTACATATGAGGATTTCAAAGAGGCATTGCAAAAGGTCAAGATCTCTAAAAAATAATTTAATTTTTAGTTAATTTAAAATACTATAAACCCCCTAACATTGGCATGAGAGAGGCACTCTTTTACAGAAAAGAAGACACAAACCAAAGGTGTCTTTTATGTCCTCACTCATGCCTCATAAAACCTAACGAAAGGGGCAAGTGCAGGGTACGGGCCAATTTAGATGGCAAACTAAACACCCTTGTTTTCGGGGAGAGCGATTCAGAAAAACTCTATTTTCATGTAGACCCTATTGAAAAGAAACCCCTCTACCATTTTTATCCTGGCTCATACTCTCTTTCTTTTGGAACTCCAGGGTGTAATCTATTCTGCCAGAACTGCCAGAACTGGAATCTTTCCCAAGCAACCCCCAGCGATATAAGTGAATATTTTCTCAAACCTGAAAAAATTGTTGATTTAGCGATTCAAAATAACTGTAAATCTATTTCATATACCTATTCAGAGCCCACAATATTCTACGAATATGTAATGGAAACTTCTAAGATTGCAAAGGAAAAGGGGATCAAAAATGTATGGGTTACAAATGGATTCATAAATCCTAAACCATTAAAGGAAGCACTCCCTTTCATTGATGCAATGAATATAGACCTCAAGTCATTCTCGGATGAATTTTATAACGAAATATGCGGAGGGAGACTTTCACCAATTCTTGAAACAATAAAAACAGCATCTAAAGAAACTCATATTGAAATAACAAACCTATTGATCCCAACCCTAAATGATTCCAATGAGGATATAGAAAAACTTGTAGATTTTGTTTCAAATCTAAGTGATGAGATCCCACTACATTTTTCTGCTTACCGCCCCATGTATAAAATGGAGATTCCGCCAACACCAACTGAAACAATTTATAATGCAAAGGCAATTGCTGAAAAGAAGCTAAAATATGTATATCTTGGAAATATTCCAACAAATAATGATACATTATGCCCCAATTGTAAAAATATCATTATAAAAAGAAATAATAAATTAAAAATTAATTTGGAGAATGGAAAATGTTCTTTTTGTAAGACAAAAATATCGATTAAATACACTTATTAGATATAATTAGGAACACCAAAAACTTTTTAAATGAATTATTTAAGTGTTGATGGAGTATCGTCTGGAATTGAACTTCAGGCGAGCCGGTGGTAATTTTATGGCCATTGAAGGTAAGTTGAAAGAACTAAGAACTAAAAAAGACAAGTTAAAAATGGGAGGGGGAAAAGATAAGCTCAAAGCTCAGCATGATAAGGGAAAACTTTCTGCTAGAGAAAGGCTTGACATTCTCCTTGACAAGGGCAGCTTCGTTGAAATAAACGGGCTAATGAAACATAGAGCAGTAGATTTTGACCTCGACAAAATGGAACTACCTGGAGATGGCGTCATTACGGGTTACGGTACAATTGACGGTAAGCTCGTATTCGTATATTCTGAAGATTTTACCGTGATGGGGGGGTCACTTGGGGAAGCTCATGCTTTCAAGATAAGTTACCTTATTGATCAAGCCTTGAAGGTAGGTGCGCCTTTAATAGGGATAAATGATTCTGGAGGAGCTAGGATCCAAGAAGGTGTGGACTCCCTTAAAGGATACGGAGAGATATTCTATAGGAATACCATATCTTCCGGTGTAATCCCACAGATTACAGCCATTATGGGTCCTTGCGCAGGTGGCGCTGTCTATTCACCCGCAATAGGTGATTTTGTTTTCATGACTGATAAAATAAGTTACATGTTCATAACTGGGCCTCAAGTAGTGAAAACAGTCTTACATCAGGATGTTACCTTTGAAGAGCTTGGTGGGCCGCATATTCATGAATCAAAGAGTGGAATGGCACACAGGGTCGGAAAAGATGATGAGGACACCTTAAATACTATTAGAACATTAATCAGTTTCTTGCCATCCAATAATATGGAAGATGCACCAGCAATTGAGCCAACTGATGATCCTATGAGGGAAACACCCGAGCTTTACTCTATAATACCTGAAGACCCAAACAAAGGTTATAACGTACGTGAGGTTGTTAAAGCTGTTCTTGATAACAACGGATTTTATGAGCTCCATCCACTTTATGCTCCTAATATAGTAATAGGATTCGGAAGGTTAGATGGTAAAGTCGTAGGTGTAGTTGCAAATAATCCAAGCCACATTGCGGGTGTATTGGATATAAATTCTTCAGATAAAGCATCGAGATTTGTTAGATTCTGTGATGCGTTCAACATCCCTATTGTATCATTTGTTGATACACCGGGATTTATGCCAGGCATCGACCAAGAGCATGGTGGAATCATAAGACATGGCGCAAAACTTCTTTATGCTTACTGCGAGGCAACTGTCCCATTATTAACTGTTATAGTAAGAAAAGCATATGGTGGGGCATACATTGGAATGGCCTCAAAACACCTAAAGGTGGACGTTGTTTATGCATTGCCAACTGCAGAGATTGCGGTTATGGGACCAAAAGGGGCATGTGAAATTATCTTTAGAAAAGAAATATCAGAAGCAAAAGACCCGGCAAAGAAAGCCGCTCAACTAACTGAAGAATTTGAAAAGAAATTTGCAAATCCATATATGGCTGCCGCACGTGGTTACGTTGACGATGTCATTGACCCAAAGAATTTAAGAACAACACTAATCAATGCACTGAGGGTATACCAGTCCAAGAAAGAAATGTTGCCCAAGAAAAAGCATGGGATAATGCCATTCTAAGGTGGATAAAATGGTAAATATGGATAATCTGCTTTTGGGATTAACATTAGTTATAGTTGGAATGGCTATAACTTTTTTAGTTTTAATTATTCTATCCGGTGTAATACACTATTTTGGTAAATTTATTAAAAATAGGGAAGAAAAGACAAATAATAAGGTGATAGAAGAAAAAGAAAATCTGGCTGAAGCCCAGCCCAAAGTTGAAAAAGAAACATCAAATGATGAATTAACTGCAATGATAACAGCAGCTTATTTCCACATATCAAAAGATGCGATTTCAGTACTGAATTTGCATTCTAAGATAGATAACTGGAAGTTATTAAATAGACGTGAACAGATGGAGAGATTATAATGGCTAAGTATAAGGTAAATGTCGACGGAAAAGATTACGAAGTTGAAGTTGAGAATACTGGAAGCGGTAACTTAGAGGTTAAACTAGGCAACAAAAAGTCAACGGTAAGCATTGAAGAGCTTCTCGGAAGTGGAAGACCTCAAACCACATCAAAGCCAGCATATCAAGCTCCATCAAATAGACCTGCACCTCAAGCTGCACCAGTTTCAAAACCCCCTTCTGGTAAGGGAGAGCCTATAAAAGCGGTCATGGCTGGAACAGTTTTGTCTCTAAAAAAGCAGCCAGGTGACAAAGTTTCAGTTGGAGATGTAGTTTTGATCCTAGAAGCTATGAAGATGGAAAATGAGATATCTTCTCCTTCAAACGGGACAATAGTAGATATTCTAGTAAGCCCAGGGAAGGCCATTAACACTGGCGATACCCTATTCACAATAGGATAGTGATATCATGGTCGACTTAATATCGTCCTTTATTGAAATATTCAAAACAACAAGTGGTATTTTTGATATAACACTTGGTAATATAGCAATGATAGTAGTTGCTCTTATACTGATCTATCTTGCTGTTTACAAGGGATTTGAGCCTTTACTACTTGTGCCTATAGGATTTGGATGCATTCTTTCAAATATACCACTAACAGGTATCTCAGACCCAGATGCAATCGGAGGGGTACTTGGTATTTTCTTAAAACACTTAATTGCTAATGAGATTGTGCCATGTCTGATATTTATGGGGATAGGTGCATTAACAGATTTTGGACCTTTACTGGCAAACCCAAAAACATTCATATTAGGTGCCGCTGCTCAAATAGGAGTTTTCATTGCTTTAGTAGGTTCAATATTTTTGGGATTTACCCCCCAACAAGCAGGGTCAATAGGAATAATTGGTGGTGCGGATGGGCCAACTACAATATATGTCACAACAGTTTTAGCCCCTGAGCTACTAGGTGCTACTGCAGTAGCTGCTTACTCATACATGTCTTTAGTTCCATTAATTTTGCCACCTGCTATAATGCTTACAACAACAAAGGCAGAAAGGAAAATTAAAATGGTCCAGATGAGGGCAGTCTCACAGAAAGAGAAGGTAGCTTTTCCAATAATTGCTGCACTTGTTTCGGGAATTTTAGTTCCAAAGGCCATTCCACTTGTAGGGATGCTTTTTGTAGGAAATCTTTTCAGAGAGACTGGAGTCACACAAAGACTTGCCAAAGGTGCAAGTGAGGAGCTCTTAAACATCGTGACAATTATACTTGGGCTTTCAGTTGGGAGCACAATGGACGCAACTAACTTCCTCAACATTCAGACACTAAAAATCATGGTTCTTGGGGTAGTTGCATTCTTTACTGCTGCAAGTGGCGGGGTAATGGTTGCAAAGATTATGAATCTATTCCTAAAAGAGAAGATCAATCCAATGATAGGTGCTGCAGGAGTTTCAGCAGTTCCAATGTCTGCAAGGGTTGTTCAGAAGATGGGATTAAAGGAAGACCCACAGAACCACCTCCTAATGCATGCGATGGGACCTAACGTTGCAGGTGTAATTGGTACAGCAGTTGCTGCTGGAGTTTTGATAGCTTCTCTTGCTTGATGCTCATGGATGAGTTTAAAATAAAAGTCAAAGATAAAGAGCATGATCTTAAACTGAAAAAGATAGCCGACGGTGAGTACCAGGTACTATATGATGGATCTGTTTACGAAGTATCTATTGTCAAGAGGCCTCAAGAAAATCTAAGGGATAGCCACTACAGGAAGGAAAATAACAAAATTTACATTGACTCAGTGATTGGAGGTATAGTCCTCAAAGTAACTAAGAAAGTTGGTGACAAAGTATCTGAAGGCGATACAATAATGACATTGATTGCAATGAAAACAGAGACCGATATCAAAGCGCCTGAAAGTGGGATACTATCCAACATATCAGCATATGAAGGAACAGTTGTTGAAAAAGGCGAGCTCTTGTTTATAATAGATACGGAATAAAAATTGCAAAAGTTTATTAATATGATAAATAATAAAATAATGGACAAAATTAGTGATAAAAAGGATGAAGGTCATTCAATTGAGATAGATGGTAATCCGTCTGTTGAGGAAATTGCTTTGATAGTTTCACTGTTTAGTTTTAAAGAGGTGAATAGATGAGGCCACTTGAAGGAGTAAGGATATTAGATTTAAGCCATGTATTGGCCATGCCATACTGTACCATGATTCTTGGGGATCTAGGTGCTGAAATAATTAAAGTAGAAAAAAGTGAAGGCGAAGACTCAAGAAAATTTGGCCCCTATAAAAACGGGGAAAGCGCCTACTACATGAGTATCAACAGGAACAAGAAAAGCATAGTTATCAACCTTAAAGATGAAAAAGGAAAAGAAATCCTTAAAGATCTCATTAAAATTTCTGATGTGCTCACTGAAAACTTTAGACCAGGGACGATGGAAAAACTCGGATTCTCTTACGATGAAGTGAAAAAAATAAATCCAAAGATAATCTATGCAACTATCTCTCAGTTTGGTAATGACTCCATATACCCTGGAAGGCCTGGATATGATATCATTGCTCAAGCTTATGCGGGGTTAATGAGTATAACGGGATATCCTGATAGCCCTCCAACAAGAGTTGGCTCATCGATTGCCGATATAATGTCAGGAATGTTTTCTGCAATAGCAATTCTTGGAGCATTAAGAATAAAAGAAAAAATTGGCCAGGGTCAGTATATAGACATTTCAATGGTTGACTGTATCTTAGCTATTCTAGAGAATGCAACTGTTAGGTATACAGTATCTGGAGAGGTCCCTACAAGGATTGGATCAAGACACCCAAGCCTTACTCCTTTTGATGTCTTTGAAACATTGGATGGATATATCGTGATTGGTATAGGTAACGATCATCTATGGGAGATGTTTTGTCATTGTGTTCCTGAGTTCAATAACTTATTATTTTCTGAGCGATTCAAAAACAACGATATGAGGACAAAGAACGAAGCTGAACTAAAGAAAATAATTGAAGGATGGACTATAAATCATAAATCAGAAGACCTTATAGAAATTATTACTAAAGCTGGTGTACCTTGTGGACCAGTTAATACAATTGATAAGATCCTAGAGGACCCAAACACCGCTTACAGGAAGATGCTATTTGAATTTGATCACCCGATCGCAGGAAAGATGGTCACTGCAAACAGCCCACTTAATTTTTCGCTTACAGAGTGCAAGGAACACCTAAGGCCTCCAGTACTTGGGGAATATACCGAAGAAGTGATGTCGAAGGTATTAGGTTACTCAAAAGAGAAAATTGAGCAATTAAAGAAAGATAAAATAATTTGATAGAGGAGATGAGTGTTTGAAAAGGGAAGAGATAGAGAAAAAATTGAGAGGACTAGACACAGCTTCTGTCAATGATGCCCTAAAAAAGAGAGGGTCAATGGATGAGTGCATCAAATCTATTAGAGATGGCGACTTTATCTGCGGCCCTGCCCTTACAGCAAAATGCTACCCAGGAGATATGCTAACAGCCCTCAAAGCTTTAGATGAAGTAGAAAAGGGTAGTGTAATCGTAATCGATGGCGGAGGGATAACTAAGTATTCCCTATTCGGTGACCTTATGGCAAGGCAGGCTGTCCTAAAAGGAGTCAATGGGGTCGTTGTCGATGGTGCAATAAGGGATATTAAAGGTATTAGAAGCGAGGGACTTCCAGTATTCTGCCGTGGAGTTGTAACGAGGGCCGGAACTGCTACTAGGATGGGTGAGATAAATGTCCCAGTAGTTTGTGCGGGCGCAATTGTAAATCCTGGTGACTGGGTAGTCGGTGATGATGACGGCGTTGTCGTAATACCTAAAGAAAAGATTGAAGAAGTTCTAAAAAACTCTGAAGAAACTCTTAAAAGGGAGTCTATTATCAGAGAGGCTATAGAGCAAGGTAAATCAATCAGCAAATTACTCTAAATTTTTAAATCTGGGTGCAAAGATGTTCGAACGCTTGAGAGGTACCAGAGACTTTCTACCAAATGAAATGGCAGCAAGGAAGAAAGTGTTTTCAACCATAAAAAAAACTGTTGAGGAATTTGGATTTTTTGAGACAGACACTCCAGCGATTGAATTATTTGACCTCTATTCAATTAAAAGTGGCGAGGAGATCATAGAGGAGCTTTACGCCTTTGAAGACAAGGGTGGCAGGATGATCTCTTTGCGCCCAGAGCTTACACCTTCCGTTGTTAGGGTTTTAGTTTCAAAATCAAAGGAACTTTCTTTTCCTGTTAAATGGTATTCCATTCCACGTCTTTGGAGGTATGAAAGACCTCAGAGCGGGAGATTAAGGGAGTTCTATCAGTTGAACATTGATATATTTGGATCAGAAGATGCAAGGGCAGATACTGAAGTTATTTCCTGTGCAATAAAACTCCTCTGCGATTTAGGATTTGATGATTCTGATATTGAAGTCAGGGTATCTGACAGGCGCCTACTCCAAGAGTTTCTATTGACTTTGGGCATAACTAATTTCCATGATGTCCTTAGGATTATAGATAAAAGAGAGAAAATATCCCAAAATGACTTTAAGGGAATGCTTTTCGATATCAATTTGGATGACTGTCAAATAAATAAGATAGAAACTTTTCTAGATTCCAAAGGTGATCTCTTACAGTCGATAGAAGAGCTATCA
This sequence comes from Methanobacteriota archaeon, assembly GCA_023622545.1. Classification (GTDB taxonomy): domain Archaea; phylum Methanobacteriota_B; class Thermococci; order Methanofastidiosales; family Methanofastidiosaceae; genus Methanofastidiosum. Next base: position 4,423 of record JAMNZA010000110.1, on the reverse strand, counting down.
AAAAATCATAAAGGCGAAGGCATATCAAAAGTTATAGAGTCACTAAAAAAAATAGCACAAAATCTACATGATAGAGGCTACGAAAAATTCATCTCATTTGACCCATCGATTGTGAGGGGTCTTGACTATTACACGGGCATGGTATTTGAAGTCCATGACAGAAAACGAGAGTTCAGAGCACTTTTTGGTGGTGGCAGATATGATAATCTTGCAGAGCTTTTTGGTGGAGAGCATATACCGGCCGTTGGATTTGGCATGGGGGATGCTGTGTTAGAGCTAATGATGAGAAGGAAGGGCATATGGCCAGAAGAAAAGCTTGAACTTGATGTTTTCATAGCTACTATAGGGAATGTCGAGAAGGAAGTTTCAAAGGTATCTACAGTTTTGAGAGATAGTGGATTTAGAGTTGATTTTGATCTAATGAGCAGGAATCTCTCAAATCAGATTAAATTTGCAACTAAACTTGGTGCTAGATCCCTCTTGATTATAGGTGAAAGGGACCTAAAGGATGGAAATATTACAATCCGTGACCTTGAAACTGGAAAAGAATCTAAGATATTGCTTAGTGAAGTCGTTTCTTCACCTTCAAAACATTTAACGAAAGTTTTATAAAATACTGTAAAGCTATTTTGATTACGCCGGGGTTGTCGAGAGGCTCGGCCTCGGACTGCAGATCCGATCACGAGGGTTCAACTCCCTCCCCCGGCTTTGCGAAGGGGACATGGTGTAATCAGGCCATCATCATGGACTCCAGAATCCTTTCCGGATGAAAGAGAATACTGATGGCATTTTGCCGATGAAGAAATTCTGGAGTTTGATGGGGAAATCCATGGATCAGGGTTCAAATCCCTGTGTCCCCACTTTAGAGTTGATTTTATGGATACTTCGGAATTTACAACAATTTCAAAACTTGTTAGGCCAGAAAATTTGAATCATCATGGAACTCTTTTTGCTGGTGTAACTTCAATGTGGTTTGTTGAAGGGGCTTTTATTGAGGCGTCAAGAGTATATGGGGATCCCTCAAAGATTGTATGTATTAAGATTCACGGTATGAAGTTTGTCAAACCTGGCGCTAATGGGGATATAATCCAAATAGAATCCGTATTGGCCCATATTGGGAAGACAAGCTTGACCATCTATACAAAAATATACAAAAGACTTACAAAAGATCAGCTAGTTGATGGATTTGTAACTTTTGTAACTGTGGGCGAAGATGGCAGACCAATACCCCATGGAATAAAGTACTCAAAACCGACTGAAGGTGCAGGGCTTCAAATGTGGGAAGAAGTAGAAAGATTAAAACACTCTGATTCCCAAACAAAAATGTAGAATTGACAGGGAGGGATTGCCGAGCTTGGCCAAAGGCGCAGGATTCAGAGTCCTGTCACGTAGGTGTTCGTGGGTTCGAATCCCACTCCCTCCACTTCTTTTTTGAAATGGAGTTAGATAAAGAAAATAATAAACTATCTTCCAAACCTTCTGTTTCGCCTTTGGAAATCTCTAATGACCCTTAGAAAATCAATTTTTCTTATCAAGGGGAAATAAGTGTTCAAGAAGAAAAGTTCAGAATATGCAGACTGAAAAAGGAGAAAATTACTGAGCCTGATCTCCCCTCCAGTCCTAATGACTATGTCAGGATCAGGTAGCCCTTTTGTGAAAAGATTCTCGCTCAATAGCTTTGCATCGATCTCCTCTGGATCAATTCCTCCGCCATTGGAGCTATCGAGGATCCTTTTTATTGCCTCAACAATCTCCATCCTCCCCCCATAGGCGATGCAGATGTTTAGTGTCATGTTATCATAATCTTCAGTTGCAGATTCTCCCACCTTTATTGCTTCTTTCAAACTTTCCGGTAACATTGAAATATTGCCTATTGCCTTGACCTTCGCTCTGTTTTCCTTTATTTTTTTGTTTGTCGCTGCTTCTCTGAACTTTTGTTCAAACATCTTCATTATGAAATCTACTTCTTCAGGATCTCTCTTGAAGTTCTCAGTTGAAAAAGCGTATAATGTTATTACCTTTACCCCAATTTCATTGCACCAGTCTAAAAGCTCCTCAGCCTTTTTCATCCCCATCTCGTGGCCCATATAAACTGGAAGCCCCTTTGAAGTTGCAAACCTCCTGTTCCCATCCATTATTATACCTATATGCCCTGGAACCTTTTCAGATTTTATCTCATCAATTAATTTTCCTTCATAGATGCCATAGGCAGGCTTCATAATAAACTGTGGGATGTATTTTGAGATCTTTGAGATGAGCATAATATCATTACTATGATTTGTATTTTTTTGATAACTCAATATAAGATTCTGCATTCTTTCTTATTCTTTCAACTGCCTTCTCATCAGTTCTTTTAATAACCATCGCAGGTACCCCTACAGCGATAGAGTTGTCAGCTATCTCCATATTTTCATTGACTACAGCACCCGCACCAATTATGCAGTTGTTACCTATTCTTGAGCCGCTTAGAACAGTAGCATTTATCCCTATCAAGACATTGTTTCCGATAACTGTCCCATGAACAACAGCAGAGTGGCCTATAACAACGTTGTTTCCGATTAAAGTAGGTTTTCCAGCATCTGTGTGCACCACAGCATTGTCCTGGACATTGCTTCCCTCGCCAATTTCTATCCTTTCAATATCCCCTCTTAATACTGCAAAAGGCCAAACGCTTGAACCCTTTCCTATCTTGACCTTGCCGTTGACAAATGCCTTTTTATGCACAAAAGCATCAGGATGAACCTCTAATTCGTCTTTAATCATGATTTTCATACGGAAAAAATTTAATATAAACCTTTTGATATTGATATAATGGAAAAAGAAGAGCTACTTACTAGGATAAAAAGGATAAGGGATGAGATTGGGCAGGACACTTCATCTAGCCCTAGAATCAAATGGATTAAAGATGATGAAGTTCTAATAATCTGTGGATATCACAGATCGGATAAATCCATGCTGATTGGCCCAGGGGGATGGGTTTCAGGTAAGTTAAGTGAGGAGATTGGAAAACCAGTTACAGTAATTGAGAGCACAGAAGAGCTTACAAGTGAACTTAAGCTTATGGAATCCCTTTTGACAGTAGAAAAATTATTAAAAAAGGCAGAAGGCCAAAACAAAGATATCCTTGAATTCTTTAGGGACTACATAAAAAACAAAAAGAAGACCATCGATAAGGAGGTCACAGTCGCAGTGTCGTATTCTGGCGGCTCTGACAGCACCGCTTCACTTTATTTATTGAATAATATGGGATTTAAAGTAGTGGCGCTTACTTATTATCCTTCTGATATCATCCTTCCTAAGAGAACAAGAACAATAATTGAAAACGTCGTAAAGGAGCTTGGGATTCCACATGAATACATTAAGGGTGACATGTCGGAAATTATCAAAGGAGCCCTTGAAGGAAGATATCACCCATGTGGAAGATGCCACAAGAATATGGAAGATGTCGTGATTGACCATACGAGGAAGATAGGCATAGAAGCAATAACTTTTGGGGATCTACTACCCACAGGTTCACAGACGATTTCTATAAGAAATGGGATGTTAAGGATTAACTTACCTGCGCTACTAGCGCTTAAGAAGAAGGACATGAAATACTTGTCAGCGAGAGTAAAAGGATACGAATCGCCTGGATTTGGATGCCCCCTATTAAAGGAAGTCCACAGAAAAAATCCTTCTAAGAAATTCTTCACCGCCCACAGGGTCCTAAGGGAGGTAAGGGCGGGCATCCTAGAATCCAACGAAGGCCTAATCTATCTCAGGAGTATTTTTAGATACGAGAGGGAATAGTAATGGATATTTCAATAATCAAGGATTATTTCGAAAGTGAAAACAAAAAAGATCTTACCCCTAAAGAAGTATTACTTGAAAGAAATAATTTCTTCCTTAAAATAAAGAATCAGTTTATTTTAACTCAGGATGGCTCACTGTCCCTAAAATTTGAGGACACAATGCACTCGTATATAGGTGCAATAAAAGAGAGACTAGAGGCGTACACAAAACCTTCTAGGATATCTGAAAGGGAAAGACTACTCGATGTTTGCAGTGGATTTGGGTATAACGCACTAAATGCACTTTACTACAACCCTTCCCTAAAAATTCAAATGGTAGAAAAGTATTGGGAGATTTCTGCGGTCAGCCTATTTATTCCAATCCCAGAAAATTATTCCTTTATGGAAGAGCAGTTTGTAAGGCTTAAAGGGGCAGTTGAGCACAGATTACACGAGATGGGGTTAGTAAAAAATCTTGCTTACAAAAATGATGCCAACATAAAGCTCCATATCGGAGAAGCTGAAACAGTTCTAGAAGGGATTGAAGATAAGTTTGATGTGATATTTTTTGATCCATACAAAGCCGATGTTTCACCAGAGCTTTTTACAATTGATTTCGTTAAACAACTATTGGGCAAACTGGATGAAAAGGG
>JAMNZA010000022.1 GCA_023622545.1 Methanobacteriota archaeon | reverse complement strand
TACCCTTACAGTTGCAAACGTTATAGACGAAGTTGGACAGGATCTGTTTACCGTTTTTTGTGTGAACGACTTCAGGATGCCACTGCAATCCGTATATCTTCTTAGAAGCGCTTTTGAATGCCGCTACAGCGCATGTGTCTGTTTTTGAAGTAATAACAAATCCTAGAGGTATCTTAGAAACTTGATCCCCATGGCTCATCCAGACGGTCTCTTTCTTTTCTAGACCATAGAAGATCCCTTCAGAATCAAGAATATCGACAGTTGCGATGCCGTACTCCTTTTTTTTCTCCCCCTTTACTTCTCCGCCCATCTTAAGGGCGATCATCTGATGACCATAACATATCCCGATTACTGGAATATCATTCTCGACAATGAAATCAAAGACTTCATCACTTAGAAGAGGTGCGTCCTTTTCATAAACACTCCTTGGGCCGCCTGAAAGCACTATTCCTTTTGGGGATAGTTTTTTTAGTTCTGCTATAGAGATGTCAGGGAACACTATTTCAGAATAGACCTTAAGCTCCCTGATCCTTCGTGCAATGAGGTGCGCATACTGGCTCCCGAAATCAACTACAAGGATGACCTCTTCTCCGATGCTCATGATGAGAATTACAAAGAACAAAATATAAGATTAACTAATAATCCACTTTAAATCAAAAGCTTTTAAATAAAAAACTCAAATTCAGACCATGGATTTGTTGACTATTCTGAAGATCTGCTTTGGTGCTATAATTCTTATCCACGCCTCTTATCTTGATGTAAAGAAAAGGGAGATTGAAGAGTGGCACTGGATTGCTCTTGCAGTTATCGGTTTTATCCATGCGATCTACCTATCTATATCGTTTGAGTCCTTTAGACCTATTATCTTTACAGCGGGAGTATTCCTTCTGATGTTCGCTCTTGCCCTGATACTCTTTTATCTTGGACTATTCGGCGGGGGGGACGGGAAGATCCTCATGGGGCTTGGTGCACTTTTGCCTTCTCTTTCTGGAAAGGAGTATGCCTTCGGATTGTTCCCAATATCTGTTTTTGACAACGCTTTGATAATGAGCATACTATTGCCAGTTGTGATCCTTTTTTACAACCTTACCAAAAGGGATTCCCCAAAAGAGTATCAGTCTGGGAAGCTAAAAAAGATACTTGCAATGATGGTCGGCTACAGAATAAAAACTGATCGCCTATCAGATAAATTCTACCCTCTTGAAGAGTTCAAGGACGGGAAACGGATGATTAGACTTTTTATTGGGGATCTAGACTTTGATGTGACAAAATACAAGGAAGCTCTGAAAGAAAGGGGAATAAAAGATCTTTGGGCGACACCCGGCTTACCGTTTGTTGTACCTTTGACTATTGGATATCTAGTAGCTGTTCTATATGGGGATATCATGCTAAAAATAGTTATGGCATTTATCTAATCCATACAATAAAATTAAATATCAGATAAATCAATAATAATTGAATGGAATTATTTTAATGTCCAGGATAAATTATTTAATTTTTGGTGAAGAGATGAAGGAATCAGAAAGGAAAAAGTTTGATGAAAACAGGGAACTTATCCTAAAAGAGCTTGAAGAAGAAAAGGAAAGAAATTTCAAGCAGAAGCTAGAGTTTGTAAAACTTTATGCAGAATGGATAAAGAAAACTCCAAATGCAGAATGGAGTAAACAACACACTAAATTCATAAATTCAATGTACAGAAAAGAATAAACTCTAAACAAGGTCATACATTATCTGGCATGTATCACACTTGTAGACAATCTCTCTTTTTCCCCTGTCTGTTACCTCTGTCCTTATGAGTGGTCTGCCGCATCGCTCGCAATTGTAGCCTTCCCTTCTCACACGAAGTGATGGTATCTGTGGCCTTGGAACTGGGGCAGGTGCATAATTGTCATAGTAAGGCTCATACTGGTATACCCTTGTTGGGCGATCCATTGGAAGTCCAGGCTCGGCTATGTACCTCTCTTCAGGGTAGTACCTCTTCTCGTAGTATTCTTTTTCTCTTGAGATTGGTCTTTCCCTTTCAAACTTTGGTAGTTTGATGCCTTCCTCTGTCAATGCGCTTCCGACTATAGCACCAATGAACAGTGGGTAGATATAGACGACTGCAGTTATGAGCATGTATAGCTTAGTCCCTGATGGAACAGCAAATGGTATCCTCATGACAATACCTGGCTCAAGGAAGTCGCCAATTATGAATGAGATTACTAAGAATATGATAAAGACGATCAGTGCTGATAGAGAAAATGCTGCTATTGCATTCTTGACGCTTCTGGACCTCTTTCCTCCGACAATGCCTGCAACTATAGGCCCAACAACTGGCGCCCATATCATTAAAATCGTCAGTAGGACCATCCAGAGCGATGATTTTATTATGTTCTCTATGTTATCGTCTGACATCAGTGATAATTGATTATTTCTATTTATAAGTTTTTCCTATCAAAGACGTTATGTACTATTATTATACAGTGGTCGGCATGGAGTACCATAGGTGATATTGAAACTCGTTTCGCATTCTTTAATAATGACTCATCCTCTTCTGATAGACCAGTGTGATCGCCCAAGACAAAATAGATCTTCTCAGAATTAAATTCAAGG
>JAMNZA010000049.1 GCA_023622545.1 Methanobacteriota archaeon | reverse complement strand
ATTGAAAGATCTTTATAATATCTTCATAATAGACACTCAAGGTAATTCAATAAAAGCAATGCACACTGATGAAAAATCTTCTAAAGATGAACTTTCTAAAGTAAAGAAGATTCAGTGGGTATCGGACAAACGTGTTAATGTATCTGTCATCGTCCCTGGAATTCTATATGAAGGTGAGGAGATAAATCCAAGATCTCTCGAGACAGTATCGGGCTATGGAGAGGAAGGTATATCTAATCTAAAAGAGGGTGACATAGTTCAGTTTGAAAGGTTTGGATTTGTTAGAGTTGATAAAGTAGAGTCAAACAAAGTAACTGTAATCTTGACCCATAAATAGGTGAGTTGTTGGAGTTTAAGGAGGCTTCGCTTAGAGAGAGGAAGATTTACTACCATGAAGAATGGAAGGAGAACGATGTCCCTCAATTTATTATTGATAGGATAACTGAGAGGGAATTCGCCTTTGATCATGATGGTAATGGGTATAATGATAGATACAAAGCCTTTGATACTATTGGCTCTTTCTCAGATTTTTTGATTAAGAATTTTCCATATGCAGTATGTACGAGCGTTTCTTTTTATTCCAATCCAAAAAATAGGGAAGATTGGAAAGGTGCTGAGCTTGTTTTTGATATAGATGCTAAAGATCTTGCTGTTAAGAGCTGTGAATGTAAAAATGGCCAAGTTTGTGAAAAATGTTTAGCTGAAGCTAAAGAGATTGTCTTTAACATTAAAGATACATTAATTGGGGATTTCGGAATAAAAAAGCTCTCTCTTATTTACTCAGGTAGAGGATACCATTTGAGAGTAAACGATAGCGAAGTGTTATCAATTGAAAGGAGATCAGAGATACTTGAATATGTTACAGGATCTAAACGTCCTAAAGAAATTTTTCTTTCTCATGGATACCCTGCTGTATACCGTAAAATGTTTGCATTGACTTTTGCTAAAATGAAAGAAAAAGACATTCCTTTTAACAAAAATATTGTAAACAAGCTTCTATCTGAAAAAAATAATATCATTTCAAAGATAATGGAAGGGCACGCTGATTTTCTTGATTTCAAAGGTGTGGGGGACAAAACACTAAATGATTTTCTGACTCACATAGAGAAGATAAATGGGACACTTGTTGACGGAAAAGTTACTGTCGATGTTAAAAGAATTCTAAGATTACCTTCAACCCTTCACTCTAAAGTCTCAATGAAATGTGTAGAAATAAAGAATATTAACAATTTTGATCCCTTAAAAGACGCTATTCCTAAGTTTGTGTTAGAAAGAAAGGCATAAAATTACCAAAAACTTTTAAAACCTTTAAATTTATTGACTTCATGGTTTCTGAGGTGCCTGAAGACTATAATCCCTCCTCTTTAGAGACAAAAATACTGAAGAACTGGGACGACATAGATATCTATGCCAAATTAAAGGAACTACGATCCAGTGGCCCTAAATTTTACTTTCTTGATGGACCACCATATATGAATGGAGTGCCACATATTGGTCATGCAAGAACAAGGGCTTTGAGAGATCCTGTCTTAAAGTACAAATCGATGAATGGATACAACGTTTGGCATCAACCAGGATTTGATATGCATGGACTTCCAATCGAGGTAAAAATTGAGGAGATATTAGGGACAAAAACAAAAAGTGATATAGAGAAAATAGGCACTGAACTTTTCATTAAATCATGCAAGGAAAGAGGACTTTCATTTCTAAAAATCTGGATTGATTTTTATAAAAGATTTGGAATGATTGGTGACTTTGAAAATCCTTACATGACATTATCAAATTCATATATTGAATCTTCATGGTATTTCTTTAAGAAAGCTTGGGAAAAGAACCTCTTGTACAAAGGCAAGGCCACTGTTGCTTGGTGTCCAAGATGTGAAACTCCTCTTTCAGGTTATGAAGCAACTGATGAGTATAAAGACGTTGAAGATGACTCCATCTACGTTAAATTTCCTTTAGTGGATAGACCAGACGAATATATAATTATATGGACAACAACACCATGGACCATACCTGCAAACGTTGCAGTAGCTGTAAATCCAAAATACGAATATGTAAGAGTCAAAGCTGGTAGTGAAGTTTGGATTGTTGCAAAAGAGCTCTTAGAAAAACTCATGTTGCTATTTGAGATTGAAGATTACGAGATTATTGAAACTATTAAGGGTAAAAATCTTCTTGGCCTAAAATATAGACATATACTTGAAGATGAAGTCCCAGTCCACAAAAAATTCAATGAGCCCAATGCGCACACAATAGTTGTTACAGATTATGTTACTCTAGAAGATGGTACTGGATGCGTTCATACAGCCCCTGGGCACGGGCCTGACGATTATAGCGCTGGTGTTGAATTTAAACTTCCTATATTCTCCCCTGTAAATGAAACGGGAAACTTCACAGACGAAGCAGGGAAATACAAGGGCATGTACATAAAAGATGCTAATGATATTATTATAGATGATATTGAAGATAAAGGATTTCTCGTTTTGAGAGATTCAGTATTTCACAGATATGCACATTGCTGGAGATGTAAATCTCCTTTATTATACAGGGCATCTGACCAATGGTTTATCCGAGTGGAAGCAATAAAAGATCAAATTCTTAAAGAAAATAAAAAAGTTAAGTGGGTGCCTGATTGGGCTGGTGAAAAGAGATTCCATAATTGGATAGAGGGAGCCAGAGACTGGTGTATTTCTAGACAGAGATTCTGGGGTATACCATTACCAATTTGGGAATGCTCTTGTGGTTCAATTGAAGTTGTTTCTTCACTAGATGAGATAGCTTCTTTAGGTGGAATAATACCAGATGACCTTCATAAACCATATATTGATGAAGTTAAACTAAAATGCCCTAAATGTTCAAAGAATATGAAACGTGTTTCAGATATAGCAGATGTTTGGTTTGATTCAGGTGCATCATCTTGGAGTTCATTAGGATACCCCAAGAACAAAGATATATTTTCTGAGTTCTTTCCAATGGATTTCATAACTGAAGGACTCGACCAAACTAGAGGATGGTTCTACACTTTAATGTTAGAGAGTTACATTGTATTTGACCGTGCACCTTACAAACAAGTTTTAATGAATGATTTCGTTTTAGATCAATATGGCCAGAAGATGTCAAAATCACTTGGAAATGTTGTTGACCCGAAAGAAGTCATAGCAAAATACGGTGCAGATGTTACAAGATTCTACCTTTTATGGGAAATTGCTCCCTGGGACAAATTAAAATTCAACTGGGAAAATGTTGAAAGTGTTTCTAGAACATTTAATATTTTATGGAACGCATACAAATTTGTAACATTATACATGTCTCTAGACAAGTTTGATGTCAATACACCACTAAGTGAAGTAAAAAAATCCCTCAGAGACGAGGACAAATGGATTCTATCTAGAATCAATACACTCACTAAGGAAACAGAAGATAATTTCGATACTTTAGATCTTCACCTTATACCTAGAAAGTTAAAGGAGTTCATCCTTGAAGATCTTTCAAGATGGTATATTAGACTTGTAAGAGAAAGAATGTGGCTTGAGGGAGATGATAGAGAGAAAATAAGTGCATATGTTACATCCTTATACGTATTCAAGAGATTAACAAAATTATTAGCGCCCATATCACCATTTATATCTGAAGAAATATACAAGAATTTCATTGAGGAACCTTCCATCCATCTCTCTAACTGGGATAAACACGATACTTCCTTAATTGATTCAGAGTTGGAAGCTAATATGTCCATCATTAGGACTATTATCGAGGGAACTTTACACGCAAGACAAAAAGCAGGAATTAAACTAAGATGGCCTATGTCTAAAGCTATAGTTGAGACACAAGACAAAAATGTAATTAAGGCAGTAAACACATTATCTGAGATCATTAAGAAACAGATCAACGTTAAAGAAATTGTCCTTGGTGAAGTAGTTCAGGAATTAGAAATACTGCCAAATCATAAATCACTTGGCCCTAAATTTAAAGGCGATGCTAAAAAAGTAGTTGAATTATTGAAAACACACAACCCATGCATCATTAAATCTGGCTTAGAAAAGGAGGGCTTCTTTGATCTTGACGGATTTAAAATATCCCCAGATGATGTTAATTTCAACTACCTTTTACCCAAAGGATACGAGTTAAGCGAATTTGAAAATGGTAGAATATACCTCTATACTGAGATTACTGAAGAACTTAAGTCAGAGGCAATCGCTAGAGAAGTTATAAGAAGAATCCAAGAAATGAGAAAACAAGCAGATCTAAATGTTGAGGAATATATACACTCTTATGTCCAATCTTCTTTTGAGAAGGAGTTAAAGCAACATCAAGATTATATCAAAAGAGAAACTAGAAGCAAGACCTTGTTATTCTCTAAAGACAATACTTTCATTGAAAAAGAATGGGATATAGATGGGGACAAATTTTTGATAGGAATCAAAAAACTAAATTAATATTTCTTTTTTAACAATATACAATATATTTTACTTAATCTCAATAGTTTTAAAGTTGTATAAACAAGTCTTTTATATTAAAGTGAAGATTTTGGTTAGATATCATGCCAACTAACGTTACTCCAGAATACCTGAAAGCAGAAGAAGCATACAAGTCTGCTAAAAATCCCAAGGATAAATTAGTAGCTCTTGAACTCATGCTTAGCACTATTCCAAAACACAAAGGTACTGAAAAGCTCCAACTCCAAATAAAAAGAAATTTATCTAAATTAAAAAAAGAAGTTGAAAAGGAAAAAGAGCTTAAGAAAACTGGAGGTGGCAGCGGAGCTACTTTCTTTGTTAGAAAAGAAGGAGCTGCACAGGTTGCCCTAGTAGGATTACCAAATTCTGGAAAATCTACAATGCTAAATAAACTAACTGGAAAAGATGTTGAGATTGGGCACTATGCATTTACTACTGTGAAACCAATTCCTGCAATGCTTCCTTACAAAGGGATACAGATACAACTCGTTGATATGCCTGGATTGATTGAGGGTGTTTCACTTGGAAAAGGTATGGGTGGACCATTAATTAGTGCAATTAGAGCAGTTGATGCGATAATTATCCTAATTGATTTATCAGTTGATCCAATCAAAGATTTAGGAATTATTTTATCTGAATTAGAGGCCAAAGGACTTAGAATTAATAAAAAAGTACCAAATATCGACATCGAAAAGATACCTACTGGTGGTATAGAAATCATTGGGGAAAACTATTTAGTTGACTGTTCTCCACAGGATGTTAGAAAAATTCTAATGGAAGAAAGAGTTCATAATGCCATAATAACTATTAAAGAAAATGTTACTTTAACTGATATCTTCGAAGTTTTAGATAGCTCTTTAGAATATAAGAAAGCAATAATCATCGGCACTAAAGGAGATTTACCTGGCAGTAAAGAAGGCCTTGAAAAGTTACAGAATGCGGTTAAAAATTTTAAAATTATCCCTGTTTCTGCAATCAATAATGTTAATGTAGATATCTTGCCTGCTGAGATATTCTCTATTTTAGGAATCATTAGAGTTTATACTCGCTCCCCTAAAGGAGAAATTGATAATGAGGCTATGCCAATGAAGATTGATTCTACCACTCTTGACGCTGCTAAAAAGGTCCACAAAACTCTCTATAAAAACTTTAAATTTGCTAGAGTTTGGGGTGATTCAGCTAAATTTGAAGGACAAAGAGTTGGACCTGAACACGTTTTAAGGGACGGAGACATCATAGAAATACACGTCTGATTTCTGCATTAATCTACCAAACAGTATTGGTGTAATTACTATTGAAAGTAGAGTCAATATTACTATCGAGGAATATATTTCACTTGAAATCACACCGTTTACAAACCCGTACCTTACAATTGCAAGTTCTAAAGATCCTCGGCCACACATACCCACTCCTACTATAAGTGAATCTCTATTTTCTAATCTTGAAATTTTACTTCCCAATCCACATCCAATTATTTTACCCCCCATAGCCGCTAAGAATAATAATATTGTTAGAGGAATATTAATCTGATTACTCTCTCTTGTAAATAATAGACCTATGTACACAAAGAAAAGGGGCATGAAGAAAAATCTCATTAATGTATTCATCTCTCCTGTAATCTCATTAAATCTTATCCTAAAAGATAGCATTGGATCTTCTTTTTCCTTTATCCTGCTAAGTATTAATCCAGCAAGAAATGATCCAACGACTTCATGAAGTCCTATAAAAGATGCAAATAGAGCCAATACAAGGGTGAAGATAAAAACAATCATAATTGATTGGTGCTGGTCCCCTTCAACTAAATACTTCAATAATTTCTTTCCTTTTGAGGATGCCAAAAATTCACCAATTACTACTGTTATTACAAAAAAGATAATAATTTTTAGTGTCACACTGCCTACATCAACTAGATTTATAGTTGATTTATTTATTGCAATTGATGAAAGCAATCCAACTAGATAGATTGCAATGATATCATCAAAAAATGAAGCCCCAAGCAGTATACTTGAAACTTTTTGATTATTTTCATTTGTTACTAATCCACCTATTATCTCTACAGCTGTGTTACTTAGAATAATTCCAGTGAATAGAGAAGGTATCAAACCAAATCCTAGGAACCATACAACGGAAAAGCATAGAGCAAATGAAAATATTACACCCAATGCACCAACTATAACAGCTTTATATTTAGCCTTTAATAATTCTTTATATTCGCTTGTTAGTCCTGCGTATAGCATTATAACTAAAAGCCCAATGTCTGCCAGAGCTTCTATTTCTTTTCCAGGATAGATTATCCCTAATAGGAATGGCCCTAATATAATACCACTAAGAACATGACCAACAATACCTGAGATATTAAATCGTTCAGAAATGTCGCCAAATATCTTTGCAAAAAGGAATAATAGTAATATATTGGTTAGATCAATCATTCGATACCTCGTCTATTGCTTTTCCTATAGCATCTTTTAATATATTTGTATGCCCTTCTCTATAGCATACTGGTAGATTAAATATTTGCTCAAACTCTTCACATCTTTTATGATAAATTTCTTTTTCTCCAAAATTAAGTTCCAAAGCAACAGTTCTTTTATACCCCGCCCTATCGTATACAAGCTTCATTCGGTCTATGTCAAAAGATCCAATAGTTTCACACGATAATTCTTTCCAATACTTTGCCCACCCATAGGTCATAAACCATGTTGCTGGCTGCTCATTCAATGTTTCTATGTATTTTTTTCTTGAACCCATAAGTGCGCACACACAATCATCAACAATTTCCCCATCTCGATCTTTTAATATTAAAACTGGAACGTCAATCCTGTTCTCTTTCATTAACGCTTCAACATCTCCAAGAGAATTTCCGCATAATCCAAAAAATAATACAAGATAATCTACATGTTTTTCTAATTCTTTAGCTGCCGATGCAACTTCCTTCTTGATTAATTTAGGATCAACGTGTAAAGCAAGAGGAAGAATATATAGTAACAACTCTAAGTTATCCTCCCTTTTCAAAAACTTTACAGAACATAGTTCTCTTGCTATTTTGTATTTATTGTGAGGGATATTCTTAATTACGATATTCTGAAATTCTTTCGATGCATCATTATCATAGATTATTAATTTGTCTATTTCTGGGTAACTCTCTATTATGTCGAGTAGTTCCTCTTCAAAAATCTGACAAACTAGTAACCCTATCCTTTTCATGAAAGTTATCCCCGAATCCATCTTATTACTTCATTTAAACTAGGTTTTTTCCCATACATTAATATCCCAATATTGAATATTTTTGAGGCTATTTTTGCAGCTACTATCACGGAGCCTATAAGTATTATTATAGAAATTATTATATCGCTTATTAGTGTTTCTGTCAATAAAACTCTCATTATCATAATACTTGGCGTGAACGGTGGGATCATACCTAATAATCTTATGAAAGCCATATTTGGATTTTGAACAATCCCAAAAAATAGTAGCATTGGTATAAAAACTATAAAAGATACTATTGCCGATATTTGTTGTGAATCTCTAGTTGATGTAGAAATAGATCCAATCATTGCAAATATCGATGAATAAAAAAAGTACCCAAGAATAAAGAATATCATTATTATGATACCCTTTTCAAAAGTAATCAATGGTATATTTAATATTTTAGTGACCGCTATTATACCAATACCCCATATACTAACTTGTAGTATGCCCAATCCTCCTAGGCCCAATATCTTTCCAGATAATAACTCGGAAGGTGATATAGTTGAGAGTAGCACTTCTACAACTTTATTCTCTTTTTCTTCAACTATCCCATTAAGGAGATACCCCCCAGCATTCATAATTGACATGAAAAGAAATAATGGGAGGAGATAATTACCAACAAATGAAAACGGCGTTTCTTTTTCATCGCCAGTTTTTGTAACTGTAATCCTTTCCATTTCAATTGGATCTTTTACTTTATTTATTACTTCATTAGAAATTCCCTCATTTCTCAACAAATTTTCTATTGCAATATCAGAAACTATTCTTTCAAGATTCATATTAGCAGATGAAAAGGACGATAGTTGGATTTTAGAATAATATGAAACTTTTCCTTTTTCTATAAAATCTTTTTCAATAATAATGTAACTTGAAATATTATTGTTTTCAAGAAGTTGCCTTGCCTCTTCTGCATTTGCTATTTCTTTGATCAAATAATCGGTATATCTTTCCTTCAATACAGGCATTACAATACCAGTTTCGTCCACTACCCCTAAAGTTTCTTTTTCATGACTTACAGTTTGCATAAAGAATAATGGTATTACCATAGACGTTAGCAATATTAAAGGGAGAAGAAGAGTTAAAATTATGAATTCCTTTCTTTTCACATTTGTAATGAATTCAGTTAAAGCTACAATTTTTGTTTTAGATTTCATTTGTTACAACCTCAACAAATATACTCTCAAGTGATGATTCAGAAATTTCATATTTTTTAATATCCTCTTTTTCTAAAAGAAGTTCTAAAAGTTTATTACTATCTGCATTTTTTATTAGTTCGATTTCTACTTTATTTCCTTCATAATATAAATTTTTTATAATACTAATACCTTTAAGATCAGGCATCTTATTCTTAAACTCAACAGTAACAAAATTTTTAGAATATTTCTTTTTAACTTCTGATATAAGGCTATCAATTAACTTTTTTCCTTTGTTGATTAAAAGAATATGATCACAAAGTCTCTCAGCTTCATTCATTTGATGAGTTGAAAAAATAATAGTTTTCCCAGATTCTTTTAGTTTCAGTATGATATCTTTCATATTTCTAGCATTTATTGGATCTAATCCTACAAATGGCTCATCAAGTATAACAAGGTTAGGATCATTTATCAATGATACTATTAATTGAATATTTTGCTGCATTCCTTTAGATAGTTCTTCTATCTTGTTATTGGCCCTGTCTTTAAGATTAACTTTATCTAACCATATATCTATGTTTTTACTTGCTTCTGTATAATTCATTCCTTTAAGTCTTGCAAAATACATTAATAGGCCAATAACCTTATATTTTTTGTAGAGGCCTCTTTCTTCAGGTATATATCCTATTTGTCCCTTATTTTGTTCTGAAATTTTATCCCCAAATACTTTGATTTCTCCAGAGTCGGGTTTTATGATGCCCATAATCATTCTTATGGTAGTTGTTTTACCTGCACCATTTGGCCCTAAAAATCCATATATTTTTCCACTTTCTGCAATAAATGACAGGTTATCAACTGCAGTTACACCATTAAATCTTTTAGTAACATTCTTAATTTCAATAATATTCATTTTATTACCTAAATTCATCTAAATAGTAAGGACACATTTTTTGATTCTTCTGATATATCCTTTAATATATTAATTAACTCTTTACAATCGGCAGATAAATCTTCATTTATCTTCCTATTATGATCATTAAATAGATTATACATTATTTCTTCTACTTCTTTCTGATTTTTTTCAATTTTATTTGATAATTTATTTATTTCATTTATATCTAATTTTTCCATTTTTTTGATTGTTAGGTACATATTCCTTGAAATGTTTTCATCATTTTCAATTAATTTAACTAATTGACTTGTTAATCCTTCTGATATTTTTTCGTTTTTTATACGAATTAGAATTTCAGAGGCTAATTTGGCCTTTTCACCAACATGATCCATAATATCATAGAAAATACTGATGTTAATCTGGTCTGGCCCTAAAAACAACTCTTTCTCACTATTCAATTTTTTTCCATAAGATTTTGCTTCGTTTTCTAATTCAGCAACTATCTTACACTTGTCCTCCATTTCATTAAGGCATTGTCTTTGTAAAAGTTTAATTGCTTCTTCTAGAGTTAAAACTGAATCCTTAATACATTTAATTTGACTATTAAAGTTATGGTAATAATCATCACTAAATAATTTTATCTTCAAGTTATCATCCCTGACGTAATTAATCTCAAATACCTCTCTTACCCAACAACATTTATAATCATATTTAATATTTATGATATCTTTGTGATGCAATGGAGCCTTTTGAACTAATAATAAATCACGATGAGCGAGTATACCCCCCTGATGAGGACTCTTATCTAATGATAAAATCAATAAATACAAAAGATTATCGTAATGCCCTTGAAATTGGTGTTGGCAGTGGGGTAATATCTCTTAATTTAGCAAAAAAACTAGATCAAGTTTTTGCTTGTGACATCAATCCATTCGCCCTAAGACTTTCTAAGAAAAATGCAACATTAAACTCTATCAAAAATCTGTACCTTTTCTCTTCAAATCTTTTTTCTTCTATTAAAAAAGAATCATTTTTTGATTTAATCGTATTCAATCCACCTTATTTGCCTGTGGAAACACCTCCAAAAAATTTCCTTGATTTATCTTATAATGGTGGCCCAGATGGGGGGGAGTATATACGGATGTTTTTGAATGATTTTGGGTCTTTTTTATCTCATAATGGACAGGCTTATCTTCTACAGTCCTCTTTATACCCACTTGAGAATACAACAAAATATCTGACTGATCATAATTTTGAATATAATGTTGTTAATTCTTTAAAATTAGATTTTGAAACTCTATATGTCCTTGAAATTAGATTCATTTAAAACAATATAATCTAAACTTAGTTTTTTATATACTTCTTCTACATTAGGTGTCTCATTAAAGTATATTAAGTGGGCCTTACATCTATTACAGTCTGATGAACCAAACCCAGGTACATTGATTTCTGCCCCTTTTTGTAAAAATAATTTGTTTGATATCTGGTGTTCCATATTTTCTTTAACTTCTGCAATCAAAACGTTGATTATTTTAGCTTTTTCTAGCAAATAGTCGATATGCCATCTTTTCTTCTTATCTTTTTTAAGGTGATATTTTACCCTTCCATACCCACCAAGGGCACTGCCATTATATACATAATAGCCTTTTTTAAAAAAATATGAACCTAATTTCCCTATTTTTATTTCTTGTTCTTTATCCAGTATAATAATTAGAGAATAAGTCCCTTTAGGCATTAACTAAAGCTCTGAATATTTCTCTATAAACTTATCTTTTAGAAATAGCCACTCTTCTAATTTTTGTGGGATTTTATCTATATAATAAAATTTTTTATCGCCCACATTTTCTTTTATATATACAATGCTTGATTCATTTAGTATATCTTCTAATACCTTATCTCTATCCATCTTATCGTATTTCTTAATCCACTCTGGTAATCTTTCGCCATAAATTTTTGCCATAAACAGTATATCAATTCTAGAATTATAGACGATTATTTTCTGATTTTTTCTTTCAAGTGATTTCATTTTTAAAATATCAATAGCCTCGTTTAAAAATTGACCTCTCTCCTCCCAAGAATATAGCTTTGTTCCCTCCATTTCTGCACTAACTCTATAATTCTTATCAAAGAAATTTAATAGTGCCACCAATTCCTTAGGATCTTTTATAGTGATTTCATTAGCTTCAAGGTTTTTATTATAAACGAATTTAAACCTCTTCATATCACTTAGATATTCTTTGAACATTTCAGGCAATAATTTGGTACCAGGCCTAACAATAATCTTTACAATGTTCTGTTCAAGGTACCCATAGACAAATATTTTCAAATAATCACTAGATATATAGATTGGCATCATTAATATATAAATTTATATATACAAAAATTGAATAATTAATAGTTGTATTCGACTATCCCCTAAAAGGTAAGATTTATTAATCTAACAACATCTCTTATTTCAAAATACAGAATTTTGAAATGCAGGGGGATAATTATTGGATTTAGAAACCCAATTATCGAAAAAGTATGGCATCACTCGAGAAGAACTAGTAAGAGCGATTGAAAGAGAAATAAAGTTGATTGAATCTAAAGGTAGCGGGGGAAGAAAAAACAGAATTAAACTAGTTGAAACTGAATTCGTTAAAAGACACTTTATTAGCCCAAAAGCTGCTGAAAAATTCCTTAAAGAAGCAAAAAAACGTATTTCTACCACTTCTTTTTGGAGATTAAGAAAAAATCTTGAGGATAAAGGCATCTTAATTGATCCGGATGGGAATCTCATCGAATAGTTATTAATTATTAATTAATATTTATTACATATTAAATATTAACAATAAGATTATTTCTATGAAATCTATTACCAAGGATTTGCTCTTTTAATATCCATAATCTTAATTAAATCAGAATTCAATTCTTCTTTTGTATTTAGAATAGTCCATACCTTCAATAATATGCAAAATAACTAGTATAATACACCTATTATTAGTTATTAATTA
>JAMNZA010000030.1 GCA_023622545.1 Methanobacteriota archaeon | reverse complement strand
AATATAATGTTGTAAGATCAAAATTAATCCATGATTTTGCAACAGATAAAGGAAAGATATTATTATCAGCTTATAATGCTAAACCAAAAGATTGGTCAATAGAAAAATGGTGGGGTCATGTAAAAGATGGTTTAATGCTAATAGATACAGAGAATACAAGAAATGTAGATGCTCAAATATTTAAAGGTATTGATCTATCTATGGCACAAGATATATCACAAAGAATACAATACCTTGATTATATCAAACAAGAGTGTTCGTTTGCAATGCAATATAATCCAAGTAGAATGGGACAGGTTTCACCTTATATGACTGCTACAAATAATCAACAGAATATAATGCAGTCATTATCTCAAACTGAAGATATATATTCAACCTATAATATTTTAAAAGAAAACTTTTTAACATATCTTATAAAACTTGCAAAAGTATCTTATATAAAAAATCCTAAAAATTTCTTATACATACTTGATGATTATTCAGTAGCAGATATTGAAATTGATCCTTCATCTCTAAGTACAGCTAAGTTTGGGGTTTATGTTACAAATAATTCAGAAGATATAGACAATCTTATACAGACAAAATATAACATGCAACCAATGTTGCAAGGTGGATTAATTAATTTCCCTGAATATATAAAATCTCAATGGGCCTCAACTGGTGCAGAGATTTTGAACATAGCTGAACAGGCAGAAGTAAGAAGACAACAAGAACAACAACAACAACAGCAAATGCAACAACAACAAATGCAAGCTGAGCAAGAAAAAGCAAAAATGGAACTTGAGCATCAGATGGTAATGTTTGAAAAAAATGCAGAATTGCAAATACAATTAAAAATGATTGATTCTCTTAAATATGCAAATCAATATGATATTGATAAAGATGGAATGAATGATAATATTGAACTTGAAGAAAAGAGAATTGAGCATGAAAAATCTGAGTCCGAAAAAGATAGAAAAGCTGATCTTTTAAAATTAAGAGAAGAATTAAAAACAAAACTTGAAATTGAAAATTTAAAACTAAAAAATAAAAGTAAATGA
The DNA here is from genome assembly GCA_023622545.1 of Methanobacteriota archaeon. GTDB lineage: Archaea > Methanobacteriota_B > Thermococci > Methanofastidiosales > Methanofastidiosaceae > Methanofastidiosum. The sequence continues at coordinate 1,635 of JAMNZA010000030.1, read as the reverse complement.
GTACAGAGCAAAATGATGGAAAATCTCCATTTGAGGTAATGGAGGATCCAATTGAAATGGAGTTTAATGACTTTGTTGATTATAATGAAGAAGAACAACAAGAAGAAATTGAAGATTCTAAAAATCTTCAGAATAATGAACAAGAAATTAATATACAACAAGAAGATGATCATGATAAGGAAGATGATTATGATGAAGAAGATGATTATAATGAAGAGGATAATTATGATGATGAAGATGAAGAAACAGGCGCTGCAATTCTTTTAAAAGAATATGTAAACAAAGGATTGGTTGATGCTGATGTAAAAAATGATTTATCAGGTGAAGAACTTATGGAGATTCTTGATAGAAATGCATATAATAAAGCATTAAGGGATCTTGAAACTCAGGGTTATAATGAAGATGTTAAGAAAGCAATTGAATTTTTAAGAAGTGGTGGAACACCAGAAGAACTTCAATCAATGTTTGAAGCAGCTTCATATTCTGAATTAGATATATCAGATGATTATAATTTGGATAACAGAGAAAAAGTTATAAAACAATATCACAGAGAAAAAGGAATACCTGAGAAAAAGATTGATCAATTGTATAGATTATCAGTTGAGAATGACGAAACATATGAAGATGCAGTAGAAGCTCAAGAATATTTTAGAGAGAAAGATAATGAAATGCTGCAAATTAAAATAAAGCAAAGAGAAGAACAAGAAAGAGCATGGGTGGAAGCACAAGAAGCTAATAGAAGATATGTTGATGAAGTTTTAGCAAAAGGAAATATAAATGGTGTTGTAATTTCAAAGTATGAAGCGGATAAGTTAAAAAAATTTATATATGATGAATCTGAACTTGTAAAAGTAAAAGAAGGTGGAAAAGAAAAAGTAGTTAAAACAACAGGATATAATTTAAAGTTAAGGGAATATGAAAACAATCCTGAATGGCAATTGATATTTAGCAAATTATTAATGAATAACTTTGACTTTAGTAAATTCTCAAAAGATATAAAGAAGCAAAGAGACAATGAAATACTAGATACATTCAATGCAAAGCTAAATAAAAAAGCCATAAAAAACCATCAAAATGTTTATAAGAATGGAACAAATTCTAATAAAACTCTTGTTACAGAGTTAAATATTTAATAAATGAGACCAATTGTAAGTAAATTTAAAGTCCATGAGGAATATGGACATAGTAAATTCTGGGCTAACGTAGCTTCAGAAAATGTATTGTTGGCAAATGTCCCAGGTCTAGATAGGAGAACTGATCTAACACCTAAAATTATGGAATTGATTTCTACATCATTGCCATCATTAACAGCTAAGCAAACACCATTGCAAAACTTTTTGAAAAGTTCAGGTAGAACAAGAACTATTCAAACAGATACAGTAACATGGAAATTAAGAACTGCTGGTAAAATTCTACCTATTGCCACAGAAAAATTAGAGAATTCTTTAGTACCTGGTTTGCAAAGATCTAAATTCCCCATTAAATTGAATACTGATCAGTATCTTGAGGGAGATATTTTAGCTCCTTTTATTGCAAAGGATCTGCAAGTCAGAGTAATGGAAGATGGCGTTACAGAAGGAAACTCTACAGTATATTATGTACAGTTTGTTAGTAGTAATGCTGATTCTTTCTTCC
>JAMNZA010000115.1 GCA_023622545.1 Methanobacteriota archaeon | reverse complement strand
GGAGGTAGTTGGAAATCCACCATCTTAAGTGGAGAAGGACTTATTGCAAATGTTTCTGGTAATGGGAAAGTTTTGATGCAAACAAGATGTGCACAGTCGCTTGCCCAATGGCTTGCGCCATTTATGCCATCAAGCGGTGGCGGGGGTATTGGAGGAATTAAAATAGGATAATAAAATAATATTTTTATTCTTCTTTTTCTTCCAAATCAATTTTTATACTCTTTTTTATTGCAAATCCACCCTCGGCTTCGCATGCTTTTAGAATACCACATGGGACTGGACATACTGCATGTAAGATATCTGCTTTTTGGTAGACTGGGTTAATTGGCATTTTTTTGAATACTACATCCTTGTCTAAGCTTTCAATATCTTCCGCATATTTTTCAAGTAATTTACAATTAGTTTTGAGTTCTACTTTAAATCCTAGTCCTTTTCTTTTTACTTTGGCTTTTGTTATAAAACCACATGCCCCACTGTCTATTGTACATTCAATCATGCTATCACTTCAATATACAATCCATATTATGATCATCAACTATAACATATTTATAACCTTGCTCAGTTAGGAATATTTGCCTGTTAGAAGAGTATTCTTGATCTCTTGTATCTTTTGTTACAATTGAATAAAATTTAGCCGAAGATCCATCTTTTTTAGGTCTCAATATCCTTCCTAATCTTTGAGCTTCTTCTTGCCTTGAACCAAAAGTACCTGAAACTTGAATTGCTACATTTGCATCAGGGAGATCAATTGCAAAGTTTGCAACTTTTGATACCACAAGAATATTAATTTTACCTTTTCTAAAATCAGAGTAAATTCTCTCTCTTTCTTTGTTAGGGATTTTACCTGTTATTAAGGGTGCTTTCAGAGATTCTGCAATTTTTTCTAGTTGCTCTAAATACATTCCAATTATTAATATTCTATCATTTTTATGGAATTCTATTATTCTCTTAACAATTTCATATTTGAACGGGTTTTCTGCAGCTATCCTATACTTGTTTCTATCGTCTGAAGTAGCATAAGTAATTCTAGATTTTTCAGGCATATGTACTCTTATTTCATAGCATATTGCTTCTGCAATCCATCCTTGTTTTTCTAGATTCTTCCATTGCATATCAAACTTCTTAGGGCCAATAAGACTGAAAACATCTTTTTCTCTTCCATCTTCTCTAACTAAAGTGGCTGTTAGACCAAGTCTCCTTTTTGACTGAATATGGGCAGTAACTTGAAATACAGGCGCAGGGAGTAAATGGACTTCATCATATATTATTAAGCCCCAATTTTTTTTATCAAATATACCAAAATGCGTAAATTCATCATCCTTCTTTCCTCTGTAAGTCAAAATTTGGTAAGTCGTTACCGTTATGTCTCTTATTTCTTTTACTTCGCCAGAGTATTCTCCAATCTTTTCCCTAGGTAAATCGGTTTTATCTAAAATCTCTTCAATCCATTGCCTAACAGCAATTACGTTAGGGCAAGTAATTAGGGTGCTAGTCTTAACTTTTGCCAAAACACCTATACCTATAACAGTTTTACCGGCGCCACATGGCAAGACGATAGTACCACTTCCACCCTCTACTCCTCCGCCTCGATAGAACACATTTACTGCATCTTCTTGATATTTCCTCAAATGGAAGCTATTCCCACTTCGAGTGGTATTAAGGATATTAATCTCTAGAGGATCTCCTTCTTCATATCCCGCCAAATCAAGGGCAGGCCAGCCAATTTTAATCAAATCTTGTTTTAAGAATCCTCTACTCTTTGGATTTACTTTAAGATTATTATTATCAATAATTTCAAGGACATGTGCTTTCACATGCTCATTATTCTGGATTTCTTTGATAAGAATTTCATCATCAGAGAATAGTACTAGATCTTCTTTCACTTTTTTCAATGAAAGTCGTCCGAAACGAGACATTATATCTTTTATATCCGTGATAACATTTGACGGAATATCATATCTCGAATATTTCAAAATTATATTAATTACTTCTTCACTCGTAAGCCCTGCAGCTGCGGCATTCCAAAGGGATAGGTCTGATAGCCTGTAGGTATGGATATGCTCTGGACTCTTCTCTAATTCAGAGAATCTAGAAATGTCATCTCTTGCATCTTCGTATAGAGGGTTTGCTACCTCTAAGAACATTGATCTATCTCCTTGTACAATTAATGGTTTTGGGGCGTCCATCTAAAAATCACCTTAAATATCATATTATCTTATCAAGTTTTTATAAGCCTTTCTAAATAAAATTCAAGATTGTTATTCCTATTTTGTTGTGAGGTACACCAATATAGCCAACGCCACTGTGGTAAACAAATCAGGCACAATCAGAAATGGACCTAATCCGCTAGACCTAAATCCACACATTGCTTGAAATAATGGGCTAGAGGTTAAAATATCTAAAAGGAATGCTAAAGAGAAGATGGACAGGCCTAATGAAAAGGGGGATTTTGTTTTTCTGTATATATTCGCATAAAGTACAAAAACAACTAGTATCAAGAATATATTAATTAAAGAAAGTGCATATTTAACTTGGAGGACATAGCTTTTTTCCCATATGCTACACGTTGTTGTTTCACAAATACCATTTTGAGCTAGGATTTTAGGTAAAAATCCAATTCCAAGTAATCCAAAATATTTATTTGTCTTTAAAGTCATTATTATCTAACCCCATATCTTT
>JAMNZA010000061.1 GCA_023622545.1 Methanobacteriota archaeon | reverse complement strand
GTTTAATTAGGGTATTAAGATTTACTATTGTTTATCCTGCACCGGAGCAGCCATCGTCACCAGAGCTATATTCGGCTTTTACACCAACAATTGAAGGCGTAGAATATTTGCCGCAGCATTCTTCAATTAATTTATTTGATTTGAGTTCCTCTCCGCATGATTTGATTTCTTCAATTGGGGATTTGGTCAATTCTGATAATTTTTCTGGAGATATCTCCCCTCTCTGGTAAATTATAGTAAGAATTCTAGATTTAAGTTCATTATTACACGTCATGCATAACCACATACAAAAAATAGAAAAATAATATATAAATTTATTGACCTATAGGTAGTATTTCTCTACCATACGTTTCATTGATTACTTCTGCTGCAGATAAGTACAATGCTGTCAACGCTGTGAATATACCTTCATATCCGGCTATCACGTGCACAGTATGACTAAACTGCCCTATTGCCAATAGGAAGAATAGAATAGTCAATGTTATAAAAACTAATTGCAACGCTTTTGGTTTTTTTAGAGTAGCTACAGTCATATATGCTGTAAAGATACCCCATGCTCCTAAAAGAACGGCCATTCCGGATTTTGGTACAGGTGGAATAACTCCTGCAAATTGGAGTATAAAAATCAGCGCAAGTCCAAGCCAAAAAGCACCGTATGAAGTAAATGCAGTAGCACCAAATGTGTTACCTTTTTTCATTTCCCACATACCAGCATATACTTGGCATGCTCCACCATAGAAAATACCCATAGGCAAAACCATTCCTATAGCCTCACTAGGGATTATCTCTGCATTGACAAAATTTAATATTAGGGTAGTTAACCCAAATGCAGCAAGTCCAAGAGGACCTGGATTAGCTATTTTTTCAGACATAGTAACCAATTTCTAGAAAAAAATACAATATAAAAAGATTACTATTTAGTTTAAGGTAAGTCTGCTATTACTTTGCGTATATCCTTTACTAAAAAAGGCTTTTGAATGACTGTATTTGCTCCGGCATCTAAAATTTCTTTAAATCTTTCTCTATAAGCGGATATACCAATAATGGCAACTTTTGGATTTATTGTTTTAGCATGTCTTGTAACTTCAATCCCAGATATATCTGGTAATTTAATATCCACAATAATAATATCCGGTTTTTCAGCATCAAAAATTTTAATGGCATTCCTGCCGCTATCTGTAGTAAATACTCGGTAATCATTTGATAATATCATATCATAAAGTTCAAGAAGTTCTACTTCATCTTCTACAACGAGCACCTTCTTCATTGTATATTCTTAAATTATTATCTTTAAATTACTTTCTAGATAGATTATCTAAGTTAATTATTTAAATTATTATAAATCTGGACATATATGGAAAAAAAATTAAAGCTTGATTTTCATATTCATTCCCTTCACTCACCAGATGGAAATATGAAACCATATTCTATTTTGGATAGTTCAATCTCGAAAGGACTCAATGTAATAGCTGTTACAGATCATAATTCAACAAAAGGTGGAATTGAAACTAGAAATCTCGCAGAAAAAATGGGTTTAGATATTACAGTTATAGTTGGCCAAGAAATTAAAACTGAATCAGGTGAAATAATTGTATTGAATATTGAAGAAGAAATAGAAAAAGATATGGCGCTAGAAGAAACTTTAATCTATGCAAAAAAAGGTTTTATAATAACTCCCCATCCTTTCGATAAATTCAGAAAAGGCATTGGAGAAGAATTAGATAAAATTTCAAAAAATATAGATGCAATTGAAGTATTTAATAGTAGAACTCTTTTTTTAGGCCATAATAAACTTGCAGAAACCTATGCTAAAACAAATAATATTCCTGGAGTAGCGGGTTCAGATTCTCACTTTGTAGAAGAAATAGGATCATCATACTTTATGATTAATTCAAAAAATAAAATAAGTTCTATTCTAAAAACGATTAAAGAAGAGGAAATTTCAATATATGGGAGACAGACTGGCTTTAGACCTCATCTAAAAACTAGTTTAATACCCTTATTTAAATAACATTGCGGATTAGTATATCTTTCAATTGATTTGAGTAGCCTAATATTGTATCATTTGTAGCTGCAACTGTAGGAACTGAAATTAATAAAAATGAGATTATTATAATAGCAAGTCCGACATACATAAATGCGAAATTAACTCTTGTACCTAGATAATCCTTAGATAGATTATAGAATAATATAGTTGGCACAGCCATTCTTAAGATTAGGACAAAAACAACTGGATACGAATAAGTAAGAATTGATATTAAAATAAATATAAATAAAAATAGTGAAAGTGGGTATACCCTTAACTTGTTTTCTTTAGTTATTTTAATAATATTTGAAGTATCATTCTTATAGTACAAGAAAAGAAGTGAGTAGCCTATTGAGATAGAAAAAACTATGGCGAAAGGAAATCCTTGAAAACTACTTGTAAAAAGAAACCACCCGCTTGAGAATTTGAATATTTGTATAACTGTTATAATTAATAGTGAAAGATTTTTGTGACTCTTCAATCTTATTGATGGGTAGGAATATAGCAAATTTAGAGTAATAATTGTTAGATATATGGTGAAGAAATTTCTTCCAGAGATTAAAGAGAATAAAGTTCCAGAAACTGACAAAACAAAAATTAAAATCTTAGCAGACTTAATTGATATACTACCATTAGCTATTGCCTTCCAATAGTTCT
>JAMNZA010000056.1 GCA_023622545.1 Methanobacteriota archaeon | reverse complement strand
GACCAATAATACCAACATCATGGGGCCCCAGATTATAGAATCTAAAGTTCCAACTAAATTTGAAATAATTTCTAAAACGCCCATATCTATCAAGAAAAACATAATACAATTAATTTAAAAAATTATCCAAAAGTAGTGGGCCCACTGAGATTCGAACTCAGGACCTCCGCCGTGTAAAGGCGACGTCATGACCAACTAGACCATGGGCCCGCAAATAATCGTGTTTTGATTAATTTATAAGCCTTATGATTTTTTTCCAGTCATTGAATCTATGTCAATACGGATAAGAGAAACTTTTTCTAGTTCATCCAATTCATATTCAAATTTATTTGGAGAATAATGCGCCATGATTATGTCCAATGCTTCTTTTTTTTGATTTGTATCCTCGATAAAAAAAGCCCTCCCAAATCCAATTACGCTCTCATAATCCATAGAAAATCCACAAGCCCTATGTGATTCAATAAGTGCATAATCTAAGTCAACTTCAAAAGCTACTTTATTATTCTTTTTCAATATATCAATTTTCATTCCTTTTTTGGATGAATGGAGATAGATATGATTATCTTTATAACCAAAATTTAAGGGCACTACGTAAGGATTATTATTTTCACATAAGCCTAATCTAAGTACTTTTGCTTTATTGAATATCTCTTCTATTAATTTAATTTCTTTTATCTCCCGTTCTTTCCTATTCATAATAATATTTTATTATTCTAATATTTATTATTAATCAAAGATGAAAGAAGAAAAATCAGAAACAGTTAAATAGAATAAAATATATAATTAGAATATGCCGTTTGAAAATTTAAATAACATAAAAGAGCGGGAAATCTTCCCAGGATATAAAGCTAAATTTATACATTCAGAAAACATGACATTTGCATATTGGACAATTGAAGAAGGTTCTTCTTTCCCCGAACATTTCCATCTGCACGAACAGGTTCTTAGCATGCTTGAAGGAACCTTAGAGATAAAAGTTGGAAGAGAAACGAAAATACTTAAAAAAGGCGATATAGCAATAATACCCCCAAATATGCCACACTCTGGAAAGGCAATTAAAAAGGTCAATGCAATAGATGTCTTTTACCCAGTAAGACAAGATTATGTCTAAGCACTTTTGCTAAAAATAGATAGTCTAGCAATGCTTATATATTGATTATTATAGTCCACCATGTGATTTCGGCTATTATTCTTCTTATAGTCTTTACATTTATCGCAGTAAGGCAGATAGGTAAAATAAAATTAGAGATATGGCAAGTAATGACACTGGGTGCATTAGGGTGTCTTTTGACCGGAGAAATATCTGCCTTTGATGCAGTTAAATCAGTTAATCTAGATGTCATTATATTCTTATTTGGCATGTTTGTTGTTGGTGTTGGGCTTGAAGAAAGTGGATACCTGTCCCATCTGTCTTATAAGATTTTTAAATGGGCAAAATCCCAAGATGAACTTCTAATTTTAATACTATTTATCATAGGTTTTGCTTCTGCATTTCTTATGAATGATACGCTAGCAATAATTGGAACTCCAGTAGTACTTCACTTAAGCAAAAAACATAATACCTCTAGAAAACTTTTACTTCTTACCCTAGCATTTGCGGTAACTATCGGAAGTGTAATGAGTCCTATCGGAAATCCCCAAAATTTGCTTATAGCGCTAGAAGGTAACATCCACAATCCCTTCATATTATTCTTTAAACTTCTTTTGATCCCAACTGTTATCAATCTAATAGTTGCATATTTTGTTTTGAAATTATTCTATAAAGATAAATTTCACAATAATTCTTTGAATCATTCACAAGAACCAATTATGAGTAAAAGTCTTGCAAAATTATCTAAGATTTCTCTTTATATTATCATAATAATGGTGATCCTAAAAATAAGCATAGTCACTGCAGGAATCAATTTCGATTTCAGATTAACTTATATTGCACTAGTTGCATCACTGCCGATATTGATTTTTTCAGAGAAGAGGTTTGAAGTGTTAAAGAATGTTGACTGGAAGACCCTTTTATTTTTCGTTTCTATGTTTATTTTAATGCAAAGTTTTTGGAACAGTGGCCTTATTCAAGGACTGATTAATAATATGAATATTAATATAAAAAACATGCTAATGATCTTTGTCGTAAGCATAGTTCTTAGCCAATTTATTTCAAATGTTCCACTTGTTGCTTTGTACTTGCCTATGTTACTTGAAGCAGGTGCTTCTTCTAAAGAGATGGTTGCACTAGCTGCCGGGAGCACCATAGCCGGAAATCTTTTTATTTTGGGTGCGGCGAGCAATGTTATTATAATACAAAACGCTGAAAAGAAATCAAATGAAACAATAACTTTCCTAGAGTTTGCTAAAGTCGGCATACCTCTAACAGTACTAAACACAATAGTTTACTATGTATACCTCTCTTTAGCCTAGTTATTTAGATTTGCATTTAACTAATCCATGTTTTTGGAAATACTTCTGATGGTATTCTTCAGCTTTGTAAAATACTGTTGATGGAATTATCTCTGTCACTATTTTTCTTGAAAATCTTTTGGATTTTTCTAGTTTATCTTTTATATAAATCGCCATATTTTTCTGTTCTTCGCTATGATAGAATACGATTGATCTATACTGGCTCCCTATATCTGGGCCTTGCCTGTTTAGAGTTGTTGGGTCATGAATACTCCAAAATAATTCTAAAAGTTTTTCATA
>JAMNZA010000067.1 GCA_023622545.1 Methanobacteriota archaeon | reverse complement strand
TTAAAGGATGTAGGATCAGATGCAATGATTGGCTTGTTAACAACATCGTCGTTAATTACTGCATCTACTTTTCCGTTTTTCATATCTAGGAAAGCATCTGGTGCATGAGCATATCTCTTAATTTCTTTAATATTCTTTAGTTCAGATGCGTATAAGTCACCGGTAGTTCCAAGTTGGACACCAATTATTGCCCCATTTAGGTCATTAATAGTTTGTTTATTGCTGTTCATTGGAACGGCCATGCTTAACCCTGCATCAAAGTATGGGTCAGAGAAGTTTACGGATTTCTTTCTGTCATCTGTAATTGTCATTGCTGACATTGCAACGTCAAATTTACCTGCGTTTAAAGATGCAATGATCGATGCAAAGTCTGTATCTACAAATTTTGGTTTAAGTCCTAATTCTTTAGCTATTGCTTCACCTAGAGCAATATCAAAACCGTAGAAGCTATCGTCAGCCTTTCTTATTTCAAAAGGTGGATATTGGGCTTCCGTCCCAATTGTTAGATATCCTTCTTCTACTAATTTTTTACTTTTTGTACTGGTACATCCGCTAGCTGCAACAACAGCTAACACCAAGAGTATTACAATGCTTAATTGAGCGATTCTTTTCATTTAAAATACCTCCGTTTTCGTACCTCCATAGGGAAGTATGTTAAAAAGTAATATCAATTACTAATAAATGTTTCCCTTATATGAAATAAATATCCATTTTATTACGAAATTCGTAATAAGGAAAAAAATTTAAATAAATTAATTAAAGTAAAAAAGTTTTATAATCTATTCCCACAATTAACACAAAATGAAGTTTCTTTTGTATTTTGGTGTCCGCATTTATTACAGAATTTCATTCCAGAATTATTTTGAGAATTAGATGGGCTCTGATTTGAATACAAAGGAGTTCCTGTAGTTGTTACATTCTGTTGTTGATTAACGGAAACATTGATTTTATTTTTGTCTTTATCTGGCGAGATTGCACCACCTATTACGCATAAAATGGCTCCAACCCATCCAAGATAAAATCCGATTCCAAAATATCCCAAGAATAGTCCCCCTGCATAAAGAAATACTGCTATTGTGAGAACTATCATACCTGCTGGCCCAGCAACTGAACCACCTGATTTTTTAAAAATTGCAAGTAATCCACCCACTACAAGTAGGAAGAATCCAGCAACTACCAATGCTAATATCATAGCGGCCATACCGTATGATGGATTTATATCAAGAAGGAAATTTTGCATTACCGAGTTGTCTGTAAAATTCATCAGAACAGCAAGCATAATACTAAAAGTTGAATATAGGCCATCAACAAAATAAGAAAATGGCAAAAATGCAGCTACTATAAGGATAAGTCCTCCAATCAAACTAATTATTCGACCTTTATCCATGCGTAGTAGCCAGTTTCTAAATTTATATATTTTTCTATTAAGGGAGTTATTAGCAATAATAATTTTAATTAGAATGCTTCAGAATTCTGATTGGGCTAGATAGTTTTAAATTATTCGTTCGAATTTTGATACTATGGAACATTTATACAAAAAGGGATTATTACTTGAATATTTCACAGTCACATATAATTTATTTGAAGCTTTATTTTCAATAATTTTTGGTAGTCTTTCTAATAGTATATCCTTAGTTGGTTTTGGAATGGATAGTATAGTCGAATCCTTATCTGGAATCATCTTAATTTGGAGACTAAAAAAACACGGTTTTGTTGAAGAGGGTAAAGAGTTTGACGTTGAAAAAAAGGCAACTAAATTGGTAGGAATAACATTTTTTATATTAGGTGCATATGTTCTTTTTGAATCTATAAGAAAACTAATTGTAGTTGAAGAATCATTTCCATCGATTCCGGGGATTCTTATATCTTTAGCATCTCTTTTGATAATGCCATTGTTGTACTATCAAAAAAATATAATTGGAAAGGAGATGGGTAGCAAAGCACTCATTGCAGATTCAAAAGAAACTCTTGCATGTGCTTTCTTATCTTTGCCATTACTCATAGGTTTAGTCCTTAATTATCTATTTGGATTTTGGCAAGCTGACTCAATTGTAGGGATTATTATAGTGATATTTCTTATAAAGGAAGGAATAGAAATCGTATTTGATGCAGATGAGGATTAAAAATTAGGTGAATTAATGAAACCATTTCCTGAAAGTTATATACGAGAAAAGGCAGATGAACCAACTATAAAAATCTTAGATTTATGGAAAAAAACATCAGAAGATATACTTGGGCGAAGCATAGAAGTCATGATAGGGGATCGAAAAGATAACCCTGAATTAAAATATGTTCCTGGAGAAATTAATGCAGGATACCCGGGTGTCTTTGATGGTAAAGTAGTCTTACCTATATGGCTTGAACACCCTAAGTCATTTGATCCATTAATAATTACTCACGAAGTTGGGCATTGGATCCTTTTAATCACTGGATTTAAAGGTTTAGTTAACAAATATGGAAAACAAAGTGGTATCGATATTAATATGAATTCTATGGCGCAGCATGTTCCATTATATAAACTTCAGAGAAAATATGGACATAACCCACAAAAAATTATAGATTCAAGAGCAAAAAATAACCTGAATAATATCGTAAGAGGAACTGAATTTCTTTTAGGTGACAAGTGGGCAGAATTTGCACTATTGTTTGCAGATGATATCCTAAATTGCTCTGATGAAATAAAAGAGGATATAATGGAAATACTTAATGAAAGTTACCCTGTTACTTTATCGTTCTTAGAAAAAATTCTTAACATAGTATCTAATTACGACCTGAACGATCCAAAGTCAAATCTTGCTTTCTTAAAAAGTTTAGTCAATACTCTCTACCTAGGTGAAGGTTGGAAAGTAATGGATGAAGTAGTAGAATTAAAAAATATGTTAATTGAATACGATAATAAATAACTATTTATATTTTATTTTTAGACCTAATACAATTGAAACTAGAAATAGCGATATACCATTTGCTAGAATAATGGGCAGATCTGTTTTAAGTAATCCATATACCAACCATAAGAAAATACCTACTGCGAGAAAGGCCCACATCCAAAAAGATATATCTTTGGTTTCTTTCAATTTTATAGTTTTTATAACTTGGGGCAAAGAAGAAACTGTACTTAGAAAAGCTGCAATCATTCCTACTATAATAATATAATCCATAATTTAGATACCTCTATACAATCATATATCTTTCGGTATATTATTAAATCATAACCTAAGTTCCAATAAACTTAATAATATTAATTAGATAAGTACATCTAGGTGTTATAATGATCCATCCAATAGATAATAGATATGGCTCTGTAGAGATGAGAAAAATATTCGATGAGGAAGAGAGGCTCAATAAAATGCTTCTTGTCGAAGGGGCAATAGCCAAAGCACACTCTCAACTTGGCCACATACCCAAGGAAGCAGGAGAGGAAATATATAAAAAAGCAAATACAAATTATGTATCCTTAAAAAGAATGAAAGAAATAGAAAATGAGATAAATCATGATATAATGGCACTAGTTCTTTCATTGTCTGAGCAGTGTGGCGAACATGGAAAATATGTCCATCTCGGTGCGACATCTAATGACATTAATGATTCTGCTACTGCTCTTCAATTTGTTGAAGCATTTAAGATTATATTTTCTGACTTATTGAAACTCGAAATAATTCTCATGGATCTTTCAAAGAAATACAGGGGTACTGTATGCGTTGGGAGGACTCATGGTCAACATGCAATACCAACAACCTATGGGATGAAATTTGCTATTTATCTTGATGAGATAAGAAGAAGCATAGATAGACTTGAATTTTCTTATAGTAATGTTTGTGGCAAGATATCTGGGGCTGTGGGGACAATGGCATCTTATAAGGATGGCCCAGAGATGCAAAAAAAAGTCGGCGAAATCCTTGGGATTAAAATGGCAAAAATATCAAATCAAGTTGTATCGAGAGATATTTATGCAGATGTGATGTTTTCCCTAGCTTCCTTAGCATCTACTTTAGACAAAATCGCTTTAGAGATAAGAAATCTTCAAAGAACAGAAATAATGGAAATAGCTGAAGGATTCGGAAAAAAACAAGTTGGCTCTTCTACAATGCCAAACAAAAAAAATCCAGTCACATGTGAAAAAATATGTGGTCTGGCTAGAGTTATATACTCCAATGTATTTCCAGCATTAATGAACAATCCTTTATGGCATGAAAGGGATCTTACTAACTCTTCTTGTGAGAGGGTAATCCACCCAGAGTCTTTTATTTTAATAGATGAAATGCTTAAGGGAATGATAAAAGTTCTTTCCACATTAGTATTTAATGAAGCTAATATAAAAAAGAATCTTGGATTAACCGGTTACTCCAATTTAGCAGAAGTATTAATGTTAAAACTAGTCGAGAAAGGAATGGGTAGACAAGATGCGCATGAAACTATGAGGGTAGTTTCAATGAAAGATGGGCTCTTCATTGATAATGTCAAACAAGAATCAAAGATAACTGATCTCTTATCCAACTCAGAAATAGACGCAGCTTTAAATCCAGAGAATTATATAGGGTATGCGAAACAAATAGTGGATGATGTTATTGGAAAATAAAGTTTCTTTTGAAATTCTTTTTGAGGATGGATATAGATTGGGGGCAGTTATGTTAGGAGGCAGAACAGTTAAAACTCCCTCTTTAATTGAGAATGTTCAAGATTACCTTATACTGGGCGATATTAAAATAGAAAAACCCATTTCATACCTAGTTGAAGACAACTATAAGCGAGAAAAATTTGATCTTTCCATTATCCCATTAATTGAAATTCCCTTTGATCTGCCTCTAAAAGAAGCAAAAAAGTTATCTAATTTGAATATATCATTAATGCAAGAAGGGAAGGGTGAATGTCTTCCAATTTATATTACAAAATATAAGGAATATAACCAAGAACTTTTAGAATCTATTCCTGAAAAAGATATATATTTCTTTAAAAGAATACCTGACGAGAGAATTCTTCTAGATTTTTATTTTAAATTAAAAGAGAGATACCCTTCTTCGCTGTATTTTATCAATGCAGATAGTTACGAGCTACCTATATTCTGTTTTTTAGGATTTGATTTATTTTTAGATAACAAGGAAAATAGAAGATTCCTCAATGAGTATTTATCAAATCCTGTGCCAGAATTAGTTGAAATGTATTCCAATGGCTCAGTTAATTCTAGAAAATTATTGAGAATTTTGTACAAGGAATTTTATGATTTATTTGAATGTCACTTGAGAAGAGATTTCAAACGCGCTTATTATATTGATGATATTTCCTTGCATAGGCCGCAAGTTGTTAGATGGAGAAAAGAAGTAAATGATTATTATTCTCCATCGAATAATTTAATTTTATTACTTCCGTGCAGTGCAAAAAAACCTTATAGGCTATCTAAGTCACATACAAAGATAATATCATTTCTCAGAGATTTTCTTAAAGACAAATACCCGAATTTAACTCAATTGATCTTGACTTCTCCACTTGGTGTTGTTCCTAGGGAGATTGAGGATTATGCCGATTATGATATCCCTGTAACAGGGTACTGGAGCCAAGAAGAGCTTGATAGCTTATCGGATCTATTGATTTTGCTATTAAAAAAATGTGACAGTCCACGAATAATTGCACATTTTTCTGAAGATAGCCCTTACCTAGAAGCTCTAAAAAAACTGCCTTTTGAAATACTTTATACAAATGGATCCATTGAAATTCTAAAAGAGCATCTTGAAAATAATAGAGGTCTTTGGGATAAGGATCCACTTAATGAGTTTAAAACTAAAGCTCAAAAAATGTTTTCATTTCAGTTCAAGAAAGAATTTAAGCTTCCTTTTGATTATAGAGAAAGAAGAAAGACAACTGATTTACTTTATAATAAGAGAACTATCGGAATATTCCAAAACAAGATTAAAACAAATGTCATTGGCGGAGAAATCATTAAAGATTCTTTGTGGGTAAATATTGATTTTGATTTGAGAGGAGATATTTTTTCTAAAGGAATTATCAGCACTTCAGATAGTATACGCCCTGGCGACGATGTCTTAGTTCTAAAGGATAATAAATGTATTGGTGTTGGGGAGGCTATTGTTTCTGGCAGCATCATGAAGAAGCTTAATCGGGGAAAAGTTGTAAAAATAAGATCGAGAGGATAAATTGAATAGTGTGATAGAAATTAGAACAAATAAGAGAATTGAAGCTGTAGAAATTACTAATCAAATTGATAAAATCATATCCGACTCTAGTTTCTCCTCTGGATTATGTATTGTTTTTTCCCCGCATACCACTTCAGGAATAATGATAAATGAGAGTTATGATTCTGCAGTCATCGAAGACATTAACTCATTTCTTTCAAAATTAGTCCCACATAAAGATAATTATCTACATCACGAAGGAAATTCTGATGCGCATATAAAAAGTTCTTTGATAGGCCCCTCGAAAACTCTAACATTTGAAAACCAAAAGATTGTTCTAGGGACATGGCAAGGTATATTCTTCATGGAGTTCGACGGACCCAGGTCAAGGAAAGTATATGTAAAACTAATTAAAGGTTAATATATGTTAAAAACTGCTCTAAAGGCCGCAAGAGCCTCCGGGGAAATATTGAGAAATTTTTTCAAAGATGGATGTGAAGTTTACCAGAAAGGAAGTTTTGACCTTGTAACTGATGCAGATTTTGAGTCAGAAAAAAAAGCAATTGAAATAATTAGCCAAGAGTTTCCAGATCATAGTTTTGCTTGTGAAGAATGTGGAGCTTTTGGAGATAACAATTCAGAATACAAATGGTTAATCGATGCTCTTGACGGCACAATAAATTTTTCTAGGAAACTACCATTATTTTCAGTTTCTATTGGCTTATTGAAGAATGATTTGCCGCTATTATCAGTTGTATACAATCCCATAACTGACGAGTTATATTTTGCAGAAAAGGGTAAAGGAGCTTATCTTAATGATAAAAAAATAAAAATTTCTAATAATAGTCATATTAAAGAATCCATCTTTGTTTCTGACTTAACAAAAGATAGGGACTATCACGATCAATTCTTTAAGATTTTTTCTTCACTATCAAAAGATATTCTTGGCATTCGTCTTACCCAATCTACGTCAATAAATCTAGCATTTGTTGCAGAGGGTAGATATGACGCATATATCAAAAATAAAATAAACTTTTGTGATGTTGCAGCTGGGATATTGTTATGTGAAGAGGCTGGCGGTCTTGCTATGGATTTCTCTGGAGATGTTATTACTAAATGCTCTAAGAATATCATAGTATGTAATCAATATTTAAAAAATGAAATATTGGAGAAAATAGAGTTAATCTAAGATTTGCTTTTTCTCAAATTGTTCTATCGCATCAATTACTTTGTATATATGTGCCCACATTTTACTTTGATCCCATAACTCTATTAGATTATCTGCATAGCCAGTTAGTCTATAATAGAATTTTTCTCTATTCCATATCTTTGATACAATTCCATCTTTATTAATAAGAAACGTAATAGGAAGAACTTTTCTATCTCCTTTTTTATCATAGTTGATTACTTCGTATTTTTCTAAAATTTTATAATCAATGTCGGATAAAATAGTTATTTTTATATCATTTTCATTACAGAATTTCTTAATTTCTTGTGCAGATACTGGTCCAACACCTATAACGTGGGCATTTAATTTGTCAAAGTCATTTATTGATCTTGAATAATAAAATAATTCTGAGTTTGGGGATTCTAGGCTAGTTTTGTCAAAAAAGAATAATACTATCCATTTGCCCTTATAATCTTTAAGACAAATTTGATTCTGATCAATATCACTTAAACAGAATTCAATAGCCTTTTTGCCTTCCAATTTCTTATCATATTCCATAAATTAATATTAATTTTATTTTATATATCTTTTTTGAGTATTAAATCAACCTTTAATCTACCTATAGTGCATAAAATATATAAGTAGTTTCTCATGAGGATATTTAATAACTAGAGTAGTGATTATAATGATACTAAAAATAGGACTACCTAAAGGTAGCTTACAAGATTCCACAATGAATATGTTTAGAAAAGCAGGTTACTCAATTAATATTTCTTCAAGGTCATACAAACCATCTATAGATGATCCGAATATCGAATGTCTTTTAATTAGAGCTCAAGAAATACCTAGATACGTGGAGAAAGGAATAATTGATATTGGTCTCACTGGTATGGATTGGGTAATTGAGAATAAAGTTGATGTTGTTAACGTTGGAAAACTTGTTTACGCAAAGCAGGGATTAAGGCCAGTTAAGTGGGTACTTGCTGTAGCAGAAGATTCAAAGATTAAGTCTGTTAAGGATTTAAAAGGTAAAAGAATAGCTACCGAAGTTGTTAATATTACTAAAAACTATTTAAAAGAAAAGGGAATTGAAGCTACTGTTGAATTTTCATGGGGGGCAACGGAAGTAAAAGTTCCCGAACTTGCAGATGCAATAGTTGAATTAACAGAAACAGGATCATCTCTTAAAGCACACAATCTTAAGATTTTGGATACACTTCTTGAGTCAACAACTGTTTTGATAAGTAATAAAGAATCTTGGAGAACCAGCTGGAAGAAGAAAAAAACAGAGGATCTTTTTATGCTACTCAAAGGTGCTTTGACAGCAGAATCTATGGTGGGGGTCAAAATGAATGTTCTAAAGAAAGATCTTGAAGAAGTAGTTGCAGTTCTCCCAGCACTGAGAAAACCTACTGTTTCAAGTCTTAGCTCTGACGATTGGGTAGCAGTTGAAGTAATGGTTGAAGAAAAAATAATAAGAGATTTGATACCAAAATTAAAAAGTGCTGGAGCAGAAGGAATAATAGAATACCCATTAAATAAAGTAATATATTAAATTATCTTGCTAATTCCTTTTTTATGGGTTCTTGTGAAGGTCTTGAAATAGGTCTCTGAGATGGTCTTGTTATCCTATTTCTTAAGTTTAGTGTTTTTCCACTACCTCCAGATTTGCGTCTGAGTAGTAAGAATAGCAATAGCAGAACTAGAATAATAAGGATTATCTCAATTATTGTGTGGTATGAAAAAGTAGTTATACTCTCTCCACCAGAGCCAGAAACACCACCGAGTATACCGCCCAACGGTCTATTAGAAGCTCTTATAGCATCATCACAAAGTTGGACACCTTGGCAATCGTTTATCTCTGTGTATAATGTCTTGGCTTCAGAATAATACGAAGTTGCATTCTTATAGTCTCCTGAAAAGAAACGATTCTGGCCTTCCATAAACTTGTCATTAGCTTCAATTCTCTTAATCAATTTATCAATTTCTTGAACCATTAAGATATTGTTATCTGCACTGTAAATTGCTTTTGCCTCTTCTAAGGATATTTTTGCATTCTCGTAGTCGCAAGATTCATAATAAAGTTTTCCTTGATCATAGTAATTTTTTCCGACATTTTTGACGGTAGCAGTTATCTCCCTAAACATGTCATAATCTGCCCCATATTTATCAGAATAAACAAGCTTTACCCTAATTATCTGGTTACCGAGAGGAGCATCATAAGCAGCCCTTATATAAAGTGATCCAGTTATTTCGCCCCCTGGTGGGAGAACCGCCTGATTTACTGGAGGATCTATGATTCCTTTTACTTGAGAAGTATCTTGGACAACAGTCATTTTTAGATTATATGCTGATTCTGTATTGTGAATATTAGTTATTCTAAAAGGTATATTTGGAAGATATGGAACAACTAGCTCAACTTCACAAATACCCTGTTCTATATCAATTTGGTACTTATCAAATTCAAGACTAATTAAAGGATCATTTCTCTTAATTTTAATTGTAGAGAAAACAGTCAAAAGTGAAGGTTCACATCCTTCTCTGCATCCACCAATTCCTGTCGCAACAACTATAGGTAATAAATATTCCCCACTTAGGGCTTTAGCAGTAATCTTGACAGTTAGAATTACTGAAGCATCTTGTTCAGGGTCCATCCTAACAGGAAATAATTTTTTTCCTTCTACAACTTGAAAAGCTGCCTTTGTTTCTTTTGTCATTGAGTCTTCATCAATATAAGCAAGAGTATCCCACATGACATCATTAACTGTATTTTTCACAGTTACTTTAATTTTTATTTCTTGATTAGGAGTTGCTTCAGTTGGGTAGTCAAGGTCAACTTCAGGTATAAGGCTCTTTGTTTCTTCTTCAGTCTGAGCACCGATAAAGGTTGCAAAAGTAGACGTAAATATTAAAAGAATTAAAAAGCTTGTTATTAATTTATTCATACTATATAAGTTAAGCTTCAAATTTATTTATAAACTTTTTGCATTATAAGTAAATATATCTATCAAAATTGATTTATTTTATATATTAGGCGGACCTAAAAAGCTTTAAATAGTAATAAATTCATACATTCAAGGTGATATAATGGCATCAAACCTTCAAGAGCAACTTAAAGTTCAACAAATGAATATTAACGAAAGAATGTCTAAGATTGGAAAAAAGATAGCTATTGGTAGTGGCAAGGGTGGCGTAGGAAAATCTGTTGTTACTTCCTTAATTGCATCATATCTTGTGAAACAAGGAAAAAATGTTGGCGTACTAGATTTAGATATAACTGGGCCAAGTATACCGATGATGTTTGGAATTGATGAAAAACCTCTGGGTAGTAGTGCAGGTATAATGCCAGTAGTTTCTGAAAGTGGAATTAAAATAATGTCTATGAGCCTTCTTTTACCAAGTAACGAGGACGCAGTTATATGGAGAGGCCCCATGATAAGTGGTGCAGTATCACAGTTCCTTGCAGATGTAATCTGGGGAGATCTTGATTATCTACTATTTGACCTTCCTCCAGGAACAAGCGATGTCCAATTAACCTTAATGCAAAGTATTAAACTAGATGGATTTGTCGTAGTTACTTCTCCACAGAACCTCGCTGCAACTATAGTAAAAAAAGCAATTTCTATGGCAGAAGAACTAAAAGTCAAAGTACTTGGTTGCGTTGAAAATATGGCGTATGCAAAATGTCCAGATTGTGGTAAAAAAATTAATGTATTTGGTAACGATGAAGATAATAAGATGGGTATTCCGATTATAGGTAAAATACCAATAGACCCTGAAATATCCAAACTCTGTGACGAAGGTAAAATAGAAAAATACGAAATTGATCTTGGAGGTATATACAAAATCCTGGAAGGGTTGTGATGAATGTTAAGATCAAATGTGTAGTAGATAATAATGTTAAGCTCTCCTCTAAATTTTGGGGAGAGCACGGCCTTAGTTTTTTGATTGAAAATAAAGAAAAGATTTTATTTGATACAGGTCAAACTTTTGAAGTATTGAATCATAATATGAATGTAATTGGAGAAGATTTGAAAGATATATCAAAAATATTCATTAGTCATGGGCATTATGATCATACTGGCCCTCTTTTGAAAGCGTGGGAATTATCCAATGCAAAGATATACGCACATCCTTCAATCTTCGATGAAAAATATAAAAAAACTACCGCTAATCCAAAAAATATCGGAATCCCATATACAAAGGAACAATTGCCGGAGATTTCTTTTTCTAAAGACAGTATTGAGTTATCACCTAATATTTTTACTACAGGTGAAATAGAAAGAACTTTTGATTTTGAAAAAGTATCCAATATATTCCAAAAAAAAATTGGCAATACCTTCATTCATGACGAGATTAAGGATGACCAGTCACTTATTATTAAAACCCCAGTGGGGGGAGTAGTTATTTTGGGGTGCAATCACGCCGGTCTTTTAAATACAATAGAACATTCTAAAGATGTCATTGGTGACGACATATTTTTAGTGCTTGGTGGCACACATCTTGTTTCAGCAGATGATAACAAGATCGCAAAGACAATCGAATATCTTAAAAAATATGGAATTACTCTATTTGGATTTCATTGTACCGGAGATTATGCTTCATCTAAACTTCGTTCAGCATTAGATAAAATGTATTGTAGGGGTTACACTGGATTTGAAGTCATACTTGAGTTCGGCGGATTTCAATTAAGTAAAGATACAACTTGTCAATAATCATCTAATAGAAAAATCTTCAAACTCATCTTTAGGCTGTTCACTTATAACTTCTACTTTATCCACTCTTGCATGCTTTGGACCAACTTCACACCATTGAATCATTTTATTGACGCAAATTTCTTCTCCTTCAATAACGGCTTCTACTCTACCGTCAGGAAGATTCCTGATATATCCTTTAACTTTTAGTCTTCCAGCTTCTTTCTGTGCATTTGCACGATAAAATACACCTTGTACTAATCCTGAGACATATATCCTAACTCTTTTCATTATATCTAATATACTCTCCAAATTATTAAATCTTATGATTGATATCAAGAAAATACAAAAATTATTTATAGTTCAAGGGTAAATTATACATATGAAAGGCTTTAGAGAGAGAGAGAATATTAAAACAGATATCCCTCTATTAGATGATTTGATAATAAGCGGAACTCCAAGAGATTCATTCATAGTATTATTGGGCGAAGGTGGAACAGGCAAATCTGCAATAGTAGGAGAACTATGCTATAGATTTCTAAATAGAGGGGAGCCGGTAATTTATGTTGCTTTGGATAACTCCCCGTCTTCCGTTTTTTCAGATATTAATAGTCTTGGATGGGATATAACACCTTTTTGTCAAAAAAATCTTCTTAGATTTTTAGATTGTTACTCTTTTAGAATGAAAGCGGACTATGAAGAAAAATGTATCACTGTCCTAAAAGAACCAGATGACCTGCCCAATTTCACCGATAAACTCGTGAGTATAATGGATGAAATGAATATGAATGGCAGAGGATTGGTCTTAATCGATTCCCTGACCGAATTTATGACACTTTCTGACCCCTCTCAAGTAGTAGAATCAGTTAAAAATTGGAGGGCAAAAGGATCTAAAGAGAGGAATGTACTCTTCGTTTCAACACTTCATTACGGAATGAAAGCTTTTGAAGGATTTGCTGATGTATTCGATTATATCGTGGATGGCATAATAGATTTAAGGTACGATC
Source organism: Methanobacteriota archaeon (assembly GCA_023622545.1). GTDB lineage: Archaea > Methanobacteriota_B > Thermococci > Methanofastidiosales > Methanofastidiosaceae > Methanofastidiosum. The sequence goes on along the minus strand of JAMNZA010000067.1, from coordinate 9,983 downwards.
CAGAATACATGAATTCAGATATTCTTCTAAAGCAGATAAGAATCAGGAAGATAAAGGGTTCTGACCATTATACTAATTGGGTTAACTTTATTATAGGAAAAAATGGACTAAAACCACCAAGAAGGTTTCTAAGAAAAAATCCACTAAGTAATTGGATAATAAATTGTGATATAATGAAAAGGCTGTTTAAATATTATCCTGAAGACTTCAAAGAACTCCCAGTAAAAGTCATCCATATGGACTTGATATTTGACATCTATGATGGGCACACAAATGTAAAATCAAAACAAAAGGTTAAGTCCTTAGATATACCTATTAATACAATTGAGTTGAATGCAAAGGATCTTGAAATAATATCTTTATCAGTAGATAAATTTCAGACAGAATACCTCTATAAGAAAGAAGACAATATAATAATTATAAATTTTAAAAATCCAGTTCCGTCTAATAAAGAGTTTATTATAAGCACTGAAACTATTTGCAGGCCCACTAAAAATATACTGGAAGGGCTTTATTATGATGAAACACCAAAAGGTGCGCCGCCCCAGCAAATTACTCAGTGCCAACAATGGGGATTCCAAAGGATTGTTCCATGCTTTGACGATATGATGGCAAAATGTACATACACTACAACAATAATAGCTGATGAAAGATATACTAATATGATTACAAATGGGGACATTTCTGAAGAAAGGCATTCTATAGGCGGGGGGCGAGATAGAATAAAATACGACAATATAATTACCCCTATGGCCCCTTATTTATTCTTCTTAGGTGTTGGAACTTATGCTACCTTTAAGAGAGATTTTGAATACCCTGACGGCCACAAATTTATCCTTGAGCTTTTAGTGCCACCTGATTCAAAAAAAGAAATAGCTGAAAAAGCACTCGATGTTTTGCATAATAGCATAATGTGGACTTATCTATTCACTGGGCCAAATCAATACAATAATCTTGAAATAAGAAAAAGAATGATGAGCCTAGTTAATGAAAGAGAAAAAATAAAAATTGAAGGGCATGAGAAAAAACTTTATCCTATAAGAAAAGAATTATCGGAACTTAACAAAAAGATAATACCTGGATACAAATATACTGGAACAGTATATCGTGAAATTGGAATGCAGAACTCTGATTTCGGTGGAATGGAAAACGTTGGAAATACAACAATTAGTACAAATAGAATCATGCCATTTGAAGATATGACTGACAATGGTTTCGAATATATGATAGCAGTAAAAGCACACGAATACTATCACAATCTCAATGGTTCAGAAGTGACAGGTAAAGATCCATTTCAAATATGGCTAAATGAAGCAGTTACAGTAATTATAGAAAAACAGTATCTCGAATATCTTTTTGGTAAAGATTATATTAGATTAAAGACTGTATTAACATTGCTAGCTCCAAGCAGCGGTACATTTGCATCAGATCAGGGATCATCAGTAATGCCTATACTGCCTGATGGATTCAATGATCCAAATGAATTGATTACAGGTGTTACATACGTTAAAGCGCCTGAATTTGTAAAAATGATTGAAACATTGATGGGCAAAGATAAGTTCGCCAAAGCATTAGACCTATACCATAGAAGATTTAGCCATGGAAATGCCAATACAGAAGATTGGATTAATGCAATGGAAGAAGTTTCTGGTATGAGCTTTAGTGTTATGGCAAAGAAATGGTTAAAACAAACAGGATTTCCAACAATCGAAGTTAATTCTAAATATGATTCATTAAATAAATCATTACTTCTTGAAATAAAACAATTATCTCCAAAAGAAGGATTAAACTGGGAATTTCCCTTAAGAGTTGCTGTAGTTGATAGCGACGGTAATGATATTGAAGAGAAATTAGAAAGAATTACTGAACCAGTTACTAAAATTATTTTTAAGAATATCCCAGAATCTCATTTCCTATCTTTAAATAGAGATTACTCATTCTATGGCAAAATAAAATATGACGTGCCGGTAGATGCTCTAATCTATCAAATCAAAAAAGACAAAAACATTGTCTCTAGATATGTTGCTTTCCATAAACTATTTGATATAGAAAAAATGAGATTGATAGAAAATCCTTCACTTTTACCGTCTGAAAAATCTATTGATCTATACTACGAACTTCTTTCAGATGAAACCCTAATGGACAAGGCTGGCGGTCAGTTCGTTACTTTATTTGAATCAGTAGACGATAAGAAATATGCCCATCATTACACAAAGTTATACGATGTCAGAAAAAATATAATTATCGGGATAGCAAAAAAATACAAAAATGGCCTTTTAGAAATCTATAGAGAATATAATAACCCTATTACTGAGGATAACTATATAGAAAAAAAGAGGACAGAAATAAAAAGAAGACAAGTTAAAAATATAGTTCTGTCTATTCTATCTACATTGGATACCAAAGACATTCACCATTTAATGAAAGAGCAACTCGATACCTCAAATTCTGCCACAGATAAGTTGACTGCATTTTCTTTATATCTAAACAGTTCTGCAAATGATAAACTCAAAGTTCTAAAAAATGTAGAAGAAAGGTCAAAAAAGAATCTAGTAAGCTGGGAGTCATTCCTTGGAATTCTTGCATCTAATAGTAGTGACGACACAATAAAAATAATGAAGAATATTGAGTCATCAAAATCTTTTAGAATTGAGCAATCAAATGATCAAAGAGCGCTTTATGTTCAATTTGCCCATAACAGAAAGAAATCACTAGAAACTCAAGAAGGACGAGATTTCTTTAGGGACATGATAATAAAAATTTCATCAATAAATGAGTATACTACTGTAAATGCCATAAAGGTCCTTGGAAATATTGATGATATGGAAGAGAAATTTCACATACCATTAATTAAAGTTCTAGTTGATATAATGTCTAATCTAAATCCAGAAAAAACACCAAGCGTTTACAATACCGCACGAAGATTATTGATAGGAGCTCCGCAAGCGGTAAGGAAATATAATAATATCCATGGTGAGATTCCATTTCTAAAGTAGATGGTGGATAATGTCTGAAAATAAAGAGTACTTACCTGTAATCATAAAAGAAGATGAAAATCTAGAAGTTTGTGGATTTGTCAGAAGAGATATTGTACATAGCAGCCTAAGAATACCTCACATATCGGTAAATATTGTCCCCATCATAAGGGGGACAGAAAAAACTATACTTCAAAAGAGATCGGATAAGAGAAGAGTTGATCCATCAAAATTTGATTTTAATGGTGGGCATGTAACATTTGAACTTAATCTTTTTTCTCGAAATAATACTCTTGAAGAAGTCAATGACAAAACAGCATTAAGGGAATCTAGAGAAGAGATATTCGTATATGCTAATGGGCGGCAATATCTTTTTTCAGCAAATGACCTTTTTAGATTTACTAAGGTAGGCGAACTCCTTACTGGATTTGACGATATAAATTCAATAAATGTTGGATATATGACAGGTTATATATTATTTATACCTCAGAATTCAACAATAATAATTTCTGATGAAAATGAAGATGGGAATGTTCAGGAGCTTTCCTATCGAGAAATAGAAATAACTGACGTTGTATCTTTATACAAGGAAAAGCCCTATGAATTTGCATGTGGGGCAACTTCAATTTTAAAAGAGCTTTCTAACCCAAAAACTGATGTATATAAAAGATTCTGGAATATTCTAAATTTAAATAAAAATAAATAAATTTATTCAACAACAAAGATTAATTTAACTGTAGCTTTATATTTAGTTATTTTGCCATCTGTCACTTTACCTGTCAACTTTTCAACTTCAACGCCCTTGATGTTATGTACTGTCTTTGAAGCAACAAATACTGCCTTTGCTACAGCGTCCTCCCAGCTTATTTCAGATTTTCCAACTACTTCAATTACTTTCGCAACTTCAGACATTCAATCACCAATATGTTTTGGGTTTATGTCTATAAATAGTTTTGGTAAATTAATAGATTTGATAGATAAATTTTTATTCGATAAAATTTATGTAGATTTATGTCAATGATAGTTGTCGCTTATCCGGAGCTTAAGAAGAAGGATCATCAGAAGATTCAAGACCTGAGAAGTAAGTATGATACCCTTTACTATAATGTTGTAGAGCCTCACTTCACAATAGTATTCCCTGTCTTCAATCTAAATAAGAAAGAGGTAATCTCGCAGGTCGAAGAACTTTCAAAGGGACAGGAAGAGATTAGTTTCTGTCTCAGGTGTGCCGTACTAAACAAAGATTCATTTAACGATTACTGGCATGTATTCTTGGTTCCAGACGAAGGATTTAGTAACATAGTGAAACTTCATGATAGGCTTTACTCTGAAAAACTAAAGAACGAATTATTTCTAGCTATCCAATACACACCCCATCTAGGAGTTGGAAATTCGACAAATGCAAATGAATGTAAAAAACTTGTAGATGAATTAAACTCAAAAGACTTTGAAATATGTGGAAAGATAAAATCTCTTACAATTGCAGAATACAAAGAAGACAAAATAGAAGAGATAAAAACTATCGAATTATAATAAATTCACATTCATTTGTTTATTATTGGCCAATATTCTGTCAAATTATATCCACTAAATTTAAAAACATAATCAATATACCAAAGAAAAGAGCTTATAATTAATATTGGTGTTTTATATGGCTTATAATATTTCTGAAAAAATAATCTCTTCCCATATAGTTGAGGGAGAGATGGAACCACAGAACTTAATAGGTATCAAAATTGATCAGACTTTGACTCAAGATGCTACTGGAACTCTTTCTTATTTACAGTTTGAAGCAATGGGCGTGCCAAGGGTAAAAACTGAATTATCTGTAAGTTATGTGGACCACAATACTCTTCAGACTTCGTTTGAAAACGCAGACGATCACAGATACCTCCAGAGCGTTGCAGAAAAATATGGTATAGTATTCTCTAGGCCTGGCAATGGCATATGCCATCAACTACATCTTGAAAGGTTTGGCATCCCGGGTAAGACCCTTCTAGGTTCAGATAGCCACACCCCGACTGGCGGGGGCATAGGCATGATTTCAATTGGGGCCGGAGGGCTCGATGTAGCGCTTGCAATGGCAGGTGAGCCTTTTTACTTGAAAATGCCCAATATTGTAGAAGTCTGTCTTGACGGAGAGCTTCCAGAATGGGTTTCAGCTAAAGATGTTATTTTAGAGTTATTGCGAAGATTATCTGTAAAAGGCGGAGTAAACAAAATCTTTGAATTCACAGGTAAAGGAATCGAATCATTATCTGTTCCAGAAAGAGCAACAATAACAAACATGGGTACCGAACTTGGAGCAACTACTTCTATATTCCCAAGTGACAATATCACAAAGAAATTCTTGGAGTCAGAGGGAAGGGGGAATCAATGGGAGAAGTTAGTAGCAGACAAGAATGCCGAATATTCTGAGACTATAATTATTGATTTAGACAAGTTAGAACCGATGATTGCAAAGCCGCACATGCCAGACAATGTTGTGAAGGTAAGTGAAATTGAGGGAACAAAAGTTTCACAAGTTGCAATTGGAAGTTGCACTAATTCCTCTTATAAGGACTTATCTCTAGTTGCACAAGTACTCAAAGGCAAAACCGTGCACCGTGATGTCAGTCTAGTTATTTCCCCAGGTTCAAAGCAAGTATTGACAAAGATTGTTGAAGATGGATTATTCCAATACATAGTTGATTCAGGAGCAAGAATGTTGGAATGTACATGCGGCCCTTGCATCGGGATGGGACAGGCACCACAATCTGAAGGGACATCTCTTAGAACTTTTAATAGGAACTTCAAAGGTAGAAGTGGAACAAAGGATGCGGACATCTACTTAGTAAGTCCTGAAGTTGCCATAGCCTCAGCTCTAAATGGTGTTATAACAGACCCAAGGAAACTAGGAAAATATCCAAAAACAGGAATGCCAGATAAATTTTATATCAATGATAATATGTTCATTTTCCCTCCAAAAGATGGAAAGAATGTTGAAATAGTAAGGGGGCCAAATATAAAACCTGTCCCGAGGAATGAAAAACTAAAAGATCCCCTAAAAGGATCTGTTCTTCTAAAGACAGGAGACAACATCACTACCGACGATATTATGCCGGCCGGAGCAAAAATACTTCCTTTGAGATCAAACATCCCGAAGATTTCTGAATACACTTTTGAAAGAATAGACAAAGACTTTGCTACAAGGGCAAAGGAGAAAGGAGGGGGATTCATTGTTGGTGGGGCAAACTATGGGCAGGGCTCTTCAAGGGAGCATGCAGCGATTGCACCTATGTATCTTGGGATAAGAGCGGTAATCGCAAAAAGCTTTGCAAGGATACACCAGGCGAACTTAGTTAACTTTGGGATTGTTCCACTGACATTCTCAAACGAGAAGGACTACGATAGGATTGATTTTGGTAATGAATTAGTTATTGAAATTGGTGATTTCAGCAACGTTGTATGTAAAAATCTCACAAAGAAGGAGAGCTACAAACTCAGTAAGAGTTTACTAGGTAGAGACTTAGAATTATTGAAGGCGGGAGGGGCCTTAAATTACGTTTATGAAAAGATGAGGAGATAAAATGGATGGAGATTTAATCACAATAGAATCAGGAAAAATTAATGTTCCTGATTACCCAATAATCCCTTTCATAGAAGGAGATGGAATAGGGTCTGACATTTGGAATGCTTCACAAAGAATTCTTGATGCGGCAGTCCAAAAGACATATAGAAGCAAGAGAAAGATATACTGGACCGAAGTTTTGGCTGGAGAGAAGGCGTTCAACAAAACTGAAAGCTGGCTACCAGATGAAACTGTTGAAAAGATAAAAGAATGTGTCGTTGGCATAAAAGGGCCATTGACTACCCCAGTTGGAGGCGGTATAAGAAGTATCAATGTCACCCTTAGGCATGTCCTTGATCTTTATGCATGCATAAGGCCCGTTAGATACTATAATGGTATCCCATCACCTGTAAAACACCCCGAATTTGTTGACATGATTGTCTTTAGGGAAAACACTGAGGACGTTTACTCTGGAATAGAATGGGCCGCAGGTTCTGATGAGGCAAATAGTGTAATCTCTTATCTTGAAACGCAGTTTGGTGTTAAAATAAGGAAGAATTCAAGCATAGGTATTAAACCAATTTCTGAATTTGGAACAAAAAGAATTGTTAGAAAAGCATTTGATTTTGCACTAGAAAACAATAGAAGATCAGTGACAGTTGTCCACAAGGGAAACATAATGAAATACACAGAAGGTGCATTCAAGAACTGGGCATATGAGCTTGCCAATCAAGAATACAAAGGAAAGATAATCCCATACACGGAGTACAAAGATTCCGGCATAGTCCTTAAGGACGCTATAGCAGATAATATGTTCCAACAGATTCTCTTGAGGCCAAGTGAGTATGATGTACTTGTCATGCCAAATCTTAACGGCGATTACTTCTCAGATGCTCTAGCAGCTCAAGTCGGAGGACTTGGTATAGCACCAGGAGGAAACATTGGAGAAGGCTATGCAGTATTTGAAGCGACACATGGAACTGCACCCAAATACGCAGGCATGGATAAAGTAAATCCTGGGTCATTACTACTTTCAGGTGTCATGATGCTAAATTACCTTGGTTGGAACGAAGCTGCAGACCTAGTTGAAAAGAGCTTTGAAAATACAATAAACGAAAAATACGTCACATACGACTTTGCAAGGCAGATGGAAGGCTCCAAAGAGGTAAAGTGCTCAGAGTTCGGAGAAAGAATCATAAAAAACATGGATAAAATATAAAGAATTATTTTATTCTTTTTTAGACTTCTTTTTCTCTGTTCTTTTCTCAATTACTTCTTTTCTAAATTCTTCTATTCTAGCTTCAGGGATCTCTGGGAAGTAAATAAGGTCAGTTACAAATAAACTTTCTTTTATGCTCCCATAACCACATTCTTTGCAGATGTCCCTAACCATATAATTAAAGGATTCAACAGAAACATCGGTACTACCGCAATTTGGACAAATTTTTATATATCCGTGCATACGAGTGTTTTCAATGGGCTTTTCCTTTTTCATACTCTACCTAATATTATATTGGATTCTATTTATAAAAATCTATTCACTTTAGGCAATACATCCTTACTTTTTTATCTCCAGATGTTAGTGTCCCTACTTCTATAAAGCCATTTTTTTCATGGAATATTACAGAGCCTTCATTCGATGGCTCAATTGATACTTCTGCTACCAGAGGTATATTGCCCTTATTGCTAATTAACTCTTTGTAGAGAAGAGAACCAATTCCTTTGCCCCTCTTTGATTCATCGACAATAACCCGGTCTATATAATAGAATTTACCGTATCTTTCTTTGAACCATAGAAAGTTAATGCTATCATAATCTGTATTTTGATCCATAGCCATCAAGAATCCAACTATTTCTGAATTGTCCTCAACTATATTAAAAAAAGGGATATCCATATACTTCTGAAAAAAAGCGATGTCTTTCTTCCCGACCCACTTGGATTCTCTGTTGTTCAGCTCAACTACTTTGGGTAGAACATTCAACTGGGCTCTTTGGATAATCATTATTAAAATAAGTTGGGATATATATTAAAATCTTATCTAAAACATCAAATCTTTTATAATGCTAATATTATTATTTTTAGTAGTTAGGTGCATGCAATGGATATATTTAACCTTGACCTTGAAGCAATTGGTTGGGATTTCTTCTTTGAAGATAATTTTGCCAAATACAAAGAAGAAGGACTTATCCCGGGACGTATTAGTGAAGTTCAACTCAAAAATTTCGTTTTATTGACAAAGAACGGAGAAATAGAGGGCAGAATATCGGGTAAACTTAGATTTGAGGCGGATGAAAAAAATAAACTCCCTGTTGTCGGTGATTGGGTAGCTCTAAAGATTGAATCAAACACTAAAGGAACTATCCATGCAGTCCTTCCAAGAAAGAGCAAATTCTCTAGAAAAGTTCCAGGAAAGGTCACCGAAGAGCAGGTCATGATATCCAATGTTGATACAGTTTGGATTGTATCTGGGCTTGATCAAGATTTCAATATACAAAGAATTGAGAGATATTTAATGCTAGTTTCGAAAAGTGGTGCAAAACCCGTCTTAGTGCTGAATAAAGCTGATATCTGTATTGGACTTGAAGATAGAATTCAAGAACTAAAGAAAATAGCACCAACAATCCCTATACACACCGTTAGTGCTGAATTGAATGAAGGTGTGGGCGAGCTTTATCAATATCTTGGTAAAGGGAAGACAGTTGCCCTCCTAGGCTCATCGGGTGTTGGCAAGTCTACTATTACCAATAAACTACTTGGTTTCAATCGCCAGAAGGTAGGCTCAGTTAGGGAATGGGATAGTCATGGAAGACATATTACGACATTTCGTGAGTTGATTATACTCCCCAAAGGCGGTATGATCATTGACAATCCAGGGATGAGGGAACTTCAATTATGGTCCGAAGATGAGGACATTAATCAGGTGTTTGACGACATAGAACTTCTTTCTAGACAATGCAAATTTAGAGATTGTTCACATAGAAATGAGCCAGGATGTGCGGTTAAGAATGCCATTAGGGATGGAAAGCTTGATTTGCGCAGATACGAGCACTACCTAAAATTGAAAAAAGAATTAGAATTTCTTTCTATCAAGCAGAATGGACTGACAAGGGTCGCTGAAAAAACTAGAGGAAAAAACATATCGAAGTACGCGAAGGTAGTCGGGAAACTAAAAACTCGAGAGTAGTAGTTGAATTTTATTGTATATTGATATTTTTTATTTATTTAATATATATAATAATTATTATGGCGCATAAGAGTAATTATGCACAACTCAAAACCTTTAAAACTATCTTTTTATTAAAATAATCATGTCAACTCTAAATCACATGGCTATAATTGTTTCAAATCTAGAAAGATCAAAAAGATTCTATAAAGAAACATTGGGTCTGGAAACAGTCTTTGAGCATCCGATAAGTGGTGAACAGTTTGAAAAAGTAACTGGCATAGAAGGATTTGA
>JAMNZA010000052.1 GCA_023622545.1 Methanobacteriota archaeon | reverse complement strand
TGCGGGCATGATTCCATCTTTTAGGTGAACTGAAAGGGTCTCTGAGTCAAAAAAGTCCTCAATCCTCAATTTTACTTTTTTGTAGGGATTTAAAAAAATCGATTGTATGCCCTTAGCCTCTGCAATGTCCTTCTGTATAAGATCCCCTGTTATCAATGTCCCCCCAAGATCAATCGCGGCTTCCCTTATGATGGCATCAATATCGCCTTTCTTTGCTCCGTCGATTTCATATTTTGTGGGTCTTTTGCCGTAGTAGTCTAAAGGGACAAATATCTCCTTTGCTATGTTGAATATTGCCTTTAGCTCCGCAATCCCTGAAACTCCTGAGGACTTGCCCTGATTTGCAAGATGCTCAACTTCTGCAACTGTGGCCTCTGCTATCACAATCCTTTCCAGATCCTTTACAAATTCTGGATCCCTCAAAAGAGCTTTGAATCTACCATCCACTACAACTGATGTATCGGGCACCGCTATCATAAAAATCACTTAACCCTAGTATATTTCTCCCTGCGGGTAAACAACTATGCCATCATTTGTAATAGAGAATGGGTACTGCTTTATCTTGTGATTTGTCTCCCTCATCTTTCGTATGAAGATGCTCCTCTTGTACTCAGACATCCTCGGCATGGCCTTTTCCCCTTCGACAAGATGCAGTGTTATGACGCCCCTTGTTATGAACTCTTCATATCCAAACCTTGAGTAACCCTGACCATTTATTATCTCAGTTATAAGAATTGAAGTTGCCTTTGTCTCTGCTAGCACCCTTCCCATCATGTAGATGTCATCTCTCATCTTTTCTGAATCCTCTGAAAAGAAAAATGCAGGAAGTGAATCTATAACAATCCTTTTCGCATCTATGTCCATTGCTATTTCATATAATTTAGAGAGAAGGGACTTCAAGTCAACATCACTTTTCATATAGAAGTCTTCATCAGAAGGCACACCAACACGAAGGGATGCCGCGTCAAGTATAACGATCTTTTTCTTTGTTTCATATTTTTTAATATCCCAGCCAAATTGTAATGCTTCTCTCCTAAGCTCTTCAGGTTTCTCCTCGAATGTAACATAGATACCAGCCTCTCCATAATCCTTTGCACCGGAATAAATATACTGTAGGGAGAATATTGTCTTTCCCGTCCCTGCCTCACCAGATAATAATATCGATGAACTCTTCGGAAGTCCTCCTTCAATAAGTTCATCAAGCCCTTTAATTCCTGTCTTAACCCTCTCTTCCATATATCACACCTTTATCATAAAATAAATAATAAATTATATTGCGAATCTATCAAACTTTATCTTATTATTTTCTATGTGGTATTTTATTCTTTTATACTTTCCCCCATAAAGCTTCCCAAAATCAACGTGAAATATCTCTTCGCCCATCTCAAATGTTCGCTCTAGAAAGAGTGTTGCTTCGACTAGATGCCTAATAGAAATCTCTATCTCGTCCTTGTGCATGCCCTTGTGTAGAATTATGATTATCCTGACATTCTTTTCTCGTCCAATAGCAAATAGCCTCTGGAGAAATCTGTATACTGGGACTAGACCTAATGTAACTATAAGAGGCGACAAAGAATCGATAATAATTGTGGTGTCCTTATCTGTCTCTTCCCTTGCCTTGAAGATGTTTCTTATTATCTCATCTAGATCATACGCATAGGTAATATGGTATTTTTCTGTGCTCTTGACACCGAGCCTTTCAGTATAGCAGTCAATGATAAATTTTGGGTTAAAGAGCTCTCTTATCTCTATAGGGCTTTTATCTATCCCAACATATATCAGATCCCCTCTCACTAACTCTTTTCCAAAATATTCTTTCCCAGTTTCTGGTTCACCTAGAAGAAGTATGTTGTTCTGTTTTAGCTCTTTGAGCATAGGGCAAGTTCACCCCAGATTTTGTCTATCTCACTAATTGTTATAATTTTTATACCCGGGATTTCTATTTTTGGTTTTTCTTTGCCTGCATATATGGCACAGAACTTCCCTATCTGCATGAATGAGTCCCTGATCTTCACTACAAATAGTACCCCTTCCATCTTTCTAAATCGCTCGAAAAGCTCCTCCGCCTTCTTTAGGGTGATGGAATCTATAGCATAAGTCTCAGGGATTATTTCCAAAAGATAATAGTTCTCCCCAAGTTTTTTGTGATTTAGCGTCAATCTATAATTTAGGATATCTTTTAACTTCTTTAAACGAAAATGAATGGTAGTATCAGGGACTTCTGTAATCTTTGAGATGTCAGTAATTGAGATTCTCGCGTTTTCCCTCATGACATCTATAATCTTCTGATCTATCTCTTTCATGCAAAGTATCAAATATTATTCTATTTAAAGTTTTCGCAAAATTTATTAAATTTATTGGGATAAATATAACTAAAAATATGAAGAAAAATGTGTCATTTGCGAATTTCGGCATTTTCACCGAAACATTTAAATATGCTTAGCAATACTTGTTATTGTCCATGTAAAAACGTGGAGGCATAAAAATGATGAAATTTTTCAGGAAACATAAGAAGGCTGTATCACCAGTTATTGCAGTCATGTTATTGGTTGCAGTAGCAGTAGCAGCCGTTGGGGCATACTTACTCCTTTTAGGAGAGTTAACTAGATCAGGCAATTACTCTTCTTCAAGAAGGGGGATTTAACGTACGCTATGGAGAAGATTTAGGAACGGAAACAGAAAAGGCTCTTGGAAACATTGTCAAAGAGAAATATGGCGATAACCTATACTTTATATGGTTTAGATCCTTCCAGGCACAAACGCAAGGAGCAGTTCAGGACGAAGCTGCAGGTGCACTTGGAACACAAGTACAAGTTCTAAGCATCACTAACGATAACACAGCCTATTATATTGTCCTTAGAAACGCAATGACAAAAGATGTTAACGTCACAGGTGCGAGTATTGGTGGGATAACAGGTACTGCTACATTCTCGCCAACTGGAACATCAGCAGGAATAGCTGCCGGTACCAGTAAAACATTTGTAGTAACTCCACCCGCAACACCCATAACTAACCTACCTACAAGAGGCACAACAAGGACTTTTACAATTACATATACAATAGCCAGTACACCTCCATCCACAGGCGCTCTAGTTCACACATACACAGACGCGTAAACTAATTTAATTATTTTATTTTTTAATTTATTCTTTTCTTCTTTTCTTAAAACAAACTTAAAGAAACTCTTATATATCTCCACAATGAAAAAGCATTGAATGATAGCCTACAAGATGAGGATTATTGACCTTGTCAATGGTAAGTTAAAAAACGATGCAGCCGGAGCTGTTCTTTCTACCCCGTTTGGGGAATCCAAGGAAGCAAGGATTCTTGGAACCATAATAGACTCATACAGAAATAATGAGAATACCTATGGTGCTTTAACAATAGACGATGGTACATCTACAACAAGATTAAAAGCATGGTCAGAGAAAGTCCAACTTTTGGACAAATTCAAAGTAGGGGATATTGTTGATATAATAGGTAGAATAGGAGAGTTCCAAGATGAATTTTATCTCGTCCCCGATATAATAATCCCAGTTGAACCTAACTACTGGCTCTTTAGAGAACTAGAACTTTCCAAGAGAATAAAGGATCTTAAGGAAAGAGGATTGTCTTTTGACTACGAACAAAAGATTGACGCTTACGAACCACCTGCTCCACAAGCACCTCCAAAAGAAGAGGAAGAGATAACTGAAGAAGTCGAGATCAGTGAAATTGAGGATAGCTTAAGGGAAACAGCAATAGAAGATCTTATGGAAGAGGTATCTGAAGAGACTATTGCAACTGAAATCGCACAAGGAAAAGGCGATATGGATTTCTATGAGGACTTAGATGAAGAAAAGATCAAGGAAAGCGTCTACGACCTATTGAAGACTGATCCTAAGATATCTAAGGTAGAGATATCAAATGTCTTAAGTATCGACGAGCTTGACGTTGAGCTTGCCCTAAAGGATTTAATCGATGAGAATCGTATAAAGTCAAAGGAAGACGGGTTTGAGTTAATTGGATGATAAGTATATCTTTTTTGCATTAGCATTTTCATTCATATTTGTTTCAGCATTTATTTTATTGTCCTTCAGTGAAGTGAATATCCCAGAAGACCGCTTCACTAGTCTTTATTTCAATACGACCATAGTTGAAGGAAATGGTACAACTCTAGAAGGAAAACATCTAACAATTAGTAATGATTCAATTGCTCTTGATAGTTCAACGCCCTACAATGAAGGTGACACTTTATTTATAGATGAAAAAGGGTATACTATTGGAATGATAACTAATAATTCTGTTCAACTATATAATTACACCAAGAATGTAAAAGATAAAATTTATTTTGATTTTACAATTGAAAATCTTGAAGGCACTGATAAGGAGTATACCTACAAGATCTTCATTGATAAAGATAACGTCCTTGAAGGGAATGAATCTATCAACTCAAATGAAAAAGTAATAATCCAAAAAACAATTCCATTCAATGGAGAGGGAACTCACAGGCTTAGCATACTTCTCAATACTGGCGCTGAGATCCACTTTAATTTTTCATCGGTGAAATGATGAAATCAAAAATACTTGAAATACTTGAAAAAAACGGCAGTTATGTCTCTGGAGAGGAGATATCAAAGGAGTTGGGGGTTTCTAGGGCTGCGGTATGGAAACATATCAAAAAACTTAGGGAACTTGACTATGAAATAGAATCAAAAACAAATGAAGGATACAAGCTTATCAAGACCCCAGATAGGCAGATCCAATTTGAATTGGAACGAATGCTAAATACTAAGATAATAGGCCATAAGATATTATTTCTAGAAGAAATAGATTCGACAAACAACAAGGCGAAACAGATTGCATTTGAGTCCCAAGATGGTGACGTCGTTGTTTCAGAAACACAGCACTCAGGTCGTGGCAGGAGAGGACGAGAGTGGCACTCACCAAAAGGTGGTATATACATATCTTTTATTCTAAAGCCAAATATCTCTCCTGAAAGAGCCCCACAGATCACACTACTATCTTCAGTTGCTTTAGTTGAAACACTGAATTCGATGAAGAGTAAAATGAATGCAAAGATCAAGTGGCCGAATGATATCTTGATATCTGGAAGAAAAATATCTGGAATATTGACAGAGCTTTCATCTGATATGGAAAAGATCAACTATGTTGTTGTCGGGATAGGTATAAATCTAAATACAGATCTAGAAGACCTCCCAGAAAAAGCGGCCTCGTTAAAAGTTGAGATGGACCAAGAAATATCGGTCAAGCTATTTTTGAAATCTTTCTTTGAACATTACGATACAGTTTATCAAGAATATCTCAATAACGGAATAGATCAAATCATTGAAAAGTGGAAGAAAAACTCAGATACTTTAGGCAAGAATGTGAAAATAATAGGCATAAACGAAACTTATGATGGCCTTGCAAAGGATATCGATGAAAATGGGGCTTTAATACTAAAGACCAAAGACAAGGAAATTAAGGTTTATTCTGGGGATGTATCATTAAGGTAATCGGGTAACTTATTTAAATGATAAAGCCTAATAAAACTCATGAAGAAAGATTCTGAAAAGTTAGGAAAAAAGGGTTTTAATCCTAAAAGATTAGTGTACCTTCTTATTCTTGCGTTAATAGTTGGGTACTTTTTTGTAATCCCAATCTACTTTGATTTTAAAGTTCTTTACACCCTCTTTAATGAGCAGTTTATGGTAAAGTTATCCCTTTACATGATAGGTCTCTTGTGGGGGCTTGTCCTTGCAATAATACTTTTTCTAATAATGGTCTTAGTCACACCCCTTAGAAACATAATAAAGAATGAAATCGGAAAGAATCATGCAGGGAAGTTTATTTACGTGATTCTATTCTTTTTGATATTCATTTTCATACCTGTCCCAGTCTTATACCTTAGATATGCAGTATACCTTGGGAAGTTACCTGAAATTACTAGACCGCTTATTATGGATTTCATCTATAATACAGACAGCTTTTACCAGAGCTACCTTTATGTCAATTTGATAAATGTTGCTAGAGGACTTTTGTTATTACTGACAGCAGTTGTTGCTCTACCCTATATTGTAAATCTATTCATTGAAAGAGCCAAGAGGCTAGGAAAGCAGTTTGAAGCAGACAGAAAAGAAGTTATTTTAGAAAAAACACATATGACAATAACTGCAGTAATTTTGTTCATCTCTCTTCTCTTATTTGCAGCTCTCCTATTCTTTAGCAATCTGTTCAACTTCTACATACAGAACCCGGACTATGTGAAGTTTGGCATTCTTGATTTCTTGAGACTTGGCTGGGTCATTGAATCGATTATCCTTGTAGGTATAGGTGTGATGAATATTGTCGTTTCAAGGGATAGGACTGAGCTTGGAATAATGAGCGGGATATCACTTATTTCACTTTTTGTCCCTGGAATAATAAAGGCAGCATTACTAGTTGTTAGCATTCTTTTCATACCGACCCTAAAAGGGATCTTCGATATGAAGATATCAGATGACAACATTCAGGAGTATAAGAATAAGTTCTTCAGCAGAAAAGGAGCATTAGCAATTTTAATCATACTGCTTATAATTTCTCCAACTATTGCAGCAGGGACAAAGGGATTTTTACTTGACAGAAGTGTCAGAGGAAATCCACTATTAAACACCCCTTATATCCAGCGTGAAATAGACGCCAATAGATGGGTATCTTATGTTGATAATGTAGATAGTGTTAGGGCAGATATACTCCCTCAATCGGATCTGGATGGTATAGTATTTCAAGACTTCCTCAAAGAGAACAGGTATCTGATAGATAGGGTAAGGGTTTGGGACTATGTTACTGCGTATGTTCTTGCAAGACCAAAACTAGGACCAAGGTATTACCTTATTGCAGATACAGATCTACTTTTGGATCCAAAGGAAGAGAAGATATTGTGGGCAACATACAAAACAATTAAACCCGAATCCCCTGTGACAGACAACTTCTACAACAGAAACATCTTCTACGTCGGTACAGATGAGATAATTCTAATGGATTCGAATGATGGTGAAATAACAAATGCACCTTTCAAAACCTATTTTGGTGAAGGGGAAACTGAATACTTATACTCAGATGGATATGAATCTGAAAATATAATTACTAACTCTTATGCTACAAATATGTACATGACAAAAGATAGAAAAACAAATCTTGGCGATGATGTCAGTACTCTTAATACTAAGACAATAAATGTTAGCGGATTACTTCTTTTTAGATTGGAAGGTTATGGTGTATGGGCTGAGTATTCGTCCTTAGATTATGTTCCGTACAGATCGTTAAATTCTAGAAATGCCTTGTATCTCCCAGGAGAGTTTGAGAGGGACCTTGATAGCTATGTAGTTCTATACCAAGGTGAGCCCTACTTCCTAACAGACTATAATTTGAATATTGATACAGCTTCATATATGCCATATGTGAATCTTGACTACAAGAGGAATGTAGTAAAGGTCTTGACAAATATGAAAACTGGAGACGTGACTGTATACTATGTTGGGCCAGAAAATGTATTCAAAGATATTTACATGGAGATATACCCCTGGATTAAAGATGGTAGTGAAATACCCGATGAGATAAAGGTCCAGCTAAGGGCGCCTGATGATTACTTCTACTATGTAGCAGATGCCTATACTACATATCATATTACTGATCCAAAGGAATACATAGAGGCAACTAACTTCTACGAGTTTGACCTTGGGGACAGCGTAGGCAGATACTCTGATTTCATTTACAATATAATCTCCCAGAATCCTATAAGTGACGAGTATGAATATTCCACATTTGTCCAGATGATACTCAGAAGAGCTGAATCAAAAGAGCTGACAACACTGATGTTTGGATACACCGATGATCAGACCTCTGAGGCTAAGTTTTATGCGATTGATATCTCAGGGGAGAATATCACTGGAAAGAGGATAACCCAAGAGTTCATGAACAGCGAATATCAGGAGCAGTTTAGGCTGTTAGGGGAAACAAAAGGACAGGGTAATATGATACTTTACCCGTTCAGATACAAGGAAAAAGTAGTTCCTCTATACCTATTATCGGTCTACGTTCAAAGGGCGGAATCTGTTAACCTATGGGATGTTGTCGCTATTGAACCTAGATCCATGAAATTTGGAAGAGGGCAGACTGTTGATGATGCCCTAAAGGATCTTTTCTCTAAGATTACACAAGAGACTATAACTACACCAACAACTGGAGGAAAGCCAACTGATCCACAAATAACTGCTGAGAAGGAAGAGCTTGTGGCCTCTCTAATAAAACTCTATATCCAAAGGGAATCCTTAGAGCCTGGATCGCTAGAATACAAGAAACTTACCGATGAAATCATCTCGATACTCAATAAGCTTGAATCCTTAGAGGGAAGATAATGATATTAAACGGCAGAAAGATATCAAAAGGGACTGCAGAAGGAGAGGTATTGAAGAGTACTTCTCCAATTTCTTTTCTTGGAGGCGTTGATCCAAAGACAGGGATTGTAATGGATAAGAACTCGAACGCTTTTGGCAAGAGCATAAAAGACAAGATATTTGTTTTCCCGATGGGGAAAGGCTCAACT
This sequence comes from Methanobacteriota archaeon, assembly GCA_023622545.1. Taxonomy (GTDB): domain Archaea; phylum Methanobacteriota_B; class Thermococci; order Methanofastidiosales; family Methanofastidiosaceae; genus Methanofastidiosum. The sequence goes on along the minus strand of JAMNZA010000052.1, from coordinate 7,375 downwards.
GTAGGTTCTTATGTTATCTACCAACTGAAAAAAAATGGCGCAGCACCACTTGCAATAATCAATAAAGAAGCTGAAACAATAGTTTCTGTGGGTGCAATTATCTCAGACATCCCTATGGTCGACAAGGTAGAAATTGATAGTATTGAAGAAGGGAAAAAAATTAGGGTCAATGGCGATAAAGGAATTGTAGAGATACTCTAATAACTACTCTTTGAGATAGTAATATTCGCCAGATGATTTTTGCTCTCTGTCTTTTTGGGAGTCTATCTTATTTGACCTTGGTCTTCCAGATTCTGGATCTCTTCTGAATGTAACTCCGACTTCTTCTAAGAATCTATTCATTCCCTCTCTTAGTGATAAGGGGGCCGATGCAGTTCCAGAGACACTTGATTTACCGGAGAATACTATGGCCTTATCGGAAGTGTAGTCCAAGGATACAAGGTCATGCTCAACGATTATTGCAGTCAATCCTTTGTCACCAATAAACCTTCGCAGAGCTTTTGAATAGTTTAGCCTCTGTTCAATGTCAAGGTAAGCTGATGGCTCATCAAGCAAATAAACTTCCGCATCTTGGGCAAGGCATGCAGCTATGGCTACTCTCTGTAATTCTCCACCAGAAAGATCAGCTACAGAGTTATCGATTATTGGGTCTATATCAAGAGGCCTTAAAATTTCTGCTTTGAAGATGTTGGTGTGCATTTTTTCTCCTGCAACTTCTGAGAGTAAATTTCTTACAGTTCCGTCAAACTCCCTCTTGATATATTGGGGCTTGTATGATATTTTTAGCTCTGATTCAAATTTACTGCCATCGTCAGATTCTAATAGTCCAGCAAGTATTTTAACAAATGTACTCTTACCAGTTGCATTTGGCCCTAGAATACCTACGATCTCTCCTTTGTGCAAAGTTCCAGCTTCGGTCTTTAAGGCAAAACTATCGAAGGTCTTTTCAAAGGCCGGATACTCCAAAAGCACTTTCTTTGATTTCGAAGTTTTATCTTCTTTTTGGTAGAATTTTATTGACTCATTTCGGAATCTGACATTGTCTTCCTTAATGTAACCGTCAAGGTACATGTTGATTCCGATTCTAACACTAAGCGGTGTAGAAACTATACCATAAACTCCAGGTTGCCCATAAAGTATATGGATGTAATCACTCAAATAATCAAGAATAGCAAGGTCATGCTCAATCACAACGACAGTCTTTTCTTCTGCAAGTTTTCTTATTGCTTTGGCAACGTTTAATCTCTGTCTTATATCTAAATAGGAAGTCGGCTCATCTAAAAAGTAGATATCCGCATCTTTGGACATCGAAGCAATAATTGCAACTCTCTGTAATTCTCCTCCGCTCAAAACGGATAATTCTTTATCAAGAGCATCGTTTAAATCAAGGTCACTAATAAGTTCTTTAGAAATTCCTCTCTCATCAACTTTATCCAAAAGGTCCCCAGTATTTCCTTTAGCTACTTGGGGAAGTTTGTCAACGTATTGTGGTTTTAAGGAGCTCTTAATGTTCTTTGTTCCCATCTTTTCAAAATATCCTTGTAGTTCAGTTCCCCGGAAATAAGGTGTCAGGTCTTTCTTCTCTTTTGATTTATAATCGCCAATGTTTGGGTAAATCTCTCCAGAAAGAATTCTAATTGCCGTAGTTTTTCCAACACCGTTCTGTCCGATAAGTCCTAGAACCTTTTCCTCTTTAGGTACGGGTAACCTATAAAGTCTAAACGTATTGGGGCCATATTGATGAATCGGCTGAGAAAGCTCTTCAGGTAAATTGACAATTGAGATTGCCTTGTAAGGGCACTTATGGATACATATGCCACACCCGGTGCATAAGACCTCAGAGATTATAGGCTTCTTAGTATCTTCGTTAATAATTATTGTTTCTTCGTTCATTCTGGGACCAGGGCAATAATGCAAGCACACTAGATTACATTTTTTTGGTTGACATTTATCGTAATCTACTACAGCAATTCTCAAATGCTTCACCTGAAAAAATAATTAATAAATTATGAGTTAAATATAATTATCCAGAACAAAAGCCAGCATCCAAGAAATGAAAAAAATCCTGATTTAAGAATTTTACTTCTATTAAATTTAGTCATGTCTACTTTGACAAGTTTTACAAGGTATTGGGAACCATAGAATATGACAAATGCTAGTACTACACTAGGGATTATTGTTAGATATCCACTTCCAGATATTAAGCCTGCTATTAATCCAGTTAAAGAAAAAACAAGGCCTATTTTATGATTATCATCCATATTATTTCACCATTTAGAAAATTGAGAAGGGTTATATTTAAAAAGTTTATTATAGATTGTATATTAATTTGTAGATTTTAAAGATAATAAGTAATAGTTAAATATTTTAGAAAAGATGGTAATATGATGAAGAAAATTATTGTCTTGGCCCTATTAATGATGTTTATAACTAATCCTGTATCTGCGGAATATGTTGATCTAACGCTATCCTACCCAAGAGAAGCAAACTATGGAGAAGAGATAGTAATTACATTTGAACTAATAAATAATTCTAATGATAGGCTTTGGGATGGTACAATAGCCATAGATGATTCTTTCTTGAATCAATATAAGGATTACATCAAATCTGAAACAAATTCATTCAAGTTTTCAATAGTTGAACCTGGAGAAAGTATAAAGGAATCTTTTGTTTTGACATTTGTAGGAGGAATGCCTATAGATAAAGCCACCTTTAACATAATTCTAAAATGTGGCAAAGGGATGTGTAGGGGAGGTTGTACCCCATTTTATATGGAAAAGATGGTAAATATCAATCTTAACAAAGAGATGGCAGAGGCTGCCATTTTACTAGATAATAAAAATATTACAGTTACAAAAGGACAAACCATAGAGATGCCTTTTTCTATAAAGAACACCGGTAATATTCCAATAAAAGATGTTACTGTCGAACTCAAGGGAGAAGTTGTATCAGATTCTAAGGTTAATATTTCATTTATCAGTCCAGGGACAGAAGCATCGGGTAAACTAGTATTAACAATAGATGATAATACCTCGCCGAGATCATACAATCCAATAATTATAGCAAATTTCAAGGACATTAACGAAAATAAAGGGGTCGTTTACGAAAACATAAAAATAGATATTGTTGAAAAGGAAATCCCTACTGAATCAAACAACTCCAATGTAGATGAAGAAACAAATGAATTAAGAAATTCGCGACCATTGTTGTTTTATGTTTTAATCGGGTTGTCAGTGCTCTCAATTTTATTAGTCGCGGGCTTTGTTCTATACGTTTACAAGAGATAATGTTTTAAATGATTAGTATTTTGAGAGATAAGGTGTTTTTGTGTCTCCTAACATTTTGAGAACAACTGAATCTATATGCCCATTGTGCCAAAAGAAGATTAAAGCTGAGATTAAAGAGGTAGAAAATCAAATTGTAATGGAAAAGAGCTGTGACGAGCATGGCTTCTTCTCTGATGTTCTTTCAGACGATTCAAATTACTACCTTAGACTTGAAAAATTAGATAATAAGGCCCATAACCAAATTACGACACAAAAAAACACGGAAAAAGGATGCCCTTATGATTGCGGGATATGTGAGAATCACCAAACTCCATCAATTTTTGTGAATGTTGATCTAACAAATAGATGTAATATGAAATGTCCTATATGTTTCGCAAGCGCGGGCGGACCAAAAAAGGTATATGAACCATCTTTTGAGGAAATAAAAAAAATACTTACAAGATTAAGTTCAATAAAACCAAATCCTCCTTTTGCAATTCAATTTGCCGGAGGCGAACCAACAATCAGGGATGATCTTCCAGAAATAATAAAAACTGCAAAAGATCTTGGATTTGCTCAGATTCAAGTTGCAACAAATGGAAAAAGATATTCCATGGACATAGAGTATCTTAAAAGAATAATTAATTCTGGAATCAATACTCATTACCTTCAGTTTGATGGACTATCTCACGCATGTAAAAAATTTAGGGGTTATGATACTTTTTTTGAAAAAAAGAAAGCCATAGACAATTTAAGACAATTAGGTGAAAAGAGCATTGTTCTTGTCCCTACTGTTTCAAAAGGAGTAAATGATCACGAGATTGGAGATATAATCTATTTTGGACGTGACAATTTTGATGTAATAAGAGGAATCAACTTCCAGCCGTTATCCTTTTCTGGTCGTGCAAGTAAAGATGAAGTAAAAAATCATAGGATAACAATAACAGATTTAGTTAAGTTAATTGAAAAGCAGACAAATGGAGAAATTGGCAAAGAGGATTTTTATCCCATTCCTTTTGTGGTTCCTGTTTCCCAGTTTGTTGAATATCTTAAGGGAACAAATATGCCGCACTTCACAGTCCATCCCCAATGCGGAGTAGCTACATACGTATTTTTAGAAAACAAAAAGTTAATACCTATGACACGATTTTTAGATGTTGAAGGTTTCTTTGAGTATCTTAGAGAAAGAAATGAAATTCCCCATAATAATGGAAAGATAGGGAAAGGAATTGAAATAGCTAGGATTATTAAAAATATGAATTCCTTTATAGATAAGGAAAAAATGCCAAAGGACTTGAATCTTTTTGAGATCACAAAAGGCATACTAAACGGTGGGGGGAAAGAGTTTCTAGCAAAGCTCCATCACAAATCGATTTTTATAGGGACAATGCATTTTATGGACTCATTTAACTTTGATCTAGAAAGAGTAAAAAGATGCGCTATACACTATGGCCTATCTGATGGCTCAATTATTCCCTTCTGCAGCTACAATTCAATTCATAGAGAGATACTAGAAAATAAGTTTATTACGCCAATTGCCGAATAATTTTTCACCGAAAGCTATTTATTAAGCTCCAAAGTCTTGAAGAATGGTGAATATATGAAAAAAACAACTACTGTATTTGCCCTGATACTTCTAATTACATTTGCATTCTTTTCAGGGTGTGTTTCACAGAAAGAAGATAATGGTGTGGATGTTAATACGACGCCTACAACTCCGCCAGAAAAAACAGTTTCTTACATTAAAGCCAAGGTTACACTATCCAAACCATATGATCTCTCAGATTTGAACTCATCAAGACAAAAAGTCGTTATAATCAGAGACTATGGGACAAAGATTATAGCTGAAGTTACTTTATATAGCGAAAACTACACGTTTGATGATAATGCAAAGATTCCTATTATCGAAACTGAAGAAGATGCTTTAAAAGTTCTTAATGCCTTACCGGATGATGTAGTAGTATATGTTTTACCAGAGAATCTTATATATGGCGAATCTGGTAGAGGTACCGTCGGTTGGGATGACTATATGAGAAATCAAGTTTCATTAAGATATGCAAAAGAAGACACAGATTACAATCTTTATGGGACAGCATATCTTATTATGAAAGATCAGAAAACTATCATTAACGTTGATGAAAGTCCATATCTAAAAGATGAATATGGATACAAAAACTGGTGGTTACAACACGCAACAAATACAATTTCTTCGAAAAAAGCACTAGGTTATGGTCCTTATGCAACATTATATGCAGCTCTAATGAGATCTTTAATGGTTCCAACAAAAATTGTATACGGTCTTTATTATGATTTAGAAGAAGGAGGGGTATGGAAACCATATTCTTGGAATGAGCTTTATATTAATGGGAAATGGATTCCAGTTGACCCTTATAGGGAAAAGATAGGAACTCTAACAAGATACTACTTAAAGCTAGATGAAACCCCAGATTTAGTCGAACTTGACTTCTCTTGCTATATCAGTGATAAAGAAGGTAATGGGTGTAAGCCATTTCAGATAGAGATCTTAGAACAAGGAACAATCCCAGAAAGTGAGATCAAGAAATAAAATTTAATTTATATATTTCTTTATTATATCTAAAATTTTTTCTGAAATCTTTTCTTTATTTTCAAGAGGCAAGTGATAGACTTTTTTCGTTTTATCTATTATGAAAACTTCGTTTGTTTCTGATTGGAATCCTCTCTTTTCCTTTCCAACTTCATTTGCTACAATCAGATTCATATTAGAGCTAGAAAGTCTATCATATGCCCTTCTCAAAAGTTCATCTTCAGGGACTCCATACTCGGCTTTGAATCCAACAACAAATGCTTTTGAGTTGCTTGAGTACTCTTGAACTATTTTTTTATTAGGAATCAAATTAATTGTTTTAGAGCTATCTGAGGAAATCTTTCCACTGCATGGTTGATCTACATGGAAATCAGAAGTCGCTGCAGTAAATACTGCAATGTCAGCATCAGTATTTGACATTACGGCATCGTGCATCTCATCAAATGATTCAACAGATATTGTCTTAACATATGATTCTAATTTGGTGTGCCCTAATACTAGAGTGACTTCTGCACCTCGCATGTCAAATTCTTCAGCTAGTTTAATTCCCATCAAACCAGAGCTATTATTTGTAATAAATCTGACATCGTCAATTTTTTCAATAGTTGGGCCTGCAGTAACAAGGACTTTCTTTCCTGAGAAATCTTTAACGTGTAATTTTCTAATAACCGCCTGAACTATTTCATCTATATCTGGAAGTTTTGCCTTGTTTTCCTCAAATTTAGGGGTGAGGAAGAGAACTCCGTGATTTTTTAATTTATCGATATTTTCAAGGATGATCGGATTCTTATACATGGAACTATGCATAGCAGGAACAATAATTATTGGAATCTTTCCAAATCCTGTAGACACAACAGTTGTGACGGGGGTATCATCAATGCCATAAGCTATTTTGGATATAGTATTAGCTGTTGATGGCGCAATCAAAATTAAATCACATTTTCTATCATGATCCCCGGCATAGGAAACATGCTCAATTTTTCCAGTAATTTCATCCACTACAGGATTTCCTGTTGCAAATTCAAGTGCATAAGGATGAAGTATCTTTTTGGCATCCGAGGTCATGACAGCGTATACTTCTGCGCCATGTCTCATAAGTTCTCTAGCTAATTTTACTGATTCAACAGCAGCTATGCTCCCAGTGATACCTAAAACAATACTTTTTCCAATTAGCTTGTTAGATTTACTTCCTTTTATTGATTTTCTATGCATCAAGATAAATATGGCCTAAATCTTTATAAAAATTGTTATTATTTAGAATTTATAGGTGAATTAAATGTCCAATAATCTTTTAGTGTATGATACAAAGTATGGTTCTACAGAAATAATAGCTAGGTGGATATCAGAACTAGCCGAGGATATTGAAGTTAAAAAACCAGATGAAGTAAAATCGATTGATAACTATTCAAAGATAATTATAGGCTCTCCCGATTATGACGATAGTCCTCTGAAAAGTATAGTTAATTTTATGGAAAATTTCAAAGAGGAGCTTAAAGAGAAGAAAATTGCCATATTTGTTGTTTGCAATGATGTCGAAGAGTCT
>JAMNZA010000141.1 GCA_023622545.1 Methanobacteriota archaeon | reverse complement strand
TAATTCTAATTTGTTTTTCACTTCCTTTATTTCTTTCTTGTCGATATCCTTAAGGATCTTGTCAAGCTGGTAAAAACAATCTTCCAAGTTCTTGGGAATGTATATTCCGTCAATGTTTTCTTTTTTGCACAATAATATATATGCTTCTTTTTCCTCCTTAATTTCCTTCTTCCTCTCTTTTTTCCCTATTCTTTCGTTCTCGTTTTTGAATCTATAGACTTCTTTATAATCCCACTCTTTGAACTGTTCAGGAATATTGCTCGTATCAAACAAGTTTTTTTCAAAAAAAGCTCTAATTTTTTCTTCAGGCATCTTGTCCCTGAAATCCAGCTTGATATTCTTTAGGTGACCGTTTCGTAAAATTGTGGCTTCAACAATGAAGGTGTATACTCGAATCTTCCCTTTTGTATCTTCACTAAAATCAGTTTCTATCAATCCCAGAATTTTCTCAAGTGCTACGACAGCACTCTCTCCGCTTCCTAATTTTTTTAATTTAAAAACATCTGTGCTAAATGTTAGTTTTTCTGTTTTAGTTTGTCTTCCTTTATCTATGATTTGGTCAAACACTTTATCCAATGGATCAGAACCAACGTGTTCACACTTCTTCAAATCAAAATAGTGAATCTGCTTCTTAGAGTCCACAAGGTAAACTATGTCATTATCACTGAAAACACTATATTGATAAAGGAATTTATCCAGCTCTGGCGCATGTTCTTTGAAAACCAAGTGGAATTCCTTAGTGCCATACTTGCTCTTTTCTTCATCGATCAAGGATAAAGCATTAAGATCGAAATATTCTAGTTCACACCTTTCTTCATTAGGATCACAGCCAGTTATTTCAGCTGTTGTGTAGCTTTTATATATTTGCCCATTCTTGTAAATCGTTACACTTTTCAAACCTTCAACATCATCCTCCGCGTAATTAGGAATTATATAAAGAATTACTTCTCCATCATTACTTAGGATCAGATGATTTGGTCCAATGCCGCTAAATCCTCTATTAAAGGAATACCTTGGGTTCTTTTCTTCTTTACTAAAAACGCTGGTCACGCCCCTCATGGTGGGTTCATAACAATTAAAAGGCGTTGAAACAAGATAGTATTCCTCATTTTGAGAATATACTTTTATCACATCTACAGCAGAAGATGAGATTTGTCCATGAATCTGAATATTAGTTGTCAGAGATAATAGAAGAACGAGCAGGATGAAATTAATGCCAAGGATTGATCTTATAGTCTTGCTCTCGCATCTCATCTTCCCCTCCCGACGATCCAGCTCACCCCGCCATCATTTCCCTTCATCTCTTTCCCGCCACTTTCAATTCCTCCCTGTCTGCGGATAGTTTACACCCGGAGGGCTGTTCCCAGAAAAATGAAAAATTGTGGAATCTCCCAATGAATTCTGGGGACACAATACTCAATTCCCATTTTCTTTTGTCCGTCTACTTTTTATAGGCATTTGAAATCTCAAGAATATGTTCAATCGCGAACATTCTCTTTTAATTAATCCTCCGCTTAGCATTCTACTCAAGACAAGTAGCAATATCAATACTTGAAGAAATATCTGAAAACAACAATGTAGCCATCATTTCAGGAAATCGGTATTGTGTCCCTAGATTTCCCATATTCAAGACTAAAGCCCTGACCCCCTTCTTCTTTCCTAATTTTGTTTCAACCATTCAAATCTATCACGTCCCTCGGATAACTCTAATAGAACCTTAATTGACTCATCAATGTCTTTATAACTTTTTCCTGTTTCGATCCTATGGCCATCATCAGTAACAAGGCAAATATTGTCACTGCCCATGCTGTCTTTTTCAAGATGAATAGAGTGTCCCGCATAATAGAGCGATTCTAATCCACCACCACCAACCTCCAGAACAGCTTTATTGGCTGATTCATAATAGCAGCTTTTAAAAGCATAATGTGCAATAGCATGCGGGCTATGGGAGAGAGGGTTGATGTTTTTTATATGAAGTGGATCACCTGGTTTACTCGAAACCCATCTAAAATAGTCTACATTTGTCCAGGGATTCTTCTTTATTGGTGGTTCAGGGTGTAAAGCTTCAAGATTATACAAATGTTGCATCTCCGCCAGAAATGCTTTTACTTTTTGAAAATTTATCGACTCTAATTCACTATAACTGAATAAATTCCATAAGGGAGTGCCAATTTCTATATCACATAAGTCACTTTCCATAAGATTGTCTAGGCTGGCTGGATGCTTCTCCTGTCCTTCGGCTAAAGTATAAAAGCAGTCACGCCAGAACCTGCTATAATTGTTTTTATTCAAGTAGTTTGCAATAATCATGGCTCCTTTTCTGTCTCTGTAAGCATAGGTATTGTTCCATAATTTGCGATAGTCACAAGCAGCCAATTCAAGAATTTTGTTTTCAACGATGTTTTCCATCGTTGTTTTATACCATTTCAAATCAGTTTCTAATCCTGGTTCCAATTGATATCTTATTTTTTCAATTAACTGAAGATTATCCTCATCATTTTTAGAGGGGCACTTATTTTTGTCACAACTTGCTAATACAAATAGAAATAGAGCAAAAATAATAGTACGCAGAAACCATGGGGTCATATCTTGCAATCTAGCATCATTTCTCTTCATCTCTTTCCCCGCCACTTTCAATTCCTCCCTATCTGTGGACAGTGTACACCCGGAGGGATGTTTTCATCCACAGAGCATCCTTCCTGCGCCCCATTTAGATTGTTACATATAATAATTCCGCTTTCAGACTGAACAAGCTTTGCTT
>JAMNZA010000104.1 GCA_023622545.1 Methanobacteriota archaeon | reverse complement strand
GATGGGCTTGAAGAGATGGGTGATGTTATAGTCATAATCGCCACCAATAGACCCGATATTATTGATCCGGCAATTCTAAGACCCGGTAGAATAGATAAGCACATTAGAATTGGAAGGCCCGATACAAAGGAAGCTGGGGAGAAGGTATTGGATATCTATTTGAAAATTGATCAGATTATACCTCATCCAAACGAGATTGAAAAATATGGTTCTCCAAAAAAGTTCGTTGAAGCAATGAAGAAAACAATACTGGATCAGCTATATGATAGGAATAGGATATGTAATGTTGAAAAACTTGGACTTGTTAACGTTCCTGTAAAAGAAATTATATCCGGTGCAATGATAAAAAATATAGTAATCAAATCAAAGAAATTTTATATTAATAGACTTGATAAGTATGCAAAACTTATAGATATAATCAATAACATTTACCACAGTCAACTCTATATTGACAAGACATGCAACGTTTTATGTAAACATATCGTCGATGAATGTTATGAAGTTTCAAATGAGATTGGAGAAACTGCTGAGAAGGTAATAAGTGAAGTCAAAAAAGAATTTGATAGCAACGCAGAAGAAAAACTTGAAGAGGAGTACTTGTTAAAGAAAGTTGAAGAATATATTGATAGAACAGAGGGAATGACAATAGATGATTCAATAAGAGCAATTGAAGAAGACTGTGGGGGCCAAAGTTAACGATAAATATCTTTTATTTTTCCGAGATAAGTTCCATCCAAAAGGTAACAATCAAAATTTTTTATTTCTAATCTACCGCTTTCAAAATATGGCCCTGGTATACTTTCATTTTTGTTAACTGGAATGCCTTCTAATATGGGGCTAAAAGACGGCAACACCACAACATTAAAAGGCTCCTCTATTTTAAGAAAACATTTTAACCTAGTGATCTTGCCATTACTGTCCATAAATTCAACTACTGGATGAACATGGCCCATTATTAGATTACTATTCTCGATTAAAATATGCCCATGAGTTAATACATAATCATCTATTTTCAATGATTTTACGACATCATTGTTTACTATCTCTTCTATATCTCCGTCGTGATTCCCTTTTATTATTGTCACCGGAATACTAAATTCTAGAAATTTTGGTAGATTTATTTTTTCAAAATATGAAGTAAAAGGTAAATTATGCTTGATATCACCTAAAATGATCAACTCTTGAATATTTTTTCTTTTTATGATCTTTTCTATATCTTCTTTCATTTTTTGCCCAATAGGAGGAATCTTAATGCCTTTTTGGTAATACTCGTACTCTTTACCTAGATGAAGGTCTGCAATCACAAGATATCTCTTGTCTGATTCAATAATTATGGCAGGTTTGTTTATAACTGGATACAAATCCATAAACTAAAACCATTAAATATAAATTTAAATCCTTTGGTAATTTTTAGTAGGTATCCCGATGAGTTTTGAACTTCTTGGCGAAGATATTGTAAATATCCTTAAGGAATTTAATATTAGTTCTCCAACCGATATCCAGAGTAGGTCTATCCCTGAGATTTTGAACAGAAAAAACGTACTACTTATGGCCCCAACAGGATCGGGTAAGACTGAAGCAGCAATTCTTCCTTTATTAAAACTTGTAAAGGAAAGTAAGTCCCAAGGTATTAAAATTCTTTATATAGCACCTCTAAGGGCTTTGAACAGAGACTTACTGCTTAGACTTGAAAAGATTGGGGAAGCAATGGATATCAGCATTAAAACAAGGCACGGCGATACAGTTCAAAGCGAAAGAAGAAAACAAAGTTTGAAACCTCCTGATATATTGATTACTACCCCGGAAACACTTCAAGCCTTATTCACTGGCAAGAAGCTTAGGGAGCATCTAAAATCTGTACTTGCCATTGTTGTCGATGAGATACATGAAGTAGCTGAGGATAAAAGAGGAGTTCAACTTAGTCTTGCTATAGAAAGGCTTGAAAGACTAAAAAATGGCAGAATTCAAAGAATTGGTTTATCGGCAACTGTAGGGTCAAAGGATGAGGTCGCAAAATTCTTGGTAGGTCAAGACAGAGAAGTTGAAATAATACAATCGCAAACAAAAAAAGAGTTTGAAATTGAAGTAGAAACTCCAGAAATCATCGAAGAAGATATAATGACAGGAGAGAATCTTAAAATATCTCCTTACGTAGCCTCATCAATTCGAAGAATCAAAGATTTAATCGACAGCCACGAAAGTATTCTCCTTTTTGTAAATACAAGACAAATGGCTGAAACTCTTTCTTCAAGATTTAATTTGATGGAAATGAATTTTATCGATGTCCACCACTCTTCTCTTTCTAAAGAAACTAGGATAGATGTTGAAACTAGATTCAAAAAAGGTGAGATAAAAGGTATTGTCTGTACTTCGAGCATGGAGTTGGGGATCGATGTGGGTGCAGTTGATCTTGTTATCCAATATGGAAGCCCTAGACAAGTTTCTAAACTATTGCAAAGGGTAGGTAGGGCAGGGCATAAAACATATCTTGTTTCCAAAGGAGTAATACTCACAAGTGAAGAAGAGATATGCGAATCCGCAGTAATTGCTAAAAATGCTCTGGACTATAAGATAGAAAGGACACAGATCCCTGAAAAATCATTGGATGTTTTATCTCATCAAATAATTGGGCTTTCAATGGAATCTAATGAAGTAACTATTGAAGAGGCATATTCTCTTTTTAGAAAATCATACCCTTACCGAAACATGACATATGAGGAATTCTGGAGGGTATTATATTTTTTAGAGAGTATAAAACTAATTTGGATCAACAAC
>JAMNZA010000051.1 GCA_023622545.1 Methanobacteriota archaeon | reverse complement strand
GCATAAGGGCACTCTGAGGAGTCAAAGGAGAGCTTATTGAAAAGGGCAAATATCACTATCTCCTTTTCTAGGAAGTATCTTAGTGGTTTTATCCTTTCGACAAACTTGTCGCTTATTTTCTTATAGTAGTTTTGGCCTCGTGAGAATCTTATCACATCCCCACGCATGAGGTTCATGATGATTGACTGGTCCTCGTCGTCAAGGTTGTGCCCAGTTGCAAGCTTTGTGCATGATAACTCCCTTGCCTTTTTATTTAGGACATACCTTCTCAAAACACCGCATGTCGCACATGCATTTTCTTCATTGTTTTTAACAAAGCAGTCTAGAGTTTTCCCAAAATTTTCTTGAAAAGATTCTATATGGTATTCTATCCCTAGCTCATAAAGCTGTTTTTTTGCGGCTTCAAGTGTATGCGATCTATATCCAGAGATACCTTCATCAACTATTATTGCCTCCATCTCGAAGGGGTATCGCGCTTGCAGCTCCTTTAATAGATATGCTAAAGTGAGGCTGTCCTTACCGCCGCTGACAGCAACTGCGACCTGCTCATTCTTTTTTATTAAGTTGTCTTCCCTAACAACACGCATGAACTTCTTTTTAAAATAGCTGTTGAAGTGCTCCCCACAGTAGTGCTGGCCTGACTGCCTCTGAAAATATATGGCATCCCGCCTACATCTAGAGCATTTCAATCTAACCACCTGATACTACTGTGAATAGCTCGAGCCTGTCCCCATCGACCAGAGGCTCGTCTTCGCATACAATCTTGCCGTTTTTTATAAAAACGTATTGCTCTCTTATGATGGAAAGCTTAGAGGAAACCTCTTGTACGCTAGCCGCATCGACTTCAACAGCCCTGTTTCCCCTTAAAAAAACTACAGTTATCATAATATCATAGGAGTGAAGGCAGTATGTTTATCGCAAATAGCAGTATGCCTATCACTGCAAATACCTTCTGTATTATGTTGGATCTAGCCTCGCTGAACTTTATATCAACGATCTCCTTGAATATCTTCCCACCATCAAAGAGGAATGGCAATGGAAAGAGGTTTATCAACCCTATGTTAAAGTTCAGAAGGAATATCCAGGACAGTGCCCCGTTTATTGGTGTTAAAATCTTCATGTTGATCGGTGAGTTGTAATTCTGCGAGGTCACAATACCTATGTAACCTTTACCTGCTTCAGTTGGGTGGTCCTTCAAGAGTACATCAAAGCCGCCTCTATTCGTTATGATGTTCATTGTGTTCCCTGGTTTTGTGTTTGCCATTATATCATAGAAGTTCTGTAGCGTCTCAATCTTTATCCCGTTGATCTCTGTGATAATGTCCCCTTGCATCAGAACTCCAAAAGCATTTGATGTGTCCTCTATCGAGACTATCTCTATGCCGCTAGGCGTTAACATTGGAGATATGACACCCATGATGAGGATAAATGCTATCAAAGCAGTGACAAAGTTAGCCATTGAGCCTGCTGCATAGACCTTCATCCTTGTCAGTCTTGAGGTCTTCTTTAGCTCCTCTTCATTGGGCTCGACAAATGCCCCGGGGATTGCCACAAAAAGCGCAAGTCCCACAGACTTCAAGCTGATGTTGTTTGCCCTTGCTACTATCCCGTGTGATGCCTCGTGGACTATCAGGACAACTATAAGCCCAATAATGCTGTACCAGAACGGCACCGTAACACCTGGTATGACAAATCCGACACCGGGTGTGGGTTCAGGCGTCATCAAGACCTTTAGGGCGCTTTGGAAGAGGAAGTAAAAGACTGTTATCATACCGATGACTGCAGCCCCTATCCCAACTATGCTGTATGCTCCCCAGAACTTCTTACCCTTTCTGGAAACGGAGTCAATAAAGTCATTGAATCTCTTTGTCCTCCAGAGAAGGATTATCCCCTGGAATTCAATACAATACTTTGAGAGGTCGTATCTCTTGTTTAGCTCTCCAAGGATCAACCAGAACAAAACTACTCCAATAAGCACTGTATAAAGCGGGTTCATGACCAATTCCAAAGATAATGATTTATATTTCTAACTGTAATTTCGCACGATGAAGGAGAAAACTCTTGCTTTTCACAGGAAAAAGATAGTCTATGATAAGAATCAGTGGGATCTATTATCCTCTATCAGGAAGAGGGCCGTTTCCGTCATGGAAAAGATAGCGGACTTCCAGCCTATCCTCTATGGATCTGTTGCAAGGGGCGATGTCCACAAGGCCTCCGATATAGACTTTTTTATAGAGCATATGCCTGAAACTTACCTCCTTGAAATGGCTCTTGATGACATAGGCATTAAGGAGAGGGCTATAGTGCAGGCGACACCATGGCACCTTGTGAAGGGCGCTATAACGCTTTTTAGTGGAGAAACGATCACATTCCCAATAACAGAATCAAAGAGAAAAGAGATAGAGTTCTATTACTTTGGCGGTGCAATAGAGCTTGATGACCTTTTGGCAGATAAGAGAAAACCTGGTGTTGATAAGCGCCTGATTCTGATAAAGCCGTTAGAGGACGGGCATATGGAGGAGGAGATAACAGGCAGGGAATCAGAGGTAGCAAAGATACTGAATGTTTCAATTGATATCGTGAGGGAGCGGATCCAGGTCCTTTCTAGGAGGGACAAGATCGGGAGGACAGGCGTTTATCTCAACAGGGCATTGATGCATGACGAATCATTTGAGCAAGTCTTAAAAGAGATATGCGATAAAGACTCAAACGTGAGAAGGAGAGGTTAGATATGCATTGGGCATCAACTTTTGCCGAGAGGATTATTTCAGAGAGAGGAG
>JAMNZA010000105.1 GCA_023622545.1 Methanobacteriota archaeon | reverse complement strand
AAGTGAAAAAGAAACTGCATTTGAGAAAGCCTTTTCACCAATAACTTTTGGAAAAATAGGGATTATAAAAAAAAGATTTAGCGGGCATAGCCCAGCCGTTAATCCTAAAACTATCGATGAAGTTATGGTTTCAAGCATTCTTAGATGAACCCCATCTCTTTTTCCTTCTCCCTAACATTTAACCTTGTTTTTATGACTGTATCTGGATTTAAACTGATTGAGTCTATTCCGCTTTCAACTAAGAAAGAAGCAAACTCTGGGAAGTCTGATGGAGCCTGACCACATATTCCTATCTTTCTGTGTTTTGATTTTACTACTTCGATAGCCTTTTTGATCAATCTCTTTACGGCAATATTTCTCTCGTCATAGATGCTTGATACTAGTTCTGAGTCCCTGTCAAGACCAAGAGTAAGTTGTGTTAGGTCATTTGAGCCTATTGAGAATCCGTCAAATATCTCACAGAACTCATCTGCTGCAAGCACGTTTGAAGGTATTTCACACATTACATATATCTCAAGGCCATTTTCACGTTGTGTGAGACCAAACTCTTTCATTGTTGCTACTACCTTTCTCCCCTCAGCAGGTGTTCTGCAAAATGGAACCATTACCTTTAGGTTGTTTAGACCAATTTCTTCTCTAGCCTTTTTGATGGCCTTACATTCAAGAGCAAAGGCTTCTTTGAATTTCTCGTCATAGTATCGTGATGCTCCCCTCCACCCGATCATTGGATTGTGCTCCTTTGGCTCGTAAAGCTTTCCGCCGATAAGATTCTCGTATTCATTTGATTTGAAATCGCTTAAACGAATTATTACATCCTTTGGATAAAAGGCGGCACCTATCATCGAGATACCATATGTGAGCTTATCAACATAAAAGCGCGGCTTTTCTTGGTAACCTGGAGTTTTATCTTCTATCTGCTTTATAATCTCTGCAACAGATATGTCGTACCTTGATTTCTCATTTAATTCATCAAAGTTCACAAGTGCCAAGGGATGGATGCCTATGTAAGAATTAATGATGAACTCTTCTCTTGCTAGGCCCACTCCGTCGTTAGGTATCTGGGACTGAACAAAAGCTTTTTCGGGTATACCCACATTCATCATTATTTTGGTCCTAGTTTCAGGAAGTTTCAGTATGTCTATCTCTTCTATCTCATATTTTAGGATACCATCATAGACAGCACCTAACTCTCCCTCAGCGCAGCTTACAGTAACTTTCTGTCCATCTGACAAAACTTCAGTTGAGTTATCTGTTCCAACAATACATGGTATGCCTAATTCACGTGAAACTATTGCTGCGTGACAGGTTCTTCCTCCTCTATTAGTAACGATAGCACTCGCTTTCTTCATTACAGGTTCCCAATCTGGGTCTGTCATTTCTGTGACAAGAACCTCTCCCTCTCTAAAAAGGGATATCTCCTTGGGTGTCCTTATAATATGGGTCATACCCTGACCAATCAGGTCTCCTACAGCTTGTCCTGTAACAAGTTTCTTTCCCTTTTCTTTTAGGATATAGGTCTTGATAGTGTTAAAGTCTCTTTGAGAGTGTACAGTTTCAGGTCTAGCCTGTAGAATGAAAAGTTCTTTAGTAGTTCCATCCTTAGCCCATTCAATGTCCATTGGAGTATATTTATCTCTTTTATTAGAATAGTGATCTTCTATTATAACTGCCCATCTGGCAAGACTTAAGACGTCCTCTTCTGAAATTGAGAAGGTATTCCTTTCTTTTTCTTCTACCCTTATGTTCTTTGTACCTTCATTTGGATCCTCAGAGTAAATCATCTTTCTCTGTTTTGCACCAAGTTTTTTGCTGATGATTGACTTGTAACCTTTCTTTAGAGTTGGTTTAAACACATAGAATTCGTCAGGATTTACTGTACCCTGCACTATGTTTTCACCAAGGCCGAAAATAGAGGTAATCAAAACAACATCTTTAAACCCGGATTCAGTATCAATAGTAAATATAACTCCGCTTGAGCCTTGATCACTCCTTACCATCTTCTGAACACCAATAGAAAGTTTAACAGAGAAGTGGTCAAACCCTTTATCGTGTCTGTAAGAAATTGCCCTGTTTGTGAATAATGAGGCAAAGCACTTTTTACATGCTAGAATCAGTGCATCCTCTCCAGTAATATTAAGGAAAGTTTCTTGTTGCCCTGCAAAGGAGGCATCTGGTAAATCCTCAGCAGTAGCAGACGATCTAACTGCAACATCTACATTTTTACCATACATTGATTCCAGTTTTGCATAGGCCTTAATGATCTCTTTTTTTAACTCATCGGGGAACTCAGCTTCAATTATTGTATGCCTTATCTTTTCCCCCCTCGTTGCAAGATTTTCATAAACATTAGTATCAAGATCAGATAAGATCTCCCTTATCTTTTGCTCTATTCCAGCATTTTTTACAAAATAATCATATGCATAAGACGTAATTGCAAATCCTTCAGGGATTTTAATCCCCTTACTCTTTAAATTACGTATCATCTCACCAAGAGATGCATTCTTACCACCGACAAAAGGAATATCATCGATATCTATCTCTTCAAAAAATAGAATTAATTTACTTTCCTTATCCTGAGGCATAGTTACACCTAAACTCCTTCGAAAAACATCCCTTAAATAGTTTTGGTTATCTCTTCGCTGAAAAAAAATTACTAATACTTTTACGAATAGTTTTAAATAAAAGAATATAATATTCGTTTCGTGATTATATGAATTTTAAGATTATTTCTTTACTAATTATGATTTTAGTTTCCATGGGAACACTTTCTACTGTCGCTTCTTTAGAATTTGATAGTAGTACA
>JAMNZA010000106.1 GCA_023622545.1 Methanobacteriota archaeon | reverse complement strand
AACCTCGTCATTATCTTTAGCATCGGCGACGATTTGTTTATTAACAATCTCACCCATTCCCTCATGCCCAATGCCATACAAGCACCAATTTATAGCAGTAAAAAGAGATGTCTTTCCAGTCCCATTCACACCACGAAAGACAGTAACATTTTTGTCAGAAGAAGTTGATATATCGACAATTTGATTCCCATAAAATTGTTTGAAATTAGTTAATTCTAAAGATTTTATTTTCATAAATCCCTCTTCATTAAATTAAAATCAGAAACCCTATCAATAATGTTTTTAATTTTTATCAATATACCTTTCGGATGATCATAAAAATCGCTATAGTTTCGTTCTAGACTATAGACCTCAGAAACGACTTCCTGAACATCAGGCTCAAGATCATTAAAGTAACTAAGTAATAATTCTTGAAGATTCATTTTTAGTCCTCCGAAAAATCTAAGACACCAAAGGTTTTAGCAATCTTCCAAATAACTTCATATGCTGCATGTTTGTTTTCACTACTATTAGCGAAGAGGCTAAACCGGTTTAGTTCTTTACGAAGTATAGAACGATTTAGTTCTTGGATGGAATAATCCTCATTCACAGGTGGGACAGTAAGAAAATCATATAGATATGCGAAATCTTTATTTTTGTAGTTCCTTAATACTCGACCACGCCTTTGGATAAATTCTCTTGGATTTGTACTATTTGCAAGAAAAAATGCAAGCTTAGATGAAGGCACATCAACCCCCTCATCCAAGCACTTAATTGCAACAATAACCTGTAGAATTCCTTCATTAAATTGGTCTAGGATGTCTTGACGTAGAACATTATTTTCTCTATAAGTAAACTGATGTGTAGATATATTGTTTTCTATTCCAAGAATACTTAAAATAGAATCTTTTTGTTCTGGAGAGCAATAACATATACAATGATGAATATTATTTAAACTACTAATCAATTCTCGGAATGCGGAAAATTTACTCTGGGCGTTCTTTAGAATATTGGATCGCTTGATTAATAATGCTGTAAGTTGTTCATGCTCCCGCTTGGATTTATCCTTCTTAAAAAACAAAGGTGCTATTTTCTTTGATATTTCACGATAATGTAAGATTTCTTCATCATTGAGTGAAACGATGATTGGATAGTAAAAATACTTAGTTAAAAATCCTTCTTTAATTGCTCTGTCAAGGGGAAACCTATAAACTACATGTCCTAAAAATTTTTGAAGATTTATTGTACCTTCATCATCGAACCATCTAGTAGGTGTAGCAGAAAGGGCAAGTTTTTTTTCGAAATTCTGTGGAAAAAATCTAACTGAATTAGCAGTACCAAAATGGTGCGCCTCATCAATAATTAACATGTTGTGATCCAGTATTTTTGTAATTAAAGAATGAAAAATTTCGGTTGCAAAAGTTGAATGAGTAGTGATGACACAGAGATTATTTATATAATTCTTGTTAAAAGCTATTATTTTATTCCCTAACTCATTTTTCCATAATTCAGACGATTTATAGGCTAATATTGGGGTGAAATTAAATTTTCTTGCAATCTCGCTCCATTGATCAACTAAATGAATATACGGAACAGAAATAACCAGAGCTAATCTCCCTTCATCATTAAAAACTTGTAGAGCAGAGAATAAGGAGGTAATTGTCTTTCCGGTGCCAGTAGCCATTTCAAAAAAGCCACAATATCCGTTATCTTTCCAAGAATTAAATGCTTCGGATTGATAGGTTCTTATATTAATATCGTTTGGTAAAGAGGGATTTAACTCCAAAATCGATAGTGGTGAAACATCAAAAATTGCCGGTTGAGTATTTTTATATGGGCGGCTAATTGGCCTAAACTTTATTATTTCGTACTTAACAGATTCCGGTAAACTAAAAACTCTAATATTAGGATCTTCATTTTCCCATAAATGACCGAATCTTTTTTGTTCGGAAAATACTACCTCTTGATAATTTGGATCCCAAGATTTAAAAACTGTGATGGATTCATAATTGCGAATTCCTTGCAAGCTGTCATTGTATGAACCAGAAAAAGATATCTTATTTCCATCATTATCAGTAAAAATTCCAAACTTATCGTGAAATTCACCAGATAATTGATTTCTAGGAACAGCTAATTTAAAATCAAGGATCTTATCTGAAATAAGCCAAGAGAGAGCGTCGAGAGTGTTCTTTTCTAAGGATTCAAGTAAATTTTTTACAGATTTTAAAAGTAATTGATGGAGAAATTCATCATGCCTAGCCTTATCACCTAGCCACAAATGGTCCCAATCTGCTTTACTTAAAACAGGGCTAGTTATCCATCTAGCATAGCCCCCGTTTTCTGCAAATTTCGTCATCCCCTTAGAATTAATTGTTAGCCAACTTGAACTAAAATAACCAACACCTCTATCGTATTGAATAGACTCCTGTAACAACGGCTGAAAAAAATCATTTATGAAATCGTCATTGGAAGTATCGTAATGTGTCTTTAAATTTAAATTTACAAAAGTCATTAGATTACTACTCCACCATTTGATTTATTTTACCAGATAAATAGAACTTGAACTCTAATTCATTTGTCTCGATCTAAAGTGAATTGGAAAATTTAAAGAAAGACAATACTATCGTTTCCTGGCCAAACAAATTTCATAAAAAAGAATAGTTTCATATTAGAAATGAGAAAATATGTGCTAATATAGAAAGGATGTTCTATAACTTTCAACTTTTAGCATACCGAAGGGGGTGAGAATGAACCTGTGGCAACATTTGACGCAATTTTTTGGGGGTGAGCCGGCGGAGGAGCGGGCGCAGCTCTCGGAGACGGAAAATGAATTTTTGGTGGGGGC
>JAMNZA010000038.1 GCA_023622545.1 Methanobacteriota archaeon | reverse complement strand
AATACATCTCTTGTATTTTTAGTATCAAGAGAGCTACCACCCCTACCGACCAATAAAAGACTGCCCCCATCTTTAACAAATTTTTCAATAGCAAATATCTCCTGCTGCGTAAAATTTGATTTAGGGACAATAATAAGAAGGATATCATTGTTTTTTAGAGTATTTTCTGTTATAGGAACTTTATTTTCGGCTAAGGTGAATCCTTTGCTTGAAAGCTGGCTAATAAACATATTGTAACCAGCTGTAAAGTTTATTGGCTCATCATGAGCCACATCAATTAGAATTCTTTTCTTTGATTCAGCGTTAACATTAAATGGCAAACTAAATACCATTAACGCAATTAAACATAAAACAAATACTTTCTTCATGGAGGCACCCTATAAAGCATGATTTAAAAACATTTAAAAGTATATTCTTTTTTCAATGTACGGGTAAATCGGATTTATGATGGCCTATCGAAAGCTTTAAATACCAACTATAATTATTCTGGAATGGTACGGCGACCACAGCGAGAGTGATACACCTGGACTCATCCCGAACCCAGAAGTTAAGACTCTCTGCGTCGTGATTTGTACTGCTAGTAGCGGGAATATCACAACGTCGCCGGCCTTTATATTCTTGGCTATTTTTAATTAGCCGACTGATGAAAAACTAAATGTTTTGAGGAATGAGGTGTTTTAATGGCAGTTTATGTTAAATTTAAAGTCCCTGAAGAGCTAGCAAACAAAGCTTACGAATCTCTTGAGATGGTCAGGGATACAGGTAAATTAAAGAAAGGTGCAAATGAAACAACAAAGGCTGTTGAAAGAGGTATTGCAAAACTAGTTTATCTTGCAGAAGATATTACTCCTGAAGAGATAATTGCACATATACCATTAATTTGTGATGAAAAGGATATACCTTATATATACGTTCCAAGGAAGGACGAACTTGGTGCAGCAATAGGTATTGACGTTTCAACAGCAGCAGTAGCCGTAATAAAAGAGGGCAAGGCTAAGGATCTCATAGATGATATTGTTCTCAAAGTAAAAGAACTAAGAAAGTGATTCAATGGCCGACATTGAGAAAGGAATACCCGCAGAAGTTTTGGAGATTGTCGTTCGTACTGGCGTTACTGGCGATATATTCCAGGTAAGAGTAAAAGTACTCGATGGAATTGATAAAGACAGAGTCATTACGAGAAATCTAAGGGGGCCAGTGAAAATCGGAGACATAATTATACTAAAGGAAACTGAAAGAGAAGCAAAGGAGATAAAGACACCAAGGTGAGATCATGCCAAGAAAAGTTAGCTGTTCTTTTTGTGGAGAACAAATTGCTCCTGGAACAGGCCTTATCTTTGTTAGAAAGGACGGAGTTGTCTTTAACTTCTGTTCTAGAAAATGTGAAAAGAACATGATAGGCCTAGAGAGAAAGCCAAGAAAAATTAAGTGGACCGAAGAATACAGAAAAGAAAAGGCCCTTAGAACTAAAAAATAATTTAATTATATATTTTTTTATTGTTGGTGTTTAATATGATTGAGAGAACTTTAATTATTCTAAAACCTGATACTATAATAAGATCAAATATTGGAAATGTTTTATCTAGAATTGAAGCGAAAGGTTTGAAGATTTCTGCATTAAAGATGGAAAGTATTTCAAAGGAAAAAGCAGGAACACATTATGCAGAACATGTAGGAAAACCCTTCTATGAGAGTCTTATTAGCTATATCACATCTTCTCCAGTTGTTCTTGGAGTTATTGAAGGTGACGATGCTATTACAGTTATCAGAACTTTATGTGGAGCAACAGATCCACACAAAGCTGCACCCGGAAGTATAAGGGGAGACTTTGGATTTAAGAAAGGAAATGATATCTTTAATGTTATCCATGCCTCAGATTCCCAAGAGAGTGCAAAAAGAGAGATTTCCCTATTCTTCAAAGCTAACGAAATATTTGAATATAACAAATAAGCTATGTTGTTAAAATGATAAGACAGCCAATTATCTCTGTTTTGGGACATGTAGATCATGGCAAAACATCTCTTTTAGATTATATTAGAGGAACTGCTGTCGCGTCCAGGGAAGCTGGAGGCATAACTCAACATATAGGTGCAACAGAGGTACCAATAGAAACTGTAAAAGAGATATGTGGAAACGACTTTGATAAATGGAACATCAAGTTACCAGGATTACTTTTTATAGATACTCCTGGTCACAAAGCTTTTACAAACCTTAGAAGTCGAGGGGGATCCCTTTCAGATTTAGCTGTTTTAATTGTAGATATTAATGAGGGGCTCCAACCACAAACTATAGAAAGTATTAATATTCTCAAGAACTACAAAACTCCATTTGTAATGGCATTAAATAAGATTGATAGAATTAATCAATTTAATATAATTGAGAAAGCTTCATATCGATATCTAATCCAAAAACAAAATGACACAGTTAAATCAATGCTTGATCAGAAAATCTGGGATTTCCAGGCAAAAATGTATGAGCAAGGATTTGACTGTGATGTATTTGATAAAATTTCTGATTATACTAAAAAGGTTGCAATGGTTCCAATTTCAGCTAAAACTGGTATGGGGGTATCTGACCTACTTCTACTTATTGCAGGACTTTCCCAAAAATTCTTAAAAAATAAATTGGAGATTGATGAAAAAGATCCTGGAAAAGGTACAATATTAGAAGTAAAGGAAGAGAAAGGTCTTGGAACAACTCTTGATGTAATCATCTACGATGGTGTTATCAAGAAAAAAGATAACATTGTCTTTGGGGGAAAAGATGGGATATATGTTACAAATGTTAGAGCATTGCTAAAACCTAAACCTTTGGACGAGATTAGAGACCCAAGGAAGAAGTTTGATTCAGTTGATTCTCAGTTTGCCGCCGCAGGAATTAAAATATCTGCACCAGATCTTGAAAAGGCTTTATCTGGATCGCCATTATATGTTGCAACCGATATAGAGAAAACTAAACTAGATATCTCAAAGGAAATTAAATCAATAAAAATTGAAAATAATTATTCTGGTGTTATTGTAAAAACTGATACTCTTGGAAGTTTGGAAGCAATAGTGATGGAGCTTAAAGAACTAGGTATCAATATTAGACGAGCAGATATTGGGGATGTTTCAAAGCAGGATATAATTGAGGCAAAATCAGTTAAAATAGACGACAAGGTATCAGCAGTAGTTTTTGCATTCAATTCAAAGGTATTGCCAGATGCAAAAGAAGTTGCGTCAAAAGAGGATATCAAGATATTTGAAAGCGATATAATTTACAAATTAATCGAAGATTATGACGCTTGGAAGAAGGCTGAGTTAGAAAAAGAAAAGAAAAAAAAGTTTGAAGGGCTAACAAGGCCAGGTAAGATAGAAATAATTCCAAATTATGTTTTTAGAATAGCCAAACCTGCTATAGTTGGGATAAGGGTATTAAGAGGAAGAATAAAAACTGATATTTCTTTGATAAAAGAAGATGGTAAAGTTATAGGAACAGTAAAGACTTTGAAAGATAAAAATGATTTCTTGAAAGAAGCTTTGCAAGGTAAAGAGATAGCTTGTGCAATAGATGGCCCTACGGTCGGTAGGCAGATTAAAGAAGGCGAAATACTTTATGTCAACATACCCCTGCCTGAATACAAAAAATTAAAGTTTGAGCTATATAATGAGCTTACACAGGATGAAAGAGAAGTTCTAGAAGAATTCATAGTTATTAAAAGAAAGGAGGATTCTCTCTGGGGTATATAAACTCTTTACCAAAAGACTTAAATAGGATTTTCAAATATAAAAAATTGTTAGCTTCTTGTTATTTAACTAACTATTTTGAGGTGATTTAGTGGAAGATGTTAAAAAAGGTACTACTACAGTAGCTATTGTTTGTAAGGACGCTGTAGTTCTAGCAACAGATAGAAGGGCTTCAATGGGATATTTGGTAGCTCATAAGAATGTAAAGAAAGTCTATAAACTTGATGATTATATAGGCGCCACAGTAGCAGGTAGTGTAGGGGATATCCAAAGTTTAATTGGATCGCTAAAAGCAGAAATAAATCTTTACAAAATGAAAAATGGAGTAAAGATGTCAACAAGATCTCTTGCTACATTGACTTCTCACATACTTCACGGACAGAGGTATTATCCATTAATAGCATGGCTTGTTGTAGCTGGATTTGATGAAAAACCAGTTGCATATTCAATTGATCCAATTGGTGGAGTCAACGAAGATAAAGCCATTTCAACTGGTTCAGGTTCTCAAGTAGCATACGGTGTCCTAGAATCCATGTATAAAGAAGAAATGGAATGGGAAGAAGGGGCATCTGTAGCAATAAAGGCAATAAAAGCAGCAATAGAAAGAGACCTTGCTACTGGAAATGGAATTACTATGGCCGTAATTGACAAAGACGGTTACAGAGAACTTTCTGATGATGAAATTATTACAATAATGAATCAGAATTAATTCTCTATTTTTAGTTTTAGATTTAAATTAATTTTTATAATTTTTTAAGAATTAGGTGAGTTCTTGTCTTCAGAAGAGATACTTAAAGAAATTAAAAAGATTGTAACGGATACTATACCTCCTGGTGCAGTTATTACAAATATAGATTTTGAGGGGCCAGAAGTTGTCATATACACTAGAAATCCAGGAATGTTAGTTGACGACGGCGAAATTGTAAAGGAACTAGCTAAGAATTTAAGAAAAAGAGTAATTGTTAAGCCTGATTCCTCAGTTCTTACTACAGAGGAGGAAGCTGTACAAAAAATAAAGAACTTAGTTCCAGATGAGGCAGAAATAACAGATATTTCTTTTGACCCTTCAGCATCGGAAGTAATCATAGAAGCAAAAAAACCAGGTCTAGTCATAGGTAAATCTGGCCAAACTTTAAGGGACATTACTAGAGTTGTGAGGTGGGCACCAATAGTTAGAAGAACTCCGCCGCTACAATCCGATACGATTAAAGCAGTAAGATCCACACTTCAAAAAGAAGCAAACGAAAGAAAAGATATATTGAAAAAGATTGGACATAGAATTTATAGGACTCAAGATGTGAGATCCGAATGGATAAGAGTTTCTTTTCTCGGTGGATTTAGGGAAGTGGGTCGTTCATGCATCATGCTTCAAACTCCTGAATCAAAAATTATGCTTGATTGTGGTGTGAACGTAGCTTCTAATGACCCAAAAATAGCATACCCTCATCTTGATATTCCAGAGTTCAAATATATTTTAAATGCAAAGGAGCTTGACGCAATTATTGTAAGCCATGCGCACTTAGATCATTGTGGATTCATTCCTTACCTATACAAGTATGGATATGAAGGCCCAGTATATTGTACACCGCCAACAAGAGACCTAATGACGCTCTTACAACTTGACTACATCGATGTTGCATCAAGAGAAAATCACCCAGTACCATACTCTAGAAAGGACGTTAAGAATGTAATTCACCACACTATACCCGTAGACTTTAAAGAAGTTAGGGATATTTCACCTGATATTAGGCTCACATTCCATAATTCTGGGCATATACTAGGATCAGCAATGGTCCACCTTCATGTTGGAAATGGACTTCATAATATTGTTTACACTGGTGACTTTAACTTTGAAACTTCAAAATTACTTGAAAAGGCTAGCTTTAAGTTTCCTCGTCTTGAATCATTGATAATTGAATCGACATACGGTGGTTCTCAAGACATGCAAATGCCAAGAGGCGAAGCAGAAAAAAATCTTCTGAGAATAATCTATGAAACAACAGCTCAAGGTGGAAAAGTCTTAATTCCAGTACTTTCCGTGGGTAGAGCACAAGAGATAATGCTTTTATTAGAGGAGCTCATGGAAGGCGGGGCTCTTGAAAAGATGCCCGTTTATTTAGACGGAATGATCTGGGAAGCGACTGCAATTCATACTGCTTATCCAGAATATCTTTCCAAGGATCTAAGAGAAATGATATTCCACCAAGGCAAGAATCCATTCTTATCTGAAACATTTGAGAACGTAAATACCAATGATAAGAGGAAGAGCATAATTGAAGGCCCACCTTGTATTATCCTTGCAACTAGCGGTATGTTAGTGGGCGGTCCTTCAGTTGAATACTTCAAGGCATTAGCAGAGGACGTAAGAAACTCAATAACATTTGTCAGCTACCAGGGCGAAGGTTCTCTTGGAAGAAAAGTTCAGAAGGGTATGACAGAACTCCCTCTGATGATGGCAAACGGAAAGAATGAAATGATAAATATCAGAATGAAAGTTTATACAGTTGATGGATTTTCTGGGCACTCTGATAGAAACGAACTTTTAGAGTTCATAAAGAGGTTAAATCCAAGGCCAGAAAAAGTTATTACTGGACACGGTGATCCAGCAAAATGCACAGACTTTGCAAGTACTATATACAGAAAATTCAGGATAGAAACAAAGGCCCCATCAAATCTGGAAACAATAAGACTTAATTAAGGTTATTAAAATGAATTTTTTATATGGCATCTATAATCAAGGCAATGAAATACTGGTAGCTGTATGTGATGAAGATGTAGTTGGCAGAGTTTTTCGTTGCTCTGATAAGAATATTAAAATAGATGTCAAAAATTCTTTCTATGGTAAAAATAAATGTGATGAAAAAGAAGTTTTAGAGCTCATGAAAA
This sequence comes from Methanobacteriota archaeon, assembly GCA_023622545.1. Lineage (GTDB taxonomy): Archaea > Methanobacteriota_B > Thermococci > Methanofastidiosales > Methanofastidiosaceae > Methanofastidiosum. The sequence goes on along the minus strand of JAMNZA010000038.1, from coordinate 7,059 downwards.
ACGCCACAATTCTCAACATTGTTGGAAAATATATCGTCACTTTAGCTATTAAAGAAGGAATAATCAGCAAAGAATGTGTTATAGAGATAGGAGAAACTCTTCACGCTCAGAAAGCTAAGTTATAAGTTCATTTTCTATAAGAAATGATTTAAATAATTAAGAACTATCTTTATTATGGAAAGCTGCTTTATTTGCGGGGAAGAGGGTATTCTAATCGAGGGTAGGTGTCGGAAATGCCACATCAAAGAGGTGTTTCATTTTACTATACCCGGCAGAATAAAGGTTCCTTACTGTAAAAGTTGTAATTCTTACTACACTAATAGATGGAAAATTTTAGACGACAAGCTTTCCTTTATCACAGAAATATTAGAGATAAATATATCTTCTAATCATGAAATTGTACTTGTTAACGATTTTATTAAGAAGAAAAAAAACACCCAAGTTAGGGTAGATTTCACCGAAGAGGGAAACATATTCAAGATTAAACTCGGGATAAGACCATTTTCAGACGATCCTTCATTTGATATGGAGGCAGAAACTGAGATCCTTCTTTCTGGAGAGCAGTGCCAGAGATGTTCTAGATTTTATGGCGGCTATTATGAAGCAATATTGCAGGTAAGAGATGAAGAAAAAAAGATTGAAACAGATAAAGCAACATCTATTATAGATATTATTGATGATCTCTCGGATAGACTCATATCAAAAGATAGAATGGCATTTATTGCCCGTACCGAAGAAAAGAAAGAGGGCATTGATATCTATATGGGGTCCCTATCTGCGGCCAGAAAGATTGCAAACGAGTTGATAAAGAGATTCGGTGGAACAATCGGCGAATCACATAAGCTTATGGGATTAGATAGAGATTCTGGGAAAAAGATTTACAGAACAACTGTCACAGTAAGATTGAAAGATCTCACACAAAAATATGCTTATTATCGTGGTCATTTATACCTCCTTGATGTTGCCGGAGACAATTTTAAACTAACTTCTCTTGAAGACGATGAAATTCTAAGTATAAAAGGAAAAGAGTTTGAAAAAGAGATCAAGAAGGAAACTATAAGAATCATTGAAAAGGATTTGTTAGAGGTAGTTGAACTAATTGTAACTGAAGTTACGCCTGAAAGATATCAGATGATGAAACTATCAGGAGATTATGAGCCTTTTTATATTCCACGAGAAGATGTCCATCTTAAAAATACTCTTATCGCAGGGGATAATGTGAAAGGTGCCATCATTGACAACAGGATTATAATTATCGGACATGAGAGTATTATTTCAAACATTTAGAAAATAAAAAGTTCTAACTCAGTCATCATTCTTTTAAGCAAACTTTATACTTCATGGACGGCGATTATAATGGCAAAAGAAAAAGTTGTTTTGGCTTATTCAGGTGGTCTTGATACTAGTGTTATCTTGACTTGGTTGATCGACGAAGGATATGATGTAATTTGTTTCATAGCCGATGTTGGTCAGGATGAAGATCTGAAGGCGGCTAAAGAAAAAGCAATAAAATGTGGAGCAACGAAAGTTTACGTTGAGGATTTGAAAGAGGAGTTTGTTACCGACTTCATCTTCCAGGCATTAAAAGGAAATGCAATGTATGAAAACAGGTACTTATTAGGAACTTCACTTGCAAGACCTTTGATTGCAAAGAAACAGATTGAAATTGCTCAAAAGGAAAAAGCGAAGTATGTAGCACATGGTGCAACTGGAAAAGGAAATGACCAGGTGAGATTTGAACTTACATACTATGCCCTAGACCCAACTATTCATGTAATAGCTCCTTGGAAAATTCCAAAATACTTACAGCAATTCCAGGGAAGAAGCGACTTGATAAAATATGCTGAATCAAAGGGCATACCAATCAAAGCTTCAACATCAAAGCCATACAGTGAAGATGGAAATTTAATGCACCTAAGTCACGAAGCAGGTATTCTTGAAGATCCAATGTTAACTCCAACGGAGGACATGTTTGAAATCACAATATCCCCAAAGGAAGCCCCAGATAAAGATACAATCGTAGAAATAGATTTTAAGAATGGTCTTCCAGTAAAAGTTACAAATAAAAATAATGGAACAGTAAAAACAAAACCACTTGACATGTTCCTATATCTAAATCAACTTGCAAAAGAAAATGGTGTTGGAAGAATAGATATAGTTGAAAATAGATTTGTCGGTATTAAAAGCAGGGGAGTTTACGAAACACCTGGAGCCACCATACTTTGGGCAGCACACAGGGACATTGAAGGAATAGCAATGGACAGAGAAGTCATGCACATAAAACATACGTTAGAACCAAAGTTTGCAGAGCTAATCTATAACGGATTCTGGTACTCGCCAGAAATGGACTTCTTAATGGCAGCATTCAACAAGAGTCAAGAGTATATTGATGGAAAAGTCGTAATTGGCTTATACAAGGGTAACGTAATGATACTAGGAAGAGAATCACCAACATCCCTATACAACAAAGATCTATCCAGTATGGACGTAGAGGGTGGATTTGACCAGACCGATTCCAAGGGATTCATTAGAATTAATGCTATTAGGTTAAAAGCACACAAGGTAATTCTCAATAAGAAGAAACTTGGATTAAAATAAATCCTTTTATTTTTTATATTTTATAATTTCATTCCCTGTTCTATTGCCATAAGCCAATTCATATAAGTATTAAAAGAACCTCTTATTGCAGGTATATCTTCAGAATCAATTGTTATCTTCAAAACATCACCATTTGTCTTAATAGTCGATTTAGTTTTGTAAAATGGTGAGCTGTCCTCCTCTATTCTTAGAAGCCTCTCTATGTCCTTCGCTTTTTTATGGATGTAGACGATCTCAATATGAGCATCTTTCATAAATCTATATACTCTAAAATCCTTAAAAGGTTTCTTTCACAAATAACAAAGTCCGCTTCCTTTATTACTTCTTCATCTTTGGGATCAAAAGCCAATGACAATCCAGAAGCTTGAAACATTGGAATATCATATTTCGAATCCCCAATAGAAACTATATCCTCTTTTCTAAGGCCAAAGTTATTCCTTATTTGGTCTATTACTATATCTTTCCTCAAAAGGTCAACTCGCCATACATCGCCACCAGTAAGGTAACCCATATCATCATACTGAAAGCCGTTAGCCCATATGTTTTTTATTCCTACCTTCTCTCCGACCATATTGGCCAATAGATCAATGCCTGCTGAAACGATAAAAAGTTCAAAATCATTGTCTTTTAGAGTTCTTATACAATCTTCTGCCCCTTCTATAAAAACATAATTTTTTAGGGCATCTTCAATACTTGCTCTATGTGGAAGAGATTCTTTTACCCTCCATAATGAAACGTCTTCTCTTATCCACTGACCATAGTCTATTTCTTTTGAGAAGTATCTTCGCATATTCTCCTTTCTTTTGACTTCGTCTGCACCGAAGTACTCGTGTAACCTTTCCCAAGATGAGTGAGATTCTATAATAACCCCATCTAAGTCAAAGACTATGGCTCTATCCATAAATCTCAAAAATAACTGGAATATTTAAAACTTTAGAAACTCTTTTATTAGGGCATTTTTATCTAATATTGTGAGACTTATAGTTTATCATATGGATCAAGACGATCCAAAGAAATGTACAGCTAAAAGATTGCTTAAGTTTGGAGAAGTTTCATTCGTTAAGACTGTAAAAAGTTTGCCCAGAAGTTGCATACTATTGAATCCTTTCTCAAAAGAAGTTTTATCTCCTGACGATTCTAAATATACCAAACACGGCTTAGCAGCACTTGATTGCTCGTGGGCAGAGGCTGAGAAAAGTTTTGATACCATAAAATCAAAGGTAGAAGGAAGAATACTACCATTTTTAGTACCTTCAAACCCCGTAAATTATGGAAAACCTGGAAAACTGTCAACAGCAGAGGCATTTGCAGCAGCACTTTGTATTTTAGGGGAAGAAGATCATTCAAGGAGGATCCTCTCAAGCTTTAATTGGGGAGAAGAATTTTTTAAAATCAATCGACAGCTCTTAGATGGGTATTCTAAATCAAAGAATCAAGAAGAAGTTTTAGAGTTCCAAGAGAAATATTTAAAAGGGATTAAGAACAGAAAAGGCTCTACAGAGGAGATATAATGAAGAACGAGTTAGCAGAAAAGAGACTTTTTCATGTTAAAATTTGCATGAAATGCAACGCGAGAAACCCATGGAAAGCAGAAAGCTGCAGAAAATGTGGATACGCAGGATTAAGAGGAAAGGCAAAAGAATCAAGAGTATAGAATAGGTAATAGATCTTTTATTCCATTAACTTTTTTATCACCTATTTTTATTCCTATGAAATTACATCCAGCACCTTTAGCTGCTGCCATATCGGATTCAGTATCGCCTACATATAGCATATTTTCAATAGGTACCTTTAGAATTTCAGATGCCTTTAGAAGTATATCTGGGTATGGCTTTGGCCTTTCTACATCGTCAAGGCACATAACTACATCAAAATATTTGTACAAATCAAAATAGTTAAATGTTCTATCAAGATTTATTCTAGGGGTGTTAGTGGCTACTCCAAGTTTGAACTCTTTAAGAGCATCTAAAGTTTCATAGACTTTATCATGAAGCTTCATTAAATGTACGCTATTCCTCTGATTTCTAAGTGCCGCTTCAACTGCATCCTTCCCTAAATTGTACCGTTTTAAATCGTCCTCAACTGAAGGCCCCCAGAAGATTTCTGTATATTTTTCTCTAGTGACCGGCTCTATCCCAAATTCTTCAAGTGTTACATTAAAGGAAGTGTACCAGCTTTCAAAAGAGTCGAGCAATACACCATCAACATCAAAAACAATAGCTTCTATCTTCATGAGAATAAGGTTTAGAATCTTTATTTAAGTTTTTTTATAGTAACTTATATATAATCTGGAACCCTAGTAATAATTTGGATTAGATTAATCGAGTTACATAGGAGGCGTATAAATGAAGTTTGTAGTATCAAGGATTAGTAAAGAAACTTCAAATCCAGAAGATCCTCCTTGTATCGACGCACAATACGATTCTAAACATAAATTTTGGATAAAAGAGTTTCTTGACATTAAGGATCTTATGAGATTCTTTAGTAGGTATGGGGATCTAATTATAACTGAAAACAAAGAAACTGAGATGGCAGAGATTGTAATATACGATGACTGGGAAGAGATAATGACAAAATTGAAAAAGTAGTTTATTTCTTTTCTATTATTTTTATTAAATGCCAGCCAAACTGGGTTTTTATTGGTCCGACAACTGTTCCTTCCTTCCCCTCAAAGGCCGCCTTTTCAAATTCTTTTACCATCTTTTGTCTTGAAAAAAATCCAAGATCTCCGCCTTTCTTACCAGATGGGCATTGTGAGAATTTTTTAGCAAGATCAGAGAAGTTTTCTCCTTTGTTTACCTTTTCACGAAGTTCTTTTGCAAGATCTTCAGATTTTACTAAAATATGTGCAGCATGAACTTGTTTTACCATAGAAATAGATTCTATAAATTATATAAAAGAATAACTGAATTCCTTTGGCTCTTAGCAAAAAATAAAAGTAAACAATAATCAAAAATTAATAATATAATATTTATTTTCAATAATAATTAATAATTTTCAATTTTTCCAATAAATTTATAAATAAATTCAATATTTAAGTAATGTTTAGCACTAAATATATGCACTGGAGGTAATATGTTAAAAAAGGATCTAGTTATTCCAACTGCTAGTCCAGATGAGGTTTACTCGCAATTAGAAAATCAATGTCATGATATAGCTAGGCTCATTGATTCTATTGGCAACTCTCTGTTTGTTATAGATATACTGGCTGAAACTCATATAAAGGACAGAAAAACCTTAGAAAAAATATTGACTCAAGTTGACTCAATTTCAACTACGGTAGAAGACATTGAAAATAAGTGGGGAACTTCAAAAGTATTCAAGGATAAAATGCTTGAATATCTAAGGGAAAGTGAATCTAAAATCTGAACTATTAAATCACAGAGTTTATCGTTTCCCTGTTATTGAATTCTATCTTTCCGCCATGTATACTCCAAATATCACAAGAGCTCCGCCAATTATGGTGAATAGTGTAATCTTTTCTCCTAATAAAAAAAATGCCATAATGGCCGTGACAACTGGAATAAAATACAGAAACATTGCGACATTTGAAGCCTTTTCTGATTTAATTGACCTGTTCCAAGATATATATGCAAATACCGAACATAATAGTGAAAGGTACAAAATAGAACCTATACCTAGTATGGATATATTATCAACAAATGAAAACTTTGATTCGAAATATGCCAAGGGAAATAAATAAATAGTTCCAAATAGAAAAGAAAATGAAGTCATTGCCATAGGAGTTCTTTTTTCCATTGTTTTCTTTCCAGCTATTGAATAAGCAGCCCATAATACCCCGCTTATTATAATCAGGATATCACCTATATTTATTCTTTGAAAGCCTGAAATTGATCCATTAACAACGACAAAAATGGCACCTATAAAAGAAATAAAAATCCCTAATGCCGTTCGCTTGTTTATTGATTCACCTAGGAACATCAATGCAAAAATAGCAATAAATGGTACATTGAAATTTATAAGAATCGATGAATTAATTGCTGTTGTATATTTTAGGGCAACTACTTCAACTGATTGAACTAGAGTTACACCTAAAAGACCGAGAAGCGAAAAGTCAACAATCTCCTTTCTATTGATTTTTATACTTTCTTTTCCCTCAACTAGGTATGAAATTGCAAAAATAACTGGACAAGCAAAAAGAAATCTAAAAAAAACAAGAGAGTATGGGGGGATTTCTGTTAGTCCCCATTTTATTGCAATCCATGATCCTGACCAGATTAGTACTAGAGCTACTAGTTCTAAAATTGTTTTTGTTCGCATTAGGCATCTTTTTCTCTATTTTTAAAGTTTGGATAGATGTTTTATCCTTTTTAGCATGTTAGGGTGAGTGCTCATCAATTCCATTACGCTAGCAGAAGCACCTACTCTAACTTCTCCCCGTCTGACAGCTTCGAGTTCGTTTCTATCAATAATACCATTCATGTCTCTGTCAACTTCAGT
>JAMNZA010000101.1 GCA_023622545.1 Methanobacteriota archaeon | reverse complement strand
GACCTGGCGAACGCAAAAATCGGCGAGCCGTACCAGTTTGTGCGCGATGGGTACTTCACCCTGGATAGCGTCCACAGCCAGCCAGGTAAGCTCGTCTTTAATCGCACGATTGGCCTGGTGGACACCTGGGCGAAGATGCAAAAATAATAAAAATGAATAGGGACACACAGGAGGGCGTGCCCTTATGGTAAAATCTAACTCCTGGAGGGCCTGTAGCTCAATGGCGGAGCAGGCGGCTCATAACCGCTTGGTTGAAGGTTCGAATCCTTCCGGGCCCATATTTTAACCATGAGGTCGCTCCACTCTGGCATATTTACCCAGGTATTTTCAGGGTACTTTGCCTTAAAAGGGAGAGTATTTCATCTATTTTTTGATCCAAACCAGAGGGATTTTCATTTTGCCTTGGATTGAAATCGGATAATAGCTTCTTTTTAAATGATATCGTTTTGAACAGGTCTGGCCAATCTGGAGTTGCCACACTATTTCCTGAGGATATGGATGGTGTGATGGCGTGCGGTTTTAGTTTTGTTTTACGCCTTAAACGAGAGTATGATCCTTATTATGTTGCTGCATTTTTAAACAGCAGACTTGGCCGACTTCAGATGCAAAGACTTGCGTTTGGAAGTATTTTATACCATATTACAAAAGATAATCTTGTAAACATCATCATACCGTTTCCAAATGACGCAAAATTAACCTCTGCGATAAGTTCGAATTTTAAAAAAGTCATTGAATAACCAAATGAACACTAGGGTTGAATTTAACAACTTTTTTTAGTTCTTATGAATGCTATATTTTTCTTTAAAAGTGAAACAAAGATCGGGTAAAATAATCTAAATGAAATAGTCTGGCCATTTAATAATAATTAGCTTATACCCGTAAGCAAACATAGGTTTTACGTTAGGTTTCAATAACCTCTTTTGTCATAAGCAATCTCATCAGAAGGTTTAATGTATTTTTTAAATATTAGAATTTGAAAATTTGGAAGTTGGTAAAACTAGAATCATGATCTACTATTCTATGGGAAGCCCTTATATAGAACCGTATAGCATACTAATTTTTCTTGATATACTGATTATTTGCAGAATATCTACTTGTTGGCTTGACCCTTGCATAATAAGGTATAAAAACCTAGCACATGGATAATCAATCCGAATTAATCAAAGAAGTATTTGCCCGATTTGGTACGGCATATTTTGAAAGTGAAGTCTTGCATCGCAGTCTATGCAATGTTTATGCTCTGGCAAGTTTTGATAAACCTGAAAGCATAACTCGCCCACGTATAGATGAGAAATTTTCATATTCTTATTCGCTTACTTTAGGACAAGTTATTAAAGAAGCAAAACATTTATTCCCCGACGATATTCAGCAACTACTTGATTTAGCCCTTTCTAAACGAAATTATTTAGCTCATCACTTTTGGTTCGAGCAAAATCACTTAATGTTTGACGAAAAAGGCTTATTGCAGCTTCAGCAAGAATTGATTGAATTTACAGATTTCTTTGATAGCTTGGATAATAAAATAACAGAATTTTTCCGCCCCATACGTAAAAAATTTGGTCTCTCAGATGAAATCCTTCAGGAAGCATATGAAAGATTGCTTAAAGGCGAAAAAGATGAGCCTTTAATCTCTCAAAGAGCACTCAAAAAGCAGGAACGAATTGTAAGAGTTTGGGATGTAGAAGTTGCTAACGGACTAATTGCACAAATATTTGAAACAGATGATGGTAATTTATGGCAATTATGTGACGTTGGTCTTGGATGGTCTAAATTTGAAAAATCTGAATCGAATTGGAAGCTCAACGAGAATATTCAAAAATATCTTCCAGCAAATATCAATCCTCGCCCACTTATCAGTGAAGCATGGAATTACGAATTTCACTTGACTAAAGATGCATTGCTTTGGGTAAGACCAGGCAAGAGTGAAAAAAGTTATACTTGGGGTGTAAGAACGTCTCACAATTCATAAAGGCAAGCCAACAAAGCGTGCATGCGACTCATTTGTAACTGTTTAAGGTAGACTATTATTTCTTGGTTACATCTCAAGCTATTAGTAATCGAGTAATCTTTAAAAGGAGCATCTATTAGGATTGAATATTTTCTCGTTAGGTTGAAAGTTCGGGTCTTTTATTACTAATCCATCGTATCTTGTGGTAATGATAGGAATATTTGACCCTCTAAGACATATCCTTATAGGATTTACGCTATAATCCGCTTGGTTGAAGGTTTACTAGGGAAGAAACCCAGCACAGGCGAATCCTTCCGGGCTTATATTACATTAAACAACGAACTTTTCCTCATTTAATCCATCCACTGACATTTCCATCTTATTCTTATAGCCCTGTCAAAAATAAAGAAAACCTTCAACAACCTTCTCTTGTCGGGATGTGTTGGAGATAAATTACAATGGTAATGTTGGATAAAATACGAAATGGTTCCTTTGCTGTGTAAGGATGGGGTTGAAAAATTAATCTCTTGTTGATATATTAATTAAAAGCCTCAGAACTATGGCTTTTTTAATAAATATGTGGAGTGAAAATCATGATGAAACAAGCAATCTTCGCCGGTGGATGTTTTTGGGGTATGGAAGCCAAATTTAAACACGTGCACGGTGTGGTAAGCACAATCGTAGGCTATACTGGCGGTCATACCGAAAATCCAAGCTACCGGGATGTCTGCAGAGATCTGACTGGACATGCTGAAGCGATTCAAATTGAATACGACAACGAGAAAATTTCCTACAAAGATCTGCTGGAAGCCTTCTTCAGTTTTCATGATCCCACTTTGTGTGAGTCCAACAGCCGAAGTTTTGCCTCTCAATACCGCTCTGCGAT
>JAMNZA010000001.1 GCA_023622545.1 Methanobacteriota archaeon | reverse complement strand
TATCCTTTAGCCCTGCATAACCAATTCTTCCAAACTGTATACCAGTATTCTTTGCTATATCGTGAATAACGTCCAGGGTATCTCTATTTGTTTTCTTTACTTTGAAAACAAGATATTTTCCATCTTTGAATTCTAAGACTTCATCTACCTGAAAATCCTCTGGATACTTCTTTATTAGCATAGGATCTCTCTAAACAACTTGTGTCTTTAGTTCAACCATAGTGAAATAATCGCCAAGCCCTGTCCATCTAACTCTTAAAGGCCCGTTGTATACCCCTGGAGTTAAAGCCCTTAAATTGATTTGAAATGTGTAAGTTTCCCTAGGTCTAAGCGAATCAATTGAGATTTCGTTACTTACGAGTCTAGCTCTAGGATCTGAAACTGAAATAACCTGAAATCCCCTCATGTAAGAATCCGGTAACGAAATTCTAATGTTTTGTGCAGTGTCATTACTTGTGTTTGTAAGATCAAATTTCAAGGTTACATTATCACTTGGGTAGGTAGTTGAAGAAGTCCATTCGACTACCGTAGTAACCCAAATAACTGGAATATCCCAAGAGTCAAGTTGAAGTGCCAGAACTTCGTTTTTCTTTAATAGGTCCTGTATTTGGATTGTATAATTTCTGACAACTGAATCATATTGTGATTTTTCAGATTCGAGAATAGAGAGCTTACTTTCAAGGATTGCCTGTTGTCCTTGAAGTTTTGTTATTTCTTTATTAAGGGTATCAATTCTATCGTTAAGTACATTGTTTCGAGAGTTAAGCAAATTTATGTTATATAATGATACAACAAGAGCAACTGCCAAAATAAATGTCGCCAATACAAAGATTTCTTTTCTCATAACTCCTCCTAATTTATTATCTCAACGGCAAAATCAATTATGAGTTTGCCAAAACTTTCTGGTAATAAATCTATTAAGGTAAGTGTCATATTTCTATCATACACCTTTATTTTTCCTTCTTTATACAGTTTTAGTATTTTGTAGGATATATCTCTTCTTGTTTCTTTATCATATTTTGCTAAATCAAGCATATTAAGAGATATCTCCCCAATTATCTTGCTTTTTATTCTCCAAAGACTTGTTTCTGGGAGCTCCTCGATAGAAGATTGATCAACAATGTGGAAATTTCTTCCCTGAAGAATCTCTTTGGCCATTGTTCCATTAATATTTCCTTTTGCTGTAATATTTCTCTCTTCCCCAAGTATGGTAATTTGTTGATCAAAATCAACTGGGACATACTCAACGACATCAACTAATTCCTTTAACGTTTCCGAGTCTAGCATAACAACTCTTTCTAGGTTTAACTTTGATTCTCCCTGAGCTATTTGCTTTGCATACTCTGACCCTTGCTTTATGTTGGATGTTTTAAGCAGGCAATTGTTTATGTTAACGCCTATTGAATTAAGGGATGGATCTGTAGATAATGGATCTATATCAATACTACTTCCCTTAGGCCTTAAATCTGATAGAATAATTATAGAAGATACCTCTATAGTTCCAGGATTACCTTTTTCTTCATCGACAAACAGGAAAAGAGTATTATCATTTCCTAAGGTATAAACATCATAGATTATTCCTAAAAATAAAAGACCTATCAGTAAAACAATTGCTACAGGTCCTTTCCATCGCCCGGATTTTTTGGATTTTTTTTCTGGATTATCATTATTTTTATTTACCATTCCTATCTCTCTCGCTTTCTCATTAAATTAATGCCTAAAAATATTTAAAATTACCTATTAATATTAGATTATGAAGATACTATGCCCTAACTGCAGAGCTTCTATAATATTCAAGGGCGATGAAAAATACCTAATTTGTACAAGTTGCAGAATAAAAATAAAGAGCCCTGCAAAAAAAGATTCAAACATAACACCCAATCTCATTGAAAAATGTTCAGTTTGTAGTAAACTAATTAAGTCTTCTAAGAATAAAAGAAGATGTCCTATATGTGGTCAAAAAGTATGTTCTTCTTGCTGGAATTATTCAAGACTTGTTTGTAAGAAATGCCTTGAAGAAGGGATAACTTCAAAACCACTTTACACTCTAAAGGACAGAAATTCAAGGCCTAAACTCTTTCTGAGGGAAGAGTTCTTGGAGGATATCAAAGAGGGTGAAATAGCTTCTATCCCAATAAAGGTGAAGAATTTAGGGGATGATGACGCTCTAAACGTTAAGGTAGAAATCAGATCTTCACCAAATATAAAAACTATTGAATCTGCTGATATAGGCAAAATAGAGAAAGAGAAAGAAAAAAAGTGTATCCTAAGATTTACTCCAAAATACAGCGGCAATGGTAATATTGAGATTCTAATAACTTATGAGGATTATGGCAAAAATAAGTTTTTTGAGAGTGTTAAATCTGAATTTAATATTCTTGAAAAAAAGAAAAAGGAAGAAAAAAAGTGGGATTATCAGAAATGGAACTATGAAGAGAATAAACAGAGAAAAAATAAAAGAGAAGAATCTATAAAGAAAGATAGTGATTCATTAGAATCTTTATTAAAACAATTTGGTTGTCCCCCTAATGCCACTATCGAAGAGATCAAGAAGAGAAAGAAGATATTGAATATGATGTATCACCCAGATTTTAATATAAATAAACCTGAGCAAGTAAAGAAAGAAATGGAAGATATGCTAAAAGAGATTAATGAGATTTATCAGAAAATCCTAATTAAAAAGGGAGAGAAATAAATTATGGCCCATAAATTTAATGTCAAGGATATGCAAAAATTGGATTCGCCTGAAAGGAGAAAAATATTACCTCCTGAAGAAACTCTAATCAAAATTGGATTAAATAAAAATCAAATATTTATCGATATTGGTTGTGGAATAGGTTATTTTTCTATACCCGCTTCAAAAATTGTTGGTCATGAAGGAAAAGTCTTTGCACTGGATACATCCAAAGAGATGATAGACGAGCTTAGAATTAGAATATTAAAGAATAAAATAACAAACATTGATACTATTATTTCGGACCCATATCATTTCCATTTAGATTCAAATATAGGGACATTTAGTTTTATGGCAAATGTATTACACGAAGTTGAAGACAAAATTAGCTTCTTAAAAGAAACAAACAGAATTCTAAAAAAAGATGGAACACTTTGCATAATAGAATGGCAGAAAAAACTAACTGAAAGAGGTCCACCCCTTGAAGAGAGAATAAATGAATCAGAAATAGAAGAGTTAATGGATAAAACTAATTTCAAAATGACAAGCAGTCATTCTTTGGGTGAGAACTTCATTTATTATATATCAAAGAAATTATGAGATTAAATGGCATATAATAGAAATAGAAGTATATCTAATTTACTTGCCCTTTCTTAGGGATCTAAAAGTTCCTAGAAATCTCTTTTTCTTTGCAGGTACCCCTAGAAATCCTTCGTCACTTACAGATTTAACATCTTCAGTGGAAACAAATGAATCTGGGATTAATCTATCTACTGCCTCGTATATCTCATCAAGTTTCTTCCTTTGCACAACAGTTAATAATACTTTTACTTCCCCCTTCTTTCCTTGGGCATCTATTATTGTTACTCCACATTTTTCTTTTCTTAGATATTTCAAGAAATCATCAGTATCCTCTTTTGTGATAATTCTAACAATTGCATTGCCCATAGCTATTCTTTCTTCTATTACTATTCCAATATAGTTTCCAGCAGCAAATCCACCGGCATATGCAATATAGTGTATAATACTATTGGCGTTCTGCATGACTTGACCAATAACATTGATCCAGATGAAAACTTCAAAGAATCCAACTAAAGGTGCCAATTTTTTAAGGTTTTTAGAAACAAAAATTATCCTCATTGTTCCAATGCTAACATCAACTATCCTTGCTAGAAAAATAAGTATAGGCAGTATCCAAAATGATAGTTCCATGCAAGCACCTTGGATTATCGATTACATTTTCCTTTAAAAAACTTACCAGTAAGTCATAATATTTTCCAATAAGTAGAAATATTTTTAAGGGAGTTTTTAATAATTTTGATGTTAGATATGCCAAAAGTAGTTCCTGAATATAGAGAAGAAGCAAAGACTAGAATAATCAAAAAATCAGTGAAATTTTTCTCTGAGAAGGGATATCATCAAACAAAAATGTCTGAAATTGCAGATAGTCTTGGTGTCAGCAAAGCTGCCCTATATCAATATTTTGAAAGTAAGGAAGAACTGTTCATCCAAGTCATGCAGTATTATATTGAATCTGTACACGGAGAATTAATCTTATTTCTTAAAACGAAACATCCAAAGGAGATAATGGATGACGAGTTTTTCGATATAATGTTTGATATAAAATCCAAAGATAACCACTTATTAATGGATGCCTTATTTCCTCCACTTGATTTTAATCTTGCCATCTCTGAAATAATAAAAAGTAATCCTTCTATGAAGAATGAGATGACAAAATATTATAAAGAAGCTACAAATTTATTATCTGATTATTTTAATGATTACAAAAAAAGAGGAATTATAAAAAAAGATATAGATACTGCCTCGTTATCAATGGGAATTATGTCCCTACAAGATGGATTAATGACTGCAGTGTTGATGGGGGTAGAAATAAAAGAAATAAGGAAAACTTGGAAGGAAATAACTAAAATGATGCTAACTAATTCTCTTGTTTCGCCAAATCTCTAGTTTCCCACAAAACTTATATTAAATATTGTTTCATGATGCTACATAATATTTTTGAAGGATAAATATGGAAAAAATACCCCTCTCAATTAGAATCTTAACAAAACTTTTTCCATATAGGTTCTTCTTTGCAAGTTTTACTAGAATCCCCTCAATAGGAAATATCGTTGATAAGATGTTCTTTGAAAATGATAAAATATACTACTTACCAAAGGACAAAGTAGTTCAAATTGAACACAGTATCAATCAAGATGATTCAATTATTCTTCCTTCAAAAGTTGTTGAACATTTTATAGACAAATCAGAACACCAATTCATGATGAACTTCTGTCTTTGCAGAACATCCAAGAACTGTAAAAACTATCCTAAAGAATATGGTTGTCTATTCCTTGGTGAAGCTACCTTAAACATAGATCCAAAACTCGGGCGACAAGTAACAAAAGATGAAGCTAAAAATTATATTAAAAAATGTAGTGAAGCTGGACTGGTACATTTAATTGGACGAAATAAATTAGATTCAGTTTGGTTGAAAGCAAAACCAGATGATAAATTAATGACAATATGTAACTGTTGCGAGTGCTGTTGTCTTTGGATGATGTTACCAAATTTATCTAAGGCTATAAATACAAAAGTAACTAGAATACCTGGACTTGAAATTAAAGTAACAGAAAGATGTACAGGTTGCAAAGAATGTATAGATACTTGTTTTGTTCACGCTATTTCAATGGACAATGGAAAGGCCAAAATAAATAATGATTGTAGGGGCTGCGGTAGATGCGTCGAGAAATGTAGATTTAATGCAATCGAGATAGATATCCCACATAATTCATTAGACGAATCTATTAAAAATGTATCATCTTCTGTCGATTTATCATAAGGCAACATACTAAATCTTTATATAGGTATTATCTCATGTTTACCTTATGTATGTCATTGTGGTAGGGGGAGGCCTTACCGGCTATAACATTGCAAAACTTCTTGTTGAAGAAGGTATTGGTGTAGTTGTTATAGAAAAAGATCTTTCCAGATGCCAAGAAATCTCTAAAAAGATTGATGCGCTTGTAATACAAGGCAACGGTGCTAATCCTAAAATTCTTAACGAGGCTGGAGCTAAAGATGCAGATCTATTAGTTGCAGTTACAAATTCTTCAGAAGTTAATTTGATATCTTGCATAAGTGGAAAAAATCTTGGGGTTAAAAAAACTGTTGCAAAGATTGCAATAGAGTATACATTCACAGAGGATATTGAGCTATCCAAAGTTGGTGTTGATTATGCATTTTCTCCCGGTACAATCATAGCATACGATGTTGAACGGATATTGGAATTGCCAAGCGCTCTTGCTATCCAAGCTTTGGCTGATGGGAAAGTAACAATGGCCGAATTTAAAGTTGGCGAAGATTCCAAATACTTAGGAAAAGCTTTGAAAGAAAAAATATTCCCAGATGAAACAATAATAGGCGCTGTTATCAAAGAAGATGACACCGTTATACCAACTGGAGAATATGTATTTGAAGAAGGAGACAAAGCTTTCATATTGGGTAAACCAAAAATAGTTGAAAAAGTAATAGAAAAATGCAGTGAATGCCAGAGGATTAGAAAAGTAATGATAATGGGAGCTAGTAATACTGCTGTTCAACTTGCAAAAATGCTTGAGAGGAGTATGTCAGTGAAATTAATTGACAGTGACGCAGTAAGATGTGAGGAAATATCAAAAATTCTTCAAAAAACGCTTGTTATTAAGGGCGACATAATGGATCTAGCTCTTCTAAAAGACGAAGGGATTGGTGATGTGGATGCTTTTGTATCGCTCACCAGGTATGACCAATTAAATCTATTTTCTTGTCTTCTAGCAAAATATCTTGGTACTTCAAAGACTATTGCGAGAGTTGAAAATATAGAACTTATTAAATTTTTTGAGGATATGGGGGTAGATGTAGCAATTAGCCCAAAGATCTCAACTGCAGAACACGTTATGAGATTTATTAGAATGGGCGGCCTTAGATCACTTATTAGACTTCCAAACGGTCAAGCTGAGGTTATTGAACTTTCTCCAACTAAGAACGCTAAAATTATGAATAAACCTCTAAAGGAAATAAATCTACCAGAAGACCTATTATTTTTAATCATAGTTAGAGATAATAAACTGATTATTCCTAGAGGAAACGATGTTATACTAGAAGATGACAAAGTCATAATCTCTGCAAGAGTAGAGAAAATTAAAAAAATAAAAGAACTGTTTGGCCAATATTAAATTTTATTTCTTCTTTTTATATGCTATGCAAGATATTTCTATCTCTGATTTTTTTGGTAAATTAGAGACTTCAACTGTCACTCTTGATGGTTTTATTCCGGACGTAAATCTTTTTTCATAAACTTTATTGAATTTTTCAAAGTTTTTGAGATCTTTGAGGTATACCTCTGATTTTATGACGTCGTCCAGAGTTAGATTCTCTTCTTTTAAGATTGCTTCAATATTGTCCAAAACAATATCTGTTGCCTTTTCGATATCGTTTTGAACGATAACTCCAGATTTCATGATTGGAATCTGTCCGGATACAAAAACAAAATCACCTGCAACTATTCCTTGAGAGTAAGGCCCAACTGGCATTGGTGCATTTTTAGTTTCTATTCTATTTCTTGACATATTGTTCCTCCATGGCCTAATTTAATCACAACTAAGAGGTTATGTTTATTAAATTATCCAATTGATACAAAACATGAAAGTTCTTATTTTTAAAGGTATAACAAAGTATAAAAAAAATAGATTCTATTATGAGAATGTTGGCAATACAATATTTAATAATTTTTAAAAATATCTAATTTTGAAATAAAATAATAATAAATTAAAGATATATTATGACTTATTAGATTAATTTTATAAATATGATAATATTAAGAAGTCCTAGATAAAATGAGGGTAAGATCAGTTTTACATATACTCGGACAACTACTTCAAATAGTAGGATTGTCTATGATTATCCCCCTACTTTGGGGGTTATATTATCGTGAAACTGAATCTTGGATATTTATTTTCTGTATTTTGATAACTTTCTTATTTGGAACTTTTCTTAAATTAGTTTTTGAAATGGAGGATATCAGATTAATTGAAGGATTTGGAGTGGTATCCCTATGTTGGATTATTATTCCAATTTTTGGAGCTCTTCCATTTATCTTTTCTGGAGAGTTAAATTTTATTGATGCGTATTTTGAAAGTATATCTGGGTTTACCACTACTGGGGCGTCTGTTATCAATAACGTAGAGATATTACCTAAATGTATTTTATTCTGGAGATCTTTTACTCATTGGCTAGGGGGTATAGGAATTGTTGTCCTCGCTTTGATAATATTGCCTGCGTTATCCGTTGGAGGTAGACAGATATTCCTTTCTGAACCATCCGGCCCTAAATTAGATAAATTGAAACCCCAAGTTAGAGAAGTAGGGAAAATTATTTACAGCATATACATTTTTTTTACAGCGACACAAATTATTTTATTGGTCCTCGCAGGAATGTCTCTTTTCGATGCCTCATGTCATTCATTTGCAGCACTTGCAACAGGAGGATTCTCCACGAAAAATGCAAGTATTGGATTTTATAACAGTCCATTGATTGAAGGGATAATAATATTATTTATGTTTCTAGGGGCCACGAGTTTTTCACTTCATTATTCTGCTTTTAAAGGGAAATTTAAGGCATATTTAAAAGATAGCGAGTTCCTGCTTTATGTTTCTATATTGGGTATTGCTATTTTAACTGTAACATTAGACCTTACTTATAATCTTCACGAAAACATTTTATTATCTTTTAGACATGCTATTTTTAATATAATTAGCGTATCTAGTACAACTGGTTACGCAACTACCGATTTTAATTTATGGCCTGACTTCTCTAGAATGGTACTACTACTGTTGATGTTAGTAGGAGGTTGTGCAGGTGGGACTGCAGGCGCTATAAAAGTTATTAGAATCCTTCTTTTATTCAAAATAGGCCTTAGAGAAATATACAGAATTATACATCCGAATGCATTTTTCTCAATTAAGTTAAATGGAAAAAAAATATCTGAAGATGTTCTCCAAGGAGTAAGTGGATTTTATATTTTCTATATTGTCACTTTTGCATTATGTAGCTTATTAATGCTAATTTTTGGTAATGATTTTCTTACTTCCATTTCTTCAGTTGCAACTACAATGGGCGGTGTTGGCCCAGGTTTTAATTTAGTTGGTCCAATGACTACTTACAGTTTTTTACCCTCGATACCAAAAATTATTCTTTGCTTTTGCATGTTAACAGGAAGACTTGAAGTGTTTACATTATTTGTCTTATTTTCTCCAAGCTACTGGAAAGAGTAAACTTATAAAAGTAAAAAACTTTTTAGGATTAGTAAATTAATATTATATTTTTGAGGGCTACCGATGAGATTACGAAGTGTTTTACCAATAGTCGGTAAAATTGTGATGATGATGTCAATTGGCATGATTATTCCATTATTATGCGCCCTTTATTATCGTGAAAAAGAGATAATTGTATTTATCGCTTGTATCGGTATAACATTTTTATCAGGATACTTACTTTCAAGAATAAAAGAGAAAGATATAGGGCTTAGACTTATCGAAGGATTAGCTGTAGTATCTCTAGGGTGGGCAATATTAACTGCCTTTGGAGCACTACCATTTTATCTATCTGGAACTTTAGGGTATATAGATTCATATTTTGAAACAATGTCTGGATTTACTACCACTGGAGCAACTGTGATCTCTAATGTAGAAATACTTCCGAAATCTATTCTTTTGTGGAGAGCTTTTATTCAGTGGATTGGTGGGATGGGAATAATCGTTCTTGCTGTTGCTGTTCTTCCCGCTCTTTCTATTGGGGGCATGCAGATGTTTGATGCTGAAGCCCCTGGACCAAAACTAGATAAATTAAAACCACAAATGAAAGAAACAGCAAAAATATTATATGGAGTCTATCTTCTTTTTACTGGAATTGAAATAATTTTGCTATTAATCGGTGGGATGAATTTATTCGACTCTACCTGCCACACATTTTGTACACTTGCAACAGGAGGATTTTCCACAAAAAATGCAAGTATTGGTTATTATAATAGCCCTTATATTGAAGCAGTAATAATACTTTTTATGTTTTTGTCTGGCGTAAATTTTATGCTTCATTATAATTTATTACGTGGAAAAATTAATTACTTTAAAGATAAAGAATTTATTTTCTATCTTGTAGTTGTATTAAGTGCCATTATACTTATGACATTTGATCTTTTCTATAACGTATATGGCAATATCATAGATTCAGTCAGATATGCTTCATTTCAAGTAACTAGTATTATCACTACTACAGGATTTGCTACTGCCAATTTTGATTTATTTCCTTCTTTTTCTAGGGTACTTTTATTGATTCTTATGTTTATTGGAGGATGTGCCGGGTCTACAGGCGGAGGAATAAAAAATATTAGAGTTCTTATAATATTAAAGTATTTATACCGAGAATTATATCAATACATCCACCCCAATGCAATTTTATCAATAAAGGTAGGCGAGGATAGTATCCAAGAGGATATCTTAAAGGACATAATGGGATTCTTTATTGGATACATTGTTATATTTGTTATTGCTACGGCATTATTAACCGCTTATGGAATCGATATTATTACAGCAATTTCTAGTGTAGCTGCAACTCAAGGGAACGTTGGCCCAGGGCTTGGACTTGTAGGCCCTATGAGCACTTACGCTGGATTATCTCCGTTTATTAAAATAGTTTTGACTTTCTGTATGTGGGTAGGAAGACTGGAAATATTTACAGTGATGGTTCTTTTTGTACCTGATTTTTGGAGAGAATAAATAAAATTAAATTAATTGTTTTTCAACTTGATTTATTGCCTCATCTATTTTTTTCTTTAGGGCTAAAGGTAGACCTTTTATGTCTATATCTAAAAATCCTCTGACTATTGCAGCAGTTGCTTCGTCCCTACTGAATCCCCTTGACATCAAATAGAAAATCTCTTCTTCCGCTATCTTTCCAATTGCAGCTTCATGGCTTAAATCCACATTTGGGTGTTTTGCCTCAAGTTCTGGAATTGCAATTATGCTTCCTTCCTCAGATAGCATCATTCCCATGCACTCAAGATGTCCTCTAGCATCTGCTGACTCGCCAACTATATCCCCTCTAGAATAGATTGTGCCACCTTTGCTTATTGCTCTTGAAAGTATTTCTGCACTAGAACCTTTTCCTTTGATAATAACTCTGCTTCCAGTATCAACAATAGAATTGCTCATTGCAACTATCACACTGCTCATTATTGCGGTGGCATTATCACCGTTTAAATGAACTGTGGGATACATCTGGACAATCTTAACTGGGTTCATGATAATATAATTGCTAATATAAGTTCCACCGTCTTCAACAATAGCCGCACTTCTTGGCCTAACTTCGATGTTATTTTCCCAATTGTGGATCATTGTGAACGAAAGTTTAGCATTCTTCTTGATATAAAATTCAGATATTCCAAGATGCATTCCTGTAGTAAGCCCTGGATGTGATGCACACCCAGAAATTATATTAAGTTCAGACCCTTCTTCTGCTATAATAATGTTATGAACTTTTTGTTTTTTTGGTGATTTTAAATAAAGACATGCTTCAACAGGGAAGTTAACTTTTGCACCAGGAAGTGCCCTTATGAAATACCCATTTACTTCGTCAACATCGACTTCTTTTGTATACTCGTCTTTGTCTCTAGAAACTACTTTCCAATAGTAATCGTGAAGCCAATCATACTTCTCGAGGGCTTTTTTAATATCAATCATTTCAATGTCCGATGCAAAGCTTGAAGATGTTTCAACTTGTTGATCTACTTGAAGGAATATCGCAGATCTCTTATCTTTGTCCATCTCTATTCCGACTTTTTCAAGTTTATCTTTTACATCCTTTTCGAGTTCTGGAATCCCTTTAGGCATTTCTCAACACACCCCTCGTAACCTTTTTTACTTATCTCATCAAGCATGACATAAGGGTCTCCCATGCATGCAATCATGCCTTTATACAGAATCACACCATAGTCTGCATCGACATAATCTAGTATATGCCCTTGATGTGTAATTATGAGTCCCGATTTTTTTCTTTCGCTTCCCTTCTTTTTACGGTCTAGTAAGTCACTCATCGCATTTCCGATTAATGCAATATTTTCAAGGTCAACTCCGCTATCAGGCTCATCAAATAAAATTAAGTCGGGATTTAAAGTCAAAAGTTGAAGTATTTCTGAACGTTTTACTTCCCCGCCAGAAAACCCAACGTTTAAACTTCTATTCAAAAATTTCTCCATATTTAGCATTTGTGCATATTCGTATATTTTATTCTGGTCTGTTCCACTCTGTTTTGCACAATTAATCAACATGTCAATTAATTTTAATCCACTTACTTTTGGGGGTGTCTGAAAGCTTATTCCCATACCCATTTTTACTCTTTGATCAGTAGTCAAATTATTGATTTCTTGATCTTTAAAGAATATTTTTCCGTATGTAATATTAAATGCAGGATTTCCAATTAAAGTCATTAATAAAGAAGTCTTACCGTTACCATTGGGCCCAAAAAGGACATAAGTCTGACCCTCTTTAATGTAGAGATTAACATGGTCAAGAATTGGAGTTCCTTCTACTTCAGCACCTAGATTTACTACTCTTAACATAATTATCCCTGATAATTTAGATATGGGTGGCCTATTTATTTGTTACTATTATATAGTATAATTTACTCAAAAAGCATAAACATTATATCTTAGAATATTAAAAATTAATCAATGAAAAGAATAATAATGCATGTTGACCTTGATTCTTTTTACGCTTCTCTTGAGGAAAATAGAGATCCTGCAATAAAAGGGAAGCCTGTTGTCATATGTGTGTATTCAGGCAGATCTGAAGAAAGCGGTGCAGTAAGTACTTCAAATTATAAAGCTAGGGCGTTTGGGATAAAAGCTGGTATGCCTATAGTAATTGCAAAGAGAATAGCAAAAGGAAAGGATGTTGTATTCTTACCAGTAGATATGGATTATTATAGAGAAATCTCTGAGAGAATAATGGATTTAATGGAAGAAGAATCGGATACTATGGAGCAAGTTAGTATTGATGAAGCCTATTTAGATGTTACTGAGTTGACCGATGGAAATTGGGATAAGGCAATAGAAATAGCTAAATCAATAAAAGAAAAAATTTCTTCACAAGAAGAGTTAACTGCTTCTGTTGGTTTGTCCACTAATAAGTTTGTTGCAAAGATAGCTTCTGATTTTCAAAAACCTAATGGATTGACAGTTGTGAAAGAAGAAGAAATAATAAATTTCTTAAAATATATGCCCGTTTCAAAGTTACACGGAATTGGGGAAAAAACAACTAAAGCTCTTAATGACTTAGGTATTCAAACTGCAAAAGACCTTAGTGAGTATGGCCTAAAAGAACTTGAAGAAGTATTTGGCAAGAACAAGGCAAGGTTACTTCACAACAAATCCTTGGGCATAGACGATTCACCTGTTGAGCCTAGAGAAAAGAAACAATTGTCAAGAATAGGGACGCTTAAAGAAGATACAAATGATCAGAATGTAATCTATGAAAAAATCATTGAATTGGGAAAGGACATGGAGATAAGGATTCTAAAGAATAATGTATCTTTCAGAACTGTTTCCATAATTACAATCGATACTGAATTAAAAACTCAAACAAAAAGCGATACCATACCTCAAACAAGGGAAATTCAAAAAGTAATTAATATTTCAAAAGTATTACTCGAAAAATATCTAAAAGAAAATCCAGATAAGAAATTAAGAAGATTTGGGATCAGAATCTCTAACCTTGAATTTTCGAAGGCACAAAAAACTCTTGATGATTTCTAATAATAAAATTTGGGATTTATTAAGTTCCAATCTTCGGAGAAATTTATTCCCTCATTTTCAAGTAAATATTTCTTCATTTGAAGTCCCCCTCCAAATCCTCCAAGACCTCCATCGGATTTTATTACCCTGTGGCAAGGGATCACTAGAGGGAATGGATTGTTTGCTAGGGCATTCCCGACTGCTCTCGCTCCATTAGGGGTTCCAATATGCATTGCTATA
>JAMNZA010000082.1 GCA_023622545.1 Methanobacteriota archaeon | reverse complement strand
AAATCAGATGACGAGAGTTTTTTAATCAACTTGTAAGCATTCTTATCCTTTTTAGTTTCTTTAGCGAGCTTTGCCATCTCAATGTTAGTCACAATAGTTTTATTGTCAGGAAGGCCAGTTATCAGCTTTGAGTACAAGACCCCTGATTTATCCCCTAGCCAGTCAGTTAGCCATCTTTTTAAGATTAGATTTGATCCGATGCTATGGGTGACCATTCCATACCTGATAAGTCTGTTGTGCTTGAGGAACTTTGCCCTTAAATTCAAAAACTCATTATGAAGCTCTTCATCCTTTAGCTTCTCAAAATTAACTTGATCAAAACCTTTTAGATAATTTAGATAGTCATTAGCCCACCTAAGATAAGCGCTATCAGTTGAAGTAATCTTACCGTCG
This sequence comes from Methanobacteriota archaeon, assembly GCA_023622545.1. GTDB lineage: Archaea > Methanobacteriota_B > Thermococci > Methanofastidiosales > Methanofastidiosaceae > Methanofastidiosum. Next base: position 2,492 of record JAMNZA010000082.1, on the reverse strand, counting down.
GGATCTAGGATTGCCACCCTAACTTCAGCAAGAATTCTCTTGAACAACTTCGCATCAGCATTTGCTATCCTCTCCTGCTCGTTCTTTGGGAAGTAGTTAAGGAGCTCTTTTGTCCTTCCTAGCTTTGGATTGTATGTAAAAACGTCCTCTAAAGCTTGTGCATTAAAGTAGACGTGACCCTTATGTAATCTCAAGAGGTCCTTGTCCCTTAGCTCCTTATACCCCATTATCTTTGCTCCTTCCTTGAAAACATAGTTGGATAGGTTTTCTCCAAGTAGGGAGAAGAAGAGAGGAGATGTGACATCTGCCCAATATTCATCAGAATAACCTCTTGTCCATAAAGTATTGTCTTTTTCTATTGTTGTAATTCCTCTTGATTGCAGGATTGACACACCATCATCAGAAACTGCCCATTCAATATCCTGTGGCGCATTAAAATAGGTTTCAATCTTTTCACCAAGATTTGATATGAATATTATTTCCTCATCGGTCAATGAAGGTATTAGTTTTTTTTCTTCCTCAATATCACGTGCCACACTACCCTTGTCGGATAGAAAAACTCCCTTAGCTTTGCTGCTGATCTTTCTTTCAATGATTTCCTTTGACTTTTTTTCTAGTGTGAACATATCTGGGCTCACGATACCGGATACTATTGATTCACCAAGCCCCCAGCTTGACTCTATAACAATCTTATCTCTATCACCTGTTATCGGGTCTGCAGTGAACATTACGCCTGCTGCTTTTGCATCTACCATGCTCTGGACTATTACTGCCATTCCTCCATCGAGATGCGATATTTTTGCATTGTGCCTATAACTGATAGCCCGCTCATTCCAATATGAAGCCCAACAAAGCTTAATGTGCTCAACGACATCCTTGGAATTTATATTGAGAAAAGAATCCTGTTGACCTGCAAAGGATGCTTCAGCCAGGTCCTCTGCTAATGCAGATGATCTTACCGCCCACAATTTTATTTTCTTATTTTTTGATAGTACCTTTTCTATATCTTTTTTTATAGATTTGTCAATCTCGCCGGATAAGATAAGCCCTTTGATATTATTAGATGTTGTGGCAACGCTCTTTTTATAATCAAATGTTGTCGCTCTCAATAGCTCGGATATTTTTTCTTTGAAGTTGTTATCAGAAAGATATTTGTTATAAGCATCGGTAGTTACTACAAAACCATAAGGCACTGAAAATCCTTCGGCCTGTAATAAAGAAACATTCAAAGCTTTATTTCCAATTGATTTAAAATCATCTTTTTTTACATCAGAAAAAGGCAGTATGACATCTGACATGACAATTCCTCTTTTTTTAGTCATTTAATAATTATATTTATAAAACTTTGTTATTCTTGTCTTTTATTGGATATTTTTTATATATTTTAGATAAAACCGGTTATTTTTTGTAATCCTTTTTTTAATATTATTAAAACTGTCTCCATTAAGGATAAATAACAAATTACCCTGTATTCATATATGCATGCTCCAAAGACAAGTCTCTGTACTGTTTGCAGGGGGTATAAGAAGCTCTGTGGCAGAGGAGTTTGTCCTATAATGGAAAAAAAGAGGATAAGGGAAGAGATTGTCCCCTTGATAAATAAGGACATATTTGGGGCATCACCATCAGCATTTTTTGTTGGGGACTGGAACTACCCAAAGGTCTTAGTTGGGCCTCTTGTTCCTCCAGTTCATGAAGGCACGGATATATTTGATTTGCCCGAAGGGTGGCATGGGAAGGAGCTAGATGAGATTATTAGATTCAGATCTCTTCTAGTGAGATCAAAAGAGTTGATTAAAGTCACAGATGCTAGGAACCCTACTGGGTATCTTGAAAAAAGTCAAGAGATTGTAATGTCAAAGAAACCTGTTGATGTGGAGCTTATTCTTAAAAAAACACCTCACTTTGGTCTTGAATTTTCCCAGTTTTCACCCCCCACTGGCCCATCAGGTTTCGTTGAAAGTATTAAGATTACAGAAAATCCCAAGATTCCAAGGGCTGTTGACAAGATCACATCAGACGATGTAAAGGCATCAAAAGGGATATCGATTCTTTATCATAAAGATATACCTGTCTCTCATATTTCTAAGCTACTTTCTGCAGGGTTACTGGGAGAGCAGAAGAACAGGAAGCTTGTCCCGACTAGGTGGAGCATCACAGCTACCGACGACTCACTTTCAAAGTTCCACCTAAAAAAGGTCAAAACATTTCCAGAAATTAATAAGTTTGAAGTATACTACCATGAAGAAGTTGGGAATAGATTTGTCGTCCTTTTATTCCCTTCAACATGGTGCTATGAGTTTCTCGAGTGCTGGCTTCCAGGGTCATTATTCTTGGAAAACACTCTTGAGCCAAATGTTGTTTCAGATTTTGAGCTGTTCGATGGAAGAAAGGGATATGCATCTTTGACAGTAGGTGCATATTATGCTGCAAGATTTTCAGTCACAGAGTACCTTTTTGGGAGAAGTAGGCAATCCGGCGCACTTGTGTTC
>JAMNZA010000108.1 GCA_023622545.1 Methanobacteriota archaeon | reverse complement strand
TACATCTGGGCAACACCTGAGGTATTCAATTATGTGATGGAATATAAACAACTCCCGGGTGGTAACGAGAAGATCTTATGGCGTACAGTCAAGGCAGATGCTATTGCATTTCAAAAAGGATTTCAGTTTGAGATGAAGCAATTAAATAGGTGTTTCAGAAGTAACGATGAGAAGCCTTTTACTTTGGGCTCAGTATCAAAAGTTGATAGGAAAGAGCCGCTTAGAAGTATTATTGACAAGTATAAATCCCAGCTCGAAAGTCAGTAAGATTTTTCAGATAGTCTAAACCCCTGCATACCAGCCTCTTTACAATCCTACAAGATAAATTCAGATATTTTCCAGACAGAATGTGTCTGTTATTTGCCTGTATTTCTGCGTGTTATGTTCTATCCATAATTTATTTTCACCCAATAAAAAATCAACAAATTATGAATAAGAACGACCCTGTTACATTTGACGCTCTGCCTGGAATGGTTTCCGAGTTAGTCAAAAAAGTGGATCTCCTATTAGCTGATAAAATCGCCAATGTAAAGGACGAGGATTATCTGATGACCATAGAAGATCTTAGAGACTATCTACCCGAGAATCCTGCACGACAAACAGTTTATATGTGGGTGAATGAGAACAAGATCCCTTTTGAGAAATATGGCCGAAGATTATACTTCCGAAAGACTGATATAGACAGGTGGGTATCTGTGGGAAGACAAATAAAAAAAATGTAAAATAAATACCGGAGCTGGCTCGCAAAATCACTCCGGTATTAATCTTAGACGATAATGGACAAATATAGGAAATTCCCTTTAAATGAAGGGAATAAAAAGACTGGATACAGATTATCCAAGCAATTATATCAAATGGTAGAAGCAAGTCAAAACGAATTTAAACCCGCACACATTGCCTTGTACTTCTGGATATGCCAATTAAATAATAAAATTGGTTGGGATCGACCCATAATAGGCCTTCCAACTTCGATAGCCATGAAGATGACTGGAATGCGGGATCGACGATTTTATAGAAGAATTTTGACTGAGCTTGATTCTTTCGGTCTTATAAGGATAGTCAAATTATCAACAAATCAGTACATAGCAACTCAGGTGGAACTCCTTCTAACCGAGAATACCCACGTCTCCAATAATAGAACTGAACCTTATTACGGTAATAACTCACGAGCCACCGATAGCAACAATGAGTCGAATGCTTCTTCAGAATGGGATGACGATAGCTTACCCCCGATGGAGCCGATAGATGAAAGTGATTAATGATCTGGAAAACCAATCAGAAATATTTGCTAATGATTACTTGATGCCTCATTTTGCCTATATGTTGAACGCATAAGCACGGCGTTGAACGCACAAGCATATTGCGTCAGACTCATAGCCAAGTTGCCTTTTCTGTTCGTTGCCTATGCGTAAAACACTCTCTTACCCAAAGAAAAAAAGAAAACTTTTGAAAAGACTGTTCTGTGAATTTAAGGTGGTAAAAAACATATCCAAATTGAATATCACTGGTAAAAAGGAGGGAATATAGAAAGACATGAATAATGAAAGCAGAAATGTAAATAAGAAGATCAATTGAGGTTTATTATTACATAGTATTCTACTTTCATGAATAGAGGTATATTAGATATGAAGAAATTACCCGGAGGAGCCGGGGGCGGGTCTGCGATTCCGATTCGGCGGCGGAGAAGCGACCCCAATACACTTAGAGTAACCACAGCGAGGAAGATAAAATGCCTGATTTATTAAGCACCATACCTTTGAATGACATTGTCAAGGACTGGCGGGTACAGGAGTATGTGAGGAAGAGGTCAATTGAGATGGCAAAAAAGAATATTAAGATTTATCATGAAAGATATGGCCAGGTTCAGTCATGCCACGCCTGGCTCCTCTGCTTGCACTACCGGGCCATTAACGAGTTGCAGGACAAATATAGGCTTTCAAAACCTCAGTTTATAGTTCTGATGGGTGCCTATCTTTTAAGATACAGAGGTAAGAATGGATTCAAAGCCAAGGATCTATCTTCAACATTGCTTTCATGGGAGTACAATAGAGTATATCGACACCTGGTAAACTAATCAAAGTAGGAGTATGTTTGAGTTGGGAAGTCAACCTACTCCAATTCCCACCGTTTCTGGCTTTGCAGCTTAGGCAAGACTGTAATAAGACCCTTCAATTAACTTTAAATCCGAAATATTGGGAGGATTAGTCAGAAGTAGAAAGGTATTCTCTTATTTGTTTTGGAAACTGACACAAAATCAGGATGTAAAGTGATGACATTTGGTGAGCATAATAGACTTTATATGAAATAAATAGCCAATCCTGATTTACTTTCTGCAGCAATTGAATAAGATTTAACTACAGTGACTTTATTGAGCAAGATAGAGACCCTACAACTGCAAAATTTATCTCTCTTGACCATTTTTCACCATAATATTCCATAATTTTAATCTCTTCAAGAAATACTGTCGACTTATGTTTGAACAAACCTTTAAGAATATTGATGATATCTTGCATAAAGATGCTGGATGCAGTAGCGAGTTGGATTATGTTGAGCAAACTTCATGGATACTTTTTCTCAAGTACCTTGACGACCTTGAGAGGGATAAAAAAACAGCGGCAGAATTATCAGGGAAAAGCTATACTCCAATTATTGGCCCTGAATACAGATGGGAAATATGGGCTGCCCCCAAGAATGGAAATGGTAAAATTGACCATCAGGCCGCACTTACCGGTGATGACCTGACTGACTTCGTTAACGGGAAACTATTTCCTTATCTCAAGAAATTTAAAGCTGATGCTGTCAGTGCTGATACTATTGAGTACAAGATTGGTGAGATATTCAGCGAATTAAAAAACAGGATTCAAAGCGGGTATAACCTCAGGGAAGTCCTTAATCGTATTGATGAACTCAGGTTCCGCACTCACTCCGAGAAGCATGAGATGAGC
>JAMNZA010000092.1 GCA_023622545.1 Methanobacteriota archaeon | reverse complement strand
GCAGGAAAGACAACTACAATTTTTATGCTAACAACTCTAAAGCCACCGACATCCGGAACTGCAACTATTAATGATTATGACATAGTTAAAGACTCAGACAAAGTTAGAAAATCTATCGGAATTGTATTTCAAGACCCCAGCTCCGATGAGATATTGACCGGCTATGAGAATTTGAAGCTCCATGGATGGCTTTATGATATGCCTGACGATTTGAAAGAGCGAAGAATAAAAGAAGTCCTTGAACTTGTTGATTTAACCAATAGAAAGGATGATCTGGTGAAGAAATACTCTGGCGGGATGAGACGACGACTGGAACTAGCAAGAGGGCTTATGCACCATCCAAGGGTATTGTTTTTGGACGAGCCAACACTTGGTCTTGACCCTCAATCACGCGATTATATCTGGTCATATATAGAAAAACTAGCAAAGGAAGAAAAAATTACCATTGTCTTAACTACGCATTACATGGACGAAGCTGACAAACTGTGTGATAGGCTTGCAATAATTGATTACGGTAAGATCGTTGTTTTGGGAACCCCAGATGAACTAAAGAAAGAATTAGGCGGGGACATCATCAAATTGAAGGGAAAGAGCCTGAATCTCGAGCCATTAAAGAATTTAACCTACGTAAAAAATATTGCTGTCTCTAGCGATGAGGTATTTTTAACTGTTGAAGATGCCAATATGCATATCCAGGATATCTTAAATACCGTAGGAAAGGTGGACTCCACTGAAATACGCTCACCAACCCTTGACGATGTATTTATTCATTATACTGGTAGGGGGATAAGAGAAGATTCGCCGGAAGGTAGTTGGGCGGAAAAAGCGATGCATGTGAGAGGGAAAAGATGAGCGAATTAAAAGGGATATATGCACTCTGGTATAGAGAAATAAAGGTATTTTCAAGAGAACGGTCAAGAATCATTTCATCAATTGTAAATCCAATTCTATGGCTTCTAGTAGTTGGAGGTGGGCTAGGATCTGCAGTTTCATTTACGGGCGTATTTCACGAATTAGATTATCAGGCTTTTATATACCCTGGGGTTTTGATACAAGCAGCTTTGTTTTCTTCGGTGTTCTTTGGGGTTTATATTGTGTGGGACAAAAAAATCGATTTCATGAAAGAAGTATTAGTTTCGCCTTTGAGGAGAACTTCCCTCTTCGTTGGGAAAGTACTTGGAGGCTCCACAGACACTTTGATTCAGATTATTATCTTAATCTGTATTGGTTTTGTCTTTTTATCATTGGGAATAATGCCTGGTCTTCGTTTAAATCCCATCTCTATCCTTATTTCACTGGCATTTTTATTTACTACAACGATTGCTCTTGTAAGTATTGGCCTTATTATTGGCTCCCAGATGGAAAGTCCTGAGGGGTTCCAGTTAATCGGTAGCTTCCTCATTATCCCTCTGTTCTTTTTGTCCGGAGCTCTATTCCCAATAAGTAATTTGCCGTCTTGGTTATCTCCATTTATTTTTGTTAATCCTATTACTTATGCTGTTGATGGGATAAGGGGAGCAATGGTTGGGATCTCCCAGTTCAACATTGCCTTTGATTTTGCAATAATATCTATCTTTGCGGTTGTTATGATCCTTTTTGGTACATATGCATTCAAAAAAATGAAAATTTAATTATTAATCAAAAGCGATCCATTAATTGGGAGCAACCTCTTTTTCCATAATCTTAAATATAAAGAAATCAATAGTAATAGTGGGTAAAATGAAGAAGATGCTCTTATTTATACTTGTCCTATTCGGACTATTGATTAGCTTGGGTTGTTTGCTCCAAGTTATATAGGGTTATCAAGGACATATTATTAGACTGTTTAATTTTTTTAAGTTTCTATATTCTCCAAACTTGGATCTAGTTGTTTTGCCCTTTCGAAACACTCTTGGGATTCTTCATATTTTCCAATCTTATTGAGGATTACCCCTTTATTCCACCAGGCTTTTGTATGATTTGGATCTATAGAAATAACTTTATCATAGCTTTGTATTGCTTCTTGGTACCTTCCAAGTGTACTTAGTGTAACGGCTTTGTTGTACCAAGCATCGGCAAAATTAGGATCTATTTGAGATGCTTTATCAAACTTTTCTAGGGCATCTAGATACTTTCCTTGCTTATATAATGTGAAACCTTCTGCGTAATATGTCTGTGCCTCTTTTGGGTCTGTTTCAATTGTTTCTTGAATTTGTGGTTCAGGTTGCTTATCAGAAGTAGATTCGGGTATTGTTGTTTGTTCAACTTGAGTCTGATTTTCTGTTGTGCACCCAATAAAGGCTACCAATATGGCAATTGTCACTAGTACAGCTATTCTTTTTTCCATGATTATGGTGCCATTTTATCATATATAAATAATATGGGGGTACATTCATACCCAATTTGAAGACTTATTAATAATAAAACTTATATAATGCATATTTATTAATAATATTTACCCAAAAAGGCGATTTAATGGATTTTGATAGTAATCGAAACGATAATTGGGAGATGGACACTCTAGCCTATAAAGAAACATATACAAAAAAGATAACTTTAGCTGGAAGAGATGGAAAAAAATACACCTATAAGCTTTGGTTAATTGCAGAGGACAAGCCTTGTGGAAGATGTGCAGGGGTAAGGTTCAGGTATTTTGTAGATGTTTTAGGAATTAATAATGAATGGATTCATTTGCCTGCATATGACGATAACTATTACTGTTCAAATCATGATTGCGAAGAGGATGGGTTGAAACCTCTAGAATTTGAAAAACTGTTCAGGAAAATTCAACAGGGTGCTGAAAACATAAATCTAGACTGATTTCTTCTTATTTCATATCTAAATTTAATAAATTTTATAAATTAAAAATACATTTATTTTTTCGGCTACTAATAGCCAAATAAAGGAAGTAATTAAAATGTATGGTGAAGGAAGAGGAGGCCACGGTAGAGGCCCACGTGAAATGCACAAGGCAACATGTTCAAGTTGTGGAGCGGAAACTGAAGTACCATTCGAGCCTGATGGAACAAAGCCTGTTTACTGCAGGGAATGTTTCCAG
>JAMNZA010000045.1 GCA_023622545.1 Methanobacteriota archaeon | reverse complement strand
CCTACAAGAATGAATTCATAGGGACTTTAGTAGTTGCTAGCCATGAGTCTCAAGATATTACAGAAACTACAAAGATATTTTTATCCCTTCTAGCAAAGAAGGCTGCTACAACTATCTCACGAATAAAAGCGGAAGAAAAGGCAAATAACAGTGACATAAGATACAGGGAGATAGTAGAATCTGCTAACAGCATCATATGTGTTTTTGATAATAAAGGCAAGATTCTCTCGATGAATGAATATGGATTATCCTTTTTTGGATACAAAAAGAACGAAATAGTTGGTAAAAACGTCTACGATACGATAACTCCAAAAATTGAATCATCAGGTAGAGATCTTAGAAATCTTGTCAATGATATCCATACAAACATCAAGGAGTTCGGTGTCCACATCAATGAGAACATCAAGAAGAACGGTGAAATAGTATGGATATACTGGGGCAACAAGCCCATTTATGATGATAAGGGAGAACTCTCAGCAATTCTTGCAGTTGGCAACGATATAACTGAAAAGAGAAACCTTGAAGAGAAGATAAAGCACTCTGAAATTAAATTTAAGGCACTGTTTGAAAATGCGAACGAGCCCATACTTATTCTTAATAACGATTTCCTCATAGAGGATGTAAACAAGGCAACTATAAAGGCACTAGGATACAAAAAAGAAAAGCTTCTAGACAACATGAACATATTTGATCTTTCTTCACCACTTGAAACAAACAGATTGCAACATATCTTATTTAGGGATTTCACAGGCGAAGGCCTTTCATTTGAAACTTATTTCTTGAACGGAAATGGCAAGGTATTCCCGGCAGAGTTGAGCTTTAGCAGGATAGAGGTCAAGGGAGAGAAGTCAATCATATGTATAGTTAGGGACATCTCTGAGCAGAAGAAAAAAGAAACTGACCTAAAGAAACAGCTTTTGAAATACGAACTTGAAGAGGGGAACATCTATCTCTCACAGGATCATTCAAGCACAATACCTTTTGAAGTTTTTAGGGAGTTAGTGGATGTAGGTTATAGGGGCATAATAATCTCGCGTGATGAGAAAGAACATTTTGATATAGGCAATATTAACTTTGAATATTACTGGATCTCAAAGAAAGGTGGGCCAAGGACAGCTCCTGCTGAGCTCAATAATCTTAAGGAGTTTATCTCAAAAATAGACAATAAGTCGGTCATATTCCTTGGAAGCCTTGATTTCCTTTCTGCAAACAATGGATTTGACGAGCTCTATACGTTCATAGCTGAATTAAGAGAGATAGCATACTTTGGGAAGAATATCATTATACTATCAGCTGATAATAATGCATTTGATTCTAAACAACTGAAGCTTTTGGAGAAGGAAACAAAACAGATTCTCGAGAAAACATCTGACAAAGTAGACCGTAAGATAGTCGATATAATTTATTATCTTATGAATCAGAACAAGCTAGGGATAAATCCCTCTTTTTCCAGTATAGGTAAAGAATTAGTGATGACAAGACCGACTGTCAGAAAGAATATCAAATACCTTGAATCAAAGAAATATGTGATTGTCCACAGAAATGGGAGAAACAAGAAAGTTGAGCTCACAGAAAAAGGGAAAAAAATGTTATAAATTTTTTCCATATTTTCCATATTTTTTTCCATATCCTTATATATAGGGAAAAGCTAATTTTTGTAACTATAAAATAATCGAGGTGAATTATAATTGAAAAAAATAAAATCAATAATTATAGGAATATTGTTAATAGTATCTATTTTGGCGATAGTAAATCCAGTAAGTGCTGCTACTCTTGAAGTAGGCTCAGGTAAACCTTATACTACGATAAATGCTGCTTTGGCCGACGCTGGAGCAGGGGACACTATACTTGTATATCCAGGTGCTTACAATGAAAACGTCTTGATAAATAAATCAAATATTACATTAAAATCTGTAGGTGGAAGAGATGCCACAACAATAGGTCCCGGTACAGGTGCGAATGAAAATACTGTAATTTCTATTCAAGGGGGACTAGGTACAATTACGGTAGAGGGATTTACCCTCATATTATCTCCCGATAAACTACTTGGATATCATCCAATTGGGATTGGGCAGCGTATGTCCGCAGGAGCTGGAACAGCTTCCCATATATTTAATAACAAAATAAAGGTAACTGGTACCCTTCGTAACGGAATCCAAGTTTCTGGGGAGAATTCACAAATAGTTGGGAACATAGTAGAAGGTGGGCCACTAACTGCAGATTGGGGAAGTTCTGGAATATTAATCGCTACTACAGGAACTGCAAAAAACATCCTTGTTAAAAACAATCAGCTCCTTGGCGAAATGGACTATGGAATAGGTATAATCACATGGGGGACAAGTGCGGGAGAAGTTTTAGATACTGTAATTGAAGGTAACATCGTTGAAAAAACTGTATATGCAGGAATTTCAATTGGCGGTAAAGTAAGCAATACTATGGTCAGAAGCAATATAATCAAGAATAATCCGGTGAACGGGCTAGAAGAAATTCATACGAACTATTATGGTTATGCCGCCGGAAATCCAACTGGCACAAAAGTATGGTACAATCAGTTCTGCAACAACGGGAAGGACATAGATATATACGACGACCCCAACGATAGTTACGTTATAGGAGAACCAAAGCTTGATGCAAGAGGTAACACTGGCTGTCCAACTACACTTCCAATGAATAAATTCCTTTCAATATTCAAAAAGAATTTTGAAAAGAATCATGGCAATGGCGGAAACGCTAGCGGAACAGATTAATTTTTTATTAATCTCTTTTATTTAATTCTTTATTTAATAATAGAAACTCTTATATAATTTTTTCAAAATTACCTTTTGTGATCAAATGAGAAGGAAAACTATCTCTATAATTCTTTTATTGGCTATTTCATTAAGCTTTTTGCCAGCTACATTTGCCCAGGGAAAGGTCGCTGTTGTCTGCAACATGATTGACAACGAGATGAATCCAGGCTTTGTTTCTTCGCTTAGGAAGGCAAACCTAACTGTCGATTTCTTTGGGGTAAAAGACACTGGCTACGCTGTATATGATTATATAATAGTACTTGGAGGTC
>JAMNZA010000025.1 GCA_023622545.1 Methanobacteriota archaeon | reverse complement strand
AAGGATTAGTCCGGCTATCGAGAAGTTCTTCACTAGTTTTCCAGTCTCCCTTTGCAGTGGGGTCCTATCAGAATCAACGGCCTGAAGAGCCTTTCCGATCTTACCAATCTCGGTCATTGCTCCTGTTCCAAGAACCTCTGCTATCCCCTGACCGTTCACGACAAGGCTTCCTGAGAAGACAAATGGGAGGTCATCTCCGCCGGGCTTTCCCATTACTAATTCAGATTCTGAAGAGTGTTTCCGGACAGGGACAGACTCACCTGTCAAAAGGGACTCGTCGCAAGAGAAGTTTGTAGATGATCTTAGCACCGCATCAGCTGGTACCCTATCCCCTTCGGAGAGGATCAATATATCGCCCCTTGCAACGTCTCTGCCTGCGATACGCTTCTGTTCCCCACATGCGACAAGTAGCATGAACATAGGCTCCTTTAGGACACCTATAGCGATATCAAATGTGCTCTTCTTTGTCTTTGATGGGAGCTCGTTAAATCCTTCGATTTGCAACCTCTTTTCTGCTTCTTCTTGGGTCAACCCTTTTACATTAGAGATATCCCACTTTTTCATAATCTATTGAGGGGATTATTTCTTATAACTTTAACTTAAATTGCTTTTTTCCATAATCTATATATAGAATAAAACCCTAATATTATGGGATAAATAGTGGGAGGTATTTACTATGGGATTCTCAACTTTTGTAGAAAAAAAGGCAAAGAATCTGGACGTCATCGATCTTGGACTAACTAAGTGGAGTGCAGTATTCTTTGGTATTCTAATAGGGGCATACTTTGCTGGCGCTGTCTTAAAGTACTGGGTGATATTCTTATTACTCACGATACTCCTTGCCATAAGGCCTGCGTATAGAGCCTTGAAATAATCGTGAAAAAGAAGTTAATAAAAATTGAAATTCTAATATAGGTATTCTTTTCTATACATTTATATATTAGAAATACATTATTGCTAGTAACTAGTACAAACTTAAGGGAGGTAGAGAAATATGAAAAAGATTGCAATCGTGTTTGCTCTTGTATTGTTCTTAGCGACTGTAAGCATGGCAAGTGCCGCACCTACAAAAGTTGTAAATGTAAGACAAGTTTGCAGGACTGGGGACATCATAGTCTATGGTATTTTCAATGCAAATGATGGCTCAATATTTGATAGCATTGAAGCCCAAGGATACCTAGACTTGATAGAGAAGATCGACGCCTACGAAAAAGATAACGGAATAAATCTACTCTGGAACTACGATAACAGCAAGGCACGAATCGGAAATGAAGTAAGACAGTGTTAGGTGCTTATTGACGAAGGTATGGGAAAAGAGAATTTAATAATTTATAAAATATTTTTTTCTATAACTTTAAATATTAGGAATACAATTGATTGCTATGCCACTTTCCATATGCGCTAAGTGCGGAAGGGAGATGCCCTCGGAGGGATATAAAAATTGCCCATACTGTGGCTCAGAAGTTCAAGAGCAGAAAAGATTGTGCAATAAATGCGGCAGGGAGCTCTCTAAAAATTCTAATCTCTGTGAAAAATGCGGGCCGGATTTAGAAGAGAACAAACCCAAATCAAAATTGAAATTGATCGGGGCGCTTTGCATAATATCGGTGCTTGTCCTTGGAATAGTCTTTTTTAATGTTCTGCAAAATTTGGAAAGTTCTCAAATACATGAGGAAGTAAAACTTTCCGCTATAGACAAAGTGAAAAATGAGATCCCAGAAGATTTCAAAAAGAGCGCTTCATTTCCGGACTATAGGTGGCATGAGAAGCAGATTGACGGCGAAACGCTTGTTTGGTACTCGATAGACGATAACGAATGCAATATCGGTGGTATGTGGGTAGTACCCGAAAATGGTGTCGTATGTGCAAATCAGACAGCCAAAGGGATTACCGGCCATCTCGGCTGCATTGAGATAAACTCAGCGATCGAAATCATATGCCCAAAGGAGATTGCAATTGACGTTAACCCAGCTCAAGGGAAGTTCGTCTCAGATTTTAAGGAAATATTAGCTAAGAACAACATCCCATTTACAGATGTTAGGATAGTTGTTGATGAAAGCGGAAAGATACTTTCTGTCGTTTACAGGTCAAGACAGAAAACAGTTGATCAAATTCCGCTAAATGAGGTGGCATCGATTTCGCTGTTCTTTTCTGATGCAATAAAGATGGATCTGAATGTTGATCGTATGGTGGTGTCGGTTCAGGATGGCGAAGGAAATCCTATAGGTACCTGGCGATGTGAAAGGCTCTGGGCTGAACGCTATAACAAGGGAATATACGCGCCAAAGGATATGATGAATATCTGTTACAATACCGTAAAATATACCCAATAATCGGTCTTTTTTAAGGAAATCTTTTATAGTTTTAAGTCATAAATTAAGACAATGGCATACTTGAAGTTCAATACCAGGCTTTCTTCACTAGGCAAGCTGGACAGAAAGTTTCTCTTAGGATTTCAGAAGGAGTTCCAGAAGATTTTATGGAATGCAATTGGTATTAATGCACTATGCTTTTTTGACGAGACAAATCCAAAGGCCGTTGAGATATATAAAATACCAAAGGGTGTTTACAACTTCAAAAAGAGAAAGTACTGCACATTCCCGCTTTTCACATTCTCAAGGGATGCACTTCTGAAGGCTATTAAAAGAGCAGATTCTGATACATTAGTTAAAGTGCTTGTGATTACTGACGCCCCTCTCTACAAGAGAAACGTTGACGGCCCGATATTTAGTGACATTGAATGTGGTAACGATATTGCCATTGTCTCTACCTCAGGAATGAAAGGATATCCAAGAGGTCCAAAGTCTATCAGGCAGCGCTTGCTTAAAGAATCGTTATACCTTGTGGGACGGATGATAGGACTACCAAACTGTATGAATGAAGGTTGTGCAATGAAGCATGCCAAAAATATCGATGATATAGATAAGAAGAACAAGGCATATTGCAATGATTGTCTAAACAGGCTTTACGGCGGAAAGATTTGATTTTATATTCCATATGCTTATATATTTTTAATAGCTATTATATCCATGGATAAAGATATGATTTGCCCAAAATGTGGCTCAAAGAACACTGTGCCTATTATATATGGCCTTCCTTCGCTTGACCTTTATGAAAAGGAGCAAAAAAGAGAGATTTTACTAGGCGGGTGTTGTGTTACAAGTGATGCACCATGCTGTTACTGTAAGGATTGTGGGAACAGATGGGGCAACTATTCTGAATATGTGGATAGACAAAGGCAAGAGTTACTCAAAAGATTTGAAAGGCATAAGGAAGAATAGACCCTAGTCCATTTCTTTGCTCTCACAAAGCCTTTTAAATATTTTTTAAGCACTATTAACTACATAATAGGAGTAATAACCATGAGAGAAAGAATACTTGTCACATCCGCTCTTCCCTATGCTAATGGCCCCCTCCATGTAGGCCATATAGCCGGGGCTTATCTTCCAGCAGATACCTATGTAAGGTACAAGAGGCTAGAAGGCGCGGATATACTATATGTAGGCGGAACAGACGAACATGGAACAGCAATAGAAATCAAGGCCTTAAAGGATGGGGTCACACCAAAAGAACTTGTTGACTTTTACTATGAAGATATGAAGACAGATTTCAAAAATCTAGGCATATCTTATGATAACTTCTCAAGGACGTCTCTACCTGTTCACCATAAGACATCCCAAGACTTCTTTTTGAAGATCTTGAAGAATGGCCATATCGAGAGAAAGACTGTCACCCAGGCGTTCTGCCCAAAGTGCAACATGTTCTTGGCGGATAGATATGTTGAAGGTACATGCCCAGCATGTTCTGCTCCAGATCAAAAGGGAAATCAGTGTGAGGTCTGCGGTAAAGTTCTCGAACCAATCGAGCTAGTTGACCCAAAGTGTATCACATGCGGCACAACACCAGAAGTTAAGGACACCTTCCAGTGGTTCATAAAGCTAGGCGACTTTCAAGACGAATTAGAAGTCTGGATGAAGTCAAACAAGCACTGGAGGCCAAACGTTGTTAATTTTTGCTTGAACTGGATTAAGGAAGGTTTACAGGACAGAGCAATCACAAGGGACTTGCAGTGGGGAATAAAAGTACCTTTAGAAGAAGGAAAAGACAAAGTCTTGTATGTCTGGTTTGAAGCGGTTATAGGTTACGTTTCATCTACGAAAGAATGGGCAGAAAAGCAAGGTAGGCCAGATGCCTGGAAGGATTATTGGCTTGACAGTAAGATTGTCCACTTTATAGGTAAGGACAACATTCCGTTTCATGCAATAATGTGGCCGGCATTCCTTTTAGGATACGGCGAGTACGAAGGGAGGAAATGGAAGCTACCATACGATGTCCCTGCAAATGAGTACTTGAATATTGGGGGAAAGAAGACATCAACTTCAAGGAACTGGGCAATATGGCTAGGCGATTTCTTGAAAGACTTCCCGCCTGATTACCTAAGATACTATCTCACATCCGTAGCTCCAGAATCAAAGGATTCAGACTTTCTATGGGAGGAGTTCCAGAAGAGGATAAACGATGAGCTAAATGACATCATAGGTAACTTTGTCCATAGGAGTATAACATTCGCTTACAATAACTTTGATGGCAAGATCCCAGCTTTGAACAGAGCTCTCCTAGATGATGACGATAACGAAGCAATAAAGAACATGGAAGAGATAGGAAAGAGGGTAGGGGACCTCATAACGGTCTTTAAGATGAAGGACGCATTGAAGGAGGTCGTCTCCTTTGCAAAGAGCTGCAACAGGTACTTTGATAAAAAGGAGCCCTGGAAACTTGTGAAGAGTGACAAGGAAAAGGCAGGAAACGCCATATACATATCGCTAGAGTTAGCAAAGACACTATCTATGGTCCTAAATCCATTCCTACCGTTCTCTACTGAGAAAATGCTAAAGGAGCTAGGATTAGGAAATTTTGAGTGGAGCGATAGCGCAAAGCTATTGTTAAAATCCGGAAAAGAAATCTCAAAGCCGGAGCCTATTTTCTCAAAAGTCCCTGACGAAGAAATAAAGCGCCAGATCCAAAAGCTAGAAAATCCTGCCCCAATGAAGAAGACCTTGGTCAAAAAGGAGGCCACACCAATGATACCATTTGATGAGTTCCAAAAGCTTGATATCAGGACAGGAAAGATAGTTTCTGTAGAAGACCACCCGAAGGCAGACAAGCTCTATGTCATGAAGATAGATGTTGGAGAGGAAAGGACAATAGTTGCAGGGATAAAGAGCTACTATAAGAAGGAAGAATTAGTTGGAAAGAAGATAGTGGCCATATGCAACCTAGAGCCAGCAACGATCCGTGGCATAAAGAGTGAGGCGATGCTTTTGGCAGCTGACGACGGAAAGCTTGTTGCACTTTTAGAAGCTGATAAGGAAATGAAAACAGGTGCAAAGATTAGATAAATTTTCTTTTTTATCTCTTTTTTCCACTAACTTTTTAAGATAACAAACATCTTTTTACACATGGCAGATCCAATTGGAGAAAAGATTGTTATTACTGTATTATCAGCCGATAGACCCGGCATTGTGGCAGGTGTCACAAGGGTCCTAGCAGAGCTGAATGTCAACATATTAGAGCTTAGCCAGACCGTTCTTGACGGCGTATTCTCAATGATTGCTATAGCGGACATCTCTACCTCCGGTTATGATTTCAAGAAGATAAAACATGACCTTGAAGAAGAAGGTGCCAAACTGAATATAAACCTCCTTATCCAGAGGAAGGAGATATTTGACAGGATGCATAGGGTTTGAATTTTATGGTAACATCTGATGAAATTCTTGAGACCATAAAGATGGTAAAGGTTGAGCAGCTTGACATAAGAACTGTCACGCTTGGGATAAATCTACTTGACTGTGCAAAGAATGATGTTGGGCATACTTGTGAAAGAATAGCTGAAAAGCTTGAGGATAAAGCAGGTGACTTTGTAGAGATCGTAAACGGAGTCCAAGAGGATTTCGGCATCCCCATAGTTAACAAGAGGATTGCTGTGACGCCGATATCCCTAATCATAAATGCCCTTGGCATGCCATCGAAAAAAGCTGCAGTAAAGATTGCCACAACTTTGGACGAGGCGGCCGAAGATCTTGGTATCAATTTCATTGGTGGATACACAGCACTTGTGCACAGGGCAGCATCACTTGGAGACAACATTCTAATTGAATCAATCCCAGAAGCCATGGAAGCTACTGAAAGACTGTGCTCATCTGTTGTCGTTGCATCAACTAGGGACGGGATCAACATGGACGAGATCTTACGTATGGGTCGGATAATAAAAAAGACCTCTGAAATATCGGAAACAGGCTGTGCACGACTTGTAGTTTTAGCAAACGCCCCTGAAGATATACCATTCATGCCTGGCGCATATCATGGCATTGGAAACTCTGACGCATCAATCAACGTCGGTATAAGTGGCCCAGGGGTGGTGAGGGCAGCAGTGGAGAAGACAGATGGTAATTTCATGGATCTATGTGACACGATAAAGAGAGTCTCTTTCAAAATCGTTAGAGCAGGAGAACTAATCGGAGAAGAAGTTGCGAAGAGGATGAAGGTCGACTTTGGATCAATAGATCTCTCTTTGGCACCAACACCAGCAGTTGGTGATAGTGTTGCAAAGATTATCGAGGATATGGGTATAGAGCACTGTGGCGGCCCAGGTTCAACCTGTGCATTGGCACTTCTAACAGACGCCGTAAAGAAAGGAGGCATCATGGCAAGCTCTAGAATAGGAGGTTACAGCGGTGCATTCATCCCGGTATCGGAAGACAGGGGAATGATTGAAGTGGCAAAGGCAGGACACATCAACATTGAAAAACTTGAAGCAATGACTTCAGTTTGCTCGGTAGGGCTAGATATGGTTCCAATACCAGGTGATACCCCGGAAGAGATTATTGCAGGGATTATAGCAGATGAGATTGCCATAGGCGTTTACAATAACAAGACCGTAGGTGTTAGGCTTGTCCCTATCAAAGGAAAGAGAGAGGGCGATTATGTCCACTTTGGAGGACTACTAGGAGAAGGTGCAGTAATGCCTGTAAAGAAGATTGACTGCTCCAAGTTTGTGAAACGTGGCGGAAGGATACCTGCATCAGTCACAAGCTTTAGAAACTAATTTTTTTCTTAAATTAATCCAATTAACTTTAAATATAAGCAATGTCTATTGATAGCTAAAACATGTGATTATTATGAAAAAAACAGTTTCCTTATTAATAATCGTAATCTTTGCCATCTCACTCTCTTGTGGATGTTTAGAGACATCTTATGTTGCCTTATATGATGACCACGTTGAAGGATGTCAAGAGAAATATATAATTTATGACGCAGGTACGACAATGCCAATACCTAAACAAGTAACTTTGCCCTATACTTTCTCTGTTCCCCTCTGTAATCCAAACAATGCAAGGGAGGACTTTCAAAATGCTTTCTTGTGTACGGATTTCACAGGCTGCACGCCTGGGCAAGAATGCAATGGTACACCATGTTCAAATTTTATATTGCCAAGTAATTATAGATGCCAAGTTCGTACATTGTATCGACTGCAAATAGATTATGCTTTAGAAGGCACTATTTATGTAAATGGTATACCTTTTGTTAAACACGCCTCACCCTTAATAATAGATATTGTAGAGAACGAGGGGGATATAATTTCTCAAAATAAAATTGTTGGAATTCCTTCGTCCATAACAATAACTGCAGCACCGGGGGCCTCTCAAGAAGCAGTGCTCCTTGTTACACAAATTTGCTGCTATGAGTGCAGGCAAAAGTCTATACCTGCAGCAATCCTTTACCCAAAGGTCGACATAGAGGCCTTCCAGATAGTCGGCGGGGATACAATTATCCAAGACGGAAAGGTTTTATCAAGCTTTAACATATCTCCAGGAACACAGCAGACAGAGATACAGATTGAAAACAGGGGATTCTTCACACAGAATGATGTGAGGGTTAGGGTAGATGGATTACCACAAGGGATAACTCTTGACCTAGATCCTGGTGTACAGAAGATCAAAGCACACAAGATAGGAACTTACAATGCAACATTTTCAGTAGACCCGGATGTTCCATCAGGCAGATATCCAGTTGTAATGACAGCATTTTCATTGAACGGAACATTTGATAGAATTATTGTTGAAGTTGTCGTTCCATAAAATTTTATTTTTCTCTTTTTCTTTTATAATTATCAAACAACGATTATCAATAAATTTATATAATATAGATGTTTTATTACTAACATAATAAAGTGGTAATTATGAAAAAACAAATAGTATTGATTTTATCTGGACTTATTTTAATTTCATTATTTGCAGGATGCTCTCAAGTAATAATATATGATGACCATCTTGAAGGATGTAAAGTGGAGTATGTTATTTATCAGGAACTTATTGTAAATCAAGAATGTTATGGTGAATGTTCCAACGAATTACAAACTATGCAAAGGCAGGGGTGTGAGGCTTATTGTCAAGAAGACTGTGACGATTGTCAAGGCGATTGTGATGAATGCGAGGAAGATTGTTTAGAAGGCTGTAACGCTATTAAAAATTCGCCCTATAGTTCTGAATATTCATGTAAAGGAATTTGCACTGAATTATCTCCTAAATCCATAACACTTGGACAATCAATTCCCGTTCCTCCAAGATGCAGCTCATCTGGTATTGCAACAAATCTCTTTTCTGGATTCATAGAGTGCATAGACGTAAGGAATTGTCCCTCAGAAGGTGATTGTAATCCTAAGGAATCTCTTGGCTGCACAATCCCAAACAATTATACATGCCAAATTGTAAATGAAAAATATGATTTAAGGGTATACTATTCGGGTTCAGGAACAATATATGTCAATGGAGTTCCATTTTCAACTTTTATGTCATCAGCAGATAATTTTGGATATTATATTGAGGTATACTTCTACGACCATGCAGATGGGTCTTATAATAGTATAGCTGGTATCCCCTCAAGCATAACAATAACTGCAGATGGAAATTTCCTTCAAGATGGATTTAGAATAACTTTAGAAAGAGAATGCTGTTATGAGTGCAGACAAAAATCTATGCCTGCAGCGATTATCTATCCAAAGGTAGACATAGAAGGATTTTCTATAACTGGAGGATCTACAATAATTAAAGACGGCAAGGTGATATCTGCTTTTAACGCAGTTCCGGGAACTCAAAAGACTAGTATACAGATTGAAAACAGGGGCTTCTTCAAACAAAAAAATGCTATGGTGCAATTTATGGGGCTCCCACCAGGCGTCGCCGTTGACGTAACTCCAAAGAGCCAGATTATTAAAGCTCACAATAGAGCAGGTTACGAAGCAACATTTACAGTAGGTCCAAATGTACCTTCTGGCACATACAAGGTAACTATGCTAGCTTTATCACCAAACGGGACATTTGACACAATACAGATTGATCTTGTAATACCTTAAATTTAATTTTTTTATTCTCTTTTCGTAATATTCTTAATTTAACTTATTTTGTCATATTAACTATCTGTTGATTTCTAAAAAGTTAAATCAGACTAATTTATAATCTAAAAACTATTCTAAATTATCATGAACAATTAAATATTAAAATGAACTGTTATGAACGATTAAAAACTATTCTGAACTATTATTAAACTATAAATCTTAAATAAAGGCACAGAAAGCTTTAAATACTTGAAAGAAACACTATCTCTCGTATGAAAAACTCAACTAAGTATATTGCAACCTTGATAGGAATAGGGATCCTATTAAGTGTTATAATTCCAGCGTTGGCCGAGGGCACAATTGAGGATATATCCAGTGTTGCACTTGAAGAAGCAGGGGAGATCAGGGGTGCAACATCTGGTAACTCAACAGTAGAGGATAAGTTAACAGATAAGTCAAATGAATTTTACGAATCTATAGAGGAAATATTCGTCCTTTATGGAGTTGAACCTGAATCAGAAATCGAAACTAACGAAAATAATTATACAATAGGCGATTATGAATTTTATTTTGAAGAAAATGAAGACGGGTACTACTTCATCGATGCTGATGGCATTCCATATTATATAGCTAGCTCAGGAATTTCACAATCTATCAACTCTCACCTTAGTAAAATATCTGAAATTTTAGATAGGTTCTCTTCAGCAGTTGAAGATGGGAAGATAGGTAGGGCATTTGGGTTACTCACATCCCTTGAAGTAAGAATGAGAGCAACTAGCAGATACATGGAGAAGGACGCAACAAGAACAGAACAAAAAGAACAGAACAAGATCAAGTTACAGGAAAAACTAGAGGAAAGAGAAGAGATTAAACAGGGCAAGAGAAACAATTCAAAGAAAGACCAAGACAACAATAATTCCAAGAAGGACAACCTAAACAAAGGCAACGCTGGCAATGCAAGCGGAAATGGAAACGTCGGGAAGTAAAAGATAAGGAGGGAATAAGAAAATGAAGAAAATAGTTATAGTTTTAGTGGCCTTGGTGCTAGTATCTGCAACAGTAGTTTCAGCAGCTACTCAATCTCAAGGGGCTAACAGCAATAAAGATGTTAACTCTTCTCTAAACTCAAGCAAAAAAGATTTCCCAACACAGCATGCATATGAGGTAATTAGTCAGCTACAAGAGCAAAAACAAAATCATGGATTAAACACAAGTAAGCACGCCCTAGAGCAAATACAATCAAAAATTCAAGAAAAGCAGGAGGAAGTGAACTCCACAATGCCAAACTCAACACAAAAATCAAAAATGGCCTCAGTTGCAGTACAGACAATGGAAACAACAGCAGCTATGTTTGGAAAATCTGAAGCAAATGTTTCAAGGATATCAAATGAGATAAAGAATTCATTTGAAATATCAACTAGGGCAGAAGAGAGAATCAGAGGCCGAAGTGGATTTGTTAAATTCCTTACAGGAGGGGACAACGAAGCAGCAGGCCTCATAGTACAAGAGATAGCAAGAAATGAAAATAGAATCAGAGAACTAAACAGGCTTATAGAAGATAGTGATTAGATAGTGATTTTGATTCACAAACAAAAGCAGTTCTACAAGATCAAGTTCAAAATATCGAACAGGAACAATTGAGATTAAAGGCATTAGCAGAAGAAGAATTAAACAACAAAGGGCTATTTGGCTGGATTTGGAAATAATACCATTTTTTATTTCATTTCATTTTAATTTACTTGATTTTATTTTTCATTCATTTTTAGATAGCATTTTATTTTCAAAAATGGAAATCAATTATTTATTTTCGGCAACAGATAACTTTAAATAGTAATAATGGAATTCATTCTATGGTATTATGGCAGCAAAATTTGAAGTATATGAGGATGCAAAAAAGCAGTTCCGATTTAGATTAAAAGCAGGCAATGGAGAAATTATTGCAACAAGCGAAGGATACACAACAAAGAAAGCTTGCATGAATGGAATCGAGAGTGTCAAGAAGAACGCTCCAATTGCCGCGATAGTAGAAATAGAAAAGTAAATTCTTTAAATTATTTTTTTATTTCATATATACTCTATTCTTATTTAACTTTTTACCTTACATTCTAAACTTTAATTTAATAATCCCTTTTTGTCTTAATTAATATAATTTTTTCTCGTCAAATATCGATAAGCTTAAATTCTCAAGCACCTAAATATTACTTATTTATGGAGAATCTATTATGGCCGATGAATTTGAAGGTAGCGGAAATGTAAACATAAAGAGGGATGCAATAATCCTCGTAGGATTCACGTTATTGATTGCTTTTCTGTTAAATTATGCAGGATTGAAGCAGAATCAGGTTATAGCAACATCCATACTTGCTGCTACAGTTGTGGGAACTCTTCTTTTCTGGGGATTTCGAGTTGCCATAGCTTTCATTGGAATTATAACTTTACTTCTGACAAAGACTCTTGATATTCCTCATCTGATCGAGTTTGCTTCTCTTGAAGTCATTCTGTTTCTTGTCGGTATGATGACTGTTGTTGGAATGATGAAGGAAGTCGGATTTTTTAGATGGCTCATGATTAAAATAGTTAAACTTACAAAATTTGAGGCCCATCTGCTTTTGATTGTTTTTTGTATTCTTTCTGCATTCCTTGCGATGGCAATAGATGAAGTGACCTCCATAATATTTGTTACTGCAGTCCTACTTGAGATCACAGATTATTTTGACGTGAATCCAGTGCCATATGTCATATCATGTGTCCTTGCGACAAATATAGGAAGTTCTGGAACAGTACTTGGAAATCCAATAGGGATTCTGATTGCGATGAGGGGGGATCTCTCATTTGAGGATTTCATTGTCTGGGCTTTTCCTGTGGCTATGGTCGCTTTAGTTGCAACTATTGGAGTTGTGCTATTCTGGTATAGGAACGATATCTCACTTTTGAAATCCAAAATAAGATTAAAGATCAGGTCAACAGAAAAATTGGCATTCCAGGACGAATGGGAGTTTGTACCTGATAAGAGAGAATTCAAGATTGGAGTTGGGATTTTTCTATTCACAATTATTTTTGTTGCATTGCATAGGAGATTGGAAACAGCCTTTGATCTACCTTCGAATACATTGTTGCTCGTTGCCTCCTTGGCAGGGGCAAGCCTTGTTATGCTCTGGAAGAGGAATAAAGCAAGGGACTATATTGAAAAGGATGTGGATTGGTGGACCCTCGTATTCTTCATGATGTTATTTGCGAAGGTTGGAACCTTGAAATTTACAGGTGCAACAGATGTGCTTGCAGGGGTGGTGGCAGGTGCAGCAGGAAGTCTTCCAGTACTTACGACGATAATGTTGTGGCTAGCATCTATCGGGTCTAGTGTTTTGGACAATGTAGTTCTTGTAGCAGCACTTATACCTGTAGTCGATAGCTTTAAGAGCCTAGGAATTAATACTTTTCCATTATGGTGGGCTTTACTGTTTGGCGGGTGCTATGGTGGTAACATCACCATGATAGGTAGCACAGCAAACATAGTTGCCCTTGGTATACTTGAAAAAAGAAAGAAATATCGTATGAGTTTTATGAAATGGTTATGGATAGGGCTTGTTGTAGGTGGGATATCCACTCTGATTGCAAATATAATACTGGTATTACTAATACCGTATATGCCGATAAGGTGATAATATGAAAATATTAATGTGTACAGACGGATCCTTTTATTCCGACAATGCGCTAGCCTATAGCGCACAGCTATTTTGCAACATGAAGGAGCATGAGATAGTTGTTCTCTATGTAATGCCTTCAGTGCACGAAGAATTCAGATTTTATGAAAGGAAATTTGATGAAGAAGTCAGAAAACTAAAAGAAGTTGAGCTTAAAAGGGCAGAGACTATAGAAGATCTAAAAAATCTAAAGCCTGTTGATGTAAGTGTCAAGATCCTTGAAAATGCTTACAAGCTCTTGATGAAGTTTGGATTTGAATCAAAAACAAAGGCAAGGTCTGGGAACCCTTCCGACGAAATATTAAAAGAAGCAGAAGAAGGTAACTATGGCCTTATCATTATGGGGCAGTACGGTTATTCAAAATCCCACAAGGATGCACTTGGAAAGGTCGCATCTATTGTAGTTAAGAACTGTAAAACACCGGTCTTGATAATCAAGTAGTTTTTAATAAAAGAAAAATAATACTGGGTTTTTGAGAATTAAATAAATTAAATTCTTCTTTATATTAAAAAAATAAAAATAAAATTTAATTATTTTCTGTGCAATCAATGGTATCCTCAAATAAAGCTATAGCCTGATTTGCTAGGGCATTGGCATAGGTATAGTTTCCTATACTGTACTGGGATACTGCCATACTGTAAAGGTTTGATCCGTTGTTGTATATATCTTCGCAGGGCAAATCTGTGTAACCTTGGGATATTTTTTCATTTAAGATAGTTTTCGCAAGGCTCTGGATTGCTTGGGCTTGATTCATGTTTTGGATTACATTATCAACTTCGCCTGAGGATGGGTCACCTTCAACGTAGACCTCTATCATTTTAGAATTGTCACTTTCATCTGCCTCTTCCCATACGTTATCGGGGTCAATTACACAAAATACGGAATAAGTTCCTGGGTATGGGAAGATATACGATAAGGCATACTGTGGTGCAGCAGGATTTACCATACCTTTTAGTGATTCCTTTACTTCAGGCACTCCTCCAGTTCTCATTACTGTTATTCGAACAGGATAGGTATTTATGAGCCCGGTTGGCATATTTATACCAAAGTCGAATGTAATCATTGTAGGCTTTCCCACTAGCGGAGTTGTGATCACACTTATTCTATTTGTTGATAAGTTTCCGTTCTCAACAGTTCCCTCAATTTCCTGAACAGTTATCTTTTTTGTATCTATGTTATTATCCTCATCTGATTCGTTTATTCTATTTCTAGGGTCAACTATAAATTTGAAATCATATGTTCCAGGAGCGATAAAGGAAAGAGTGATGGCTATATCTGCAGATTCTCTTGGATTGATAGTTCCTTCGTATAAGTATGGACCATATGAACTATCCCCAATTTCTACCTTATATTCTAGATTAGATACAGCCTTGTTTCCGGTATTGCTTACCCTAGCATACGCCCTGCACTGATCACCGGGATCACATTTTTCAACTAAAGTAATCTCTGTAAAAATATCAAAGAACGATTCAGGCTCTTCTATTACAGTATCGCAGCCACATTCTTCTTTTGAAATCTCTACACAGTTACCTGCTGATTCACATATCCCAATGCATTTTCCTTCAATCTTACTATACCTGCACGGTGAGTTGTATCTGTCCTTACTTAAACAAGCACAAGGGCTTGTTGCCCCAGGTCCTGCTGTTCTGGCGCAGTCGTAACCAGGGCTACATCCTCCAATACAGGTTTTTGTCTTTAGATCCCAGTGACAGATATCTGTTCCTTCAGGCTCTTTTGGCTGACTGACAGGTTTTCCATCAGCAGGAATAGGTTCTTCAGGGGGTTCTGGAGGTAACCTTGGAGGTGCAGGTACTCCCGGTGGGGGTTCACCAGGGGGCGGGGGTCTTCCATCAGGCGGAGGCTCTCCAGGAGGGGGATCAGGTGGCCTACCTGGTGGATATTTAGGTGTCCATTTCCACCACCAGGTTCTCTTTGATGGAAATAATGTATCGGAAGATATCTCTGGATTCCAGTTCGAGCCTTTCAAATTAGGTTCAGCATATACCAACTTGACATCGCTCCAGTTTCCATCCCATCTAGAATAATATATGTCCTGTCTTGATTCTTCTGACCAGAAGACTGCTATTGCAGCTCCGTTCTCAAGAAAAGTAACTGCAGGTCTCCAATCGTTATCTCCTGTACCGCCGAGGGATTTCGGCAAGAAATTGTCTCCTTCATAAGAAGAGTATATGTCTAATCCTGGATTTATATAAGAGTATACTGTCATTGAGTAGTCATAAGCATCACAATCTATCTCTGGCATATAATGACTTCCTATTATTGATGGAGTTGACCATTTGTTGCCATCCCAAACTGAGTAGAAGACATTCCAGCTATCTTCATTAAAGGTAGTCCAAACAGCTTTTACCCTTCCAAATTCAGAAATCCCATTCCTTGTAAGTGTATAATTATAAAAGTCAACTAATGCAGGCTCGCTCTGTCCGGGTATGGGGGCAGGAGCGGACCAAGTCAAACCATTAAATGTTGAATAGTAAATTCTCGGGATACTTCCCTGATAATCAGTCCATATCGCAACTGCATCCATACCATAAAATTCTGTTACAAAAGTTATCTCAGGCATCTGAGCCCATTTGAGGTAATATGTGTCTACTAGAGGTTTTCCTTCAGACCATTTGTTTCCATCAAATATAGAGTAGTAGATCTTTCTTACACCTTCAGCGTCTATATTGACCCATGCAGCTATCGCTTTTCCATCCCAGTTATACGCTATATCAGGGTCAATGTCTAATCCTTGAATTGAAGAAATAGGCAGCGGATTTGTCCACACAAGGGCATCTGTACTCCACATGGAATAATAAATATCCCCTGTTCCCTGATTTGACCATACAGCAATAGCTTTTTTTGATGGGCCAAATTCTATATTTGGATCAAAATCATCACCATTTTGTTCAGAAATCCAATACACAGGCGTTCCATTTGGGGTCCACCAGCGTCTGCCGTCGTCATCCCACAATGAATAATAAGTGTCCCAGTTTATACCTCTTATAGGGTCATCGACATAGTATTGCCACACTGCAATTGCGTCCACATTAGTATCTGCGGGGATAGTTTTGCTTCCCGAACACCCCAATGATAGTAAAAGAATTATTGAAATTATAGAAATTGCTATACGCTTAATTTCTTTATTGAAATCTCTCATATTTCCCTCGTTTTAGAGCAAATTTACTAATAAATTTGCCATTATATAATTGTTTAACTAATATATCTATTTTTGCTTTATTTTGATAGGTTCTAAGCAAATTAATTATCTATATTAAAAAACTTATTTTGTTTTTCTTTTGATATATATGTAAAGAAAGATTTGATTTATTCTTTTAATCCATTTTCAGCTTCAAAATAAAAGTTGTTCCGCAAGGTTTTGTGTTTTCAATAGAAATTTCACCACCATATCTTTCAATAGTCTTCTTTACTATATACAACCCCAACCCCATGCGTTTTCCTGAGTTAGAAAATCCCTCATCAAAAACGTTGTCCTTTAAATCTTGAGGTATACCCTCACCATAATCAATAATCCTTACAGTGGCAAAACTTTCATCATTTTCTATTTTTATGTCTATTTTATTGGTCTTACCATGTATAACGGCATTATTGATTAAATTGTTAAACACTGAAAATAGTGCCTCATCGGCCTTAACAGTAGAATTTCCTAGAATATTGAAATTGATCCCAATAAAATTCAGGAAGACTTGATTTAAAACTTCCTTTAAATCGTAATTTTTTAGCTCTCCACCTGAAGAAATTGCAGATTCAAGATCTCTCATTTTGTTAATCAGTTCAACACTTTTGTTAAGGGATCTAAGGGCCTTTTGTTTTAGCTCAACATCTTCTGTTTTCATAAGTTCAGTTGACATTGAAACGACAGCAATGTAATTTAGTATGTCGTGCCTTAGGATCTTATTTAGGAGCCTCAAAGCATGGTTCAACTCTACAATCTTTTGTTCCTTGAGATTTATCTCGCTTACATCGGTCATTAAATGGACATATAAAATTTTATCCTCTAGCACGATTTTACTTACCTTAACTTCGTACCATTTTTTTGTCACAGCATCATCAAAAAATAGTTCCTCTCCAGGTAGCCCATTTTTCAAATGATTCATTGCACAAAAATTGGGCGGAGAAGAAGTGTTATGGTGAATCTCATAGCATTTTTTTCCTCTGACATCTCCAAAGGAATCTTTTACCTTTTCATTGATCATCACTATAGTGTTTGTATCATCTATGACCATACCATAGATGTCCATCTGATTGAATACTTCTTCTAGTATCCTATTTTTTTCTATATTTCCTAGATTTTCTTCAGTCATGTTTTTCTCTTGAATTGCTTTATTCTTTATTAACATATTTTTTTACATGTTCATAAGCTTTTTTTATCCTTTGATTATTTTTGCTCTTAAGTTCTACTAACTGATCAAAGCTATTATCCTTCAAATGCTCCTTTATCAAATTCATCTCTTTCATGAATATATTTAGGTTATGAATTGCAAGATATGCCTGAGGAACACTGGTGCCTCCCAGGAAGTCGTTGATATTGTGATCCTTACAAATAAAGCAGTCACAGGAGGGTATATGCCCAGTCTTTCTCATCTTCACCCTTTTCAAAGTTTCAGGATGTATGTACTCCTTGTATACAGAGGCTACAAGATAGGTCCAGGAATCCATAGTTTCAATGCCCATATAACTCAATGCATAAAGCATGGGAAATCCTGTGACCCCGAATATATGGAGTGGCTTACCCCTCTCAATTGAAAGTGATTTAGCCTTTGATATTAGTTCAATCAATGTTTTGTAGTCATTTTTTCTTGGGACAAGGGAACCCATAGCATAACCATCAAATCCATAGTCTAATTTAGAAAAATACCATTCTATTTCTTCCTCTGAAAAGCCGTGAACACATGAATAGAGGAGCATTTTTTTCCTCTTCCTGTTTTCAAGGGACAAATTGGCACTGTCTATGCTTTTTTGTAGCATTTTCATATATTCAGTTCTTTCCACTTTAAGAGGGACAGGATAATCAAAAGTTGCAGCAATGTCTGCTTTTAGTTTTTCCTGGAATCTTAAAACATCTATTGGATCTCTTTCAATCCCTTTTTTCATTGATTGAAATCCGCCTGAATCTACAAATATCGGTTTATTGTCGCTGAATAATTTGTGAAATCCGTTAATGACCTTCTCTTCATATTTGGTGTTTCTTACATATTCTAAAGAGAACATAGTTGCTTCAGAAAGTTTCCAAGGGGGGATTACCTTTTCTTCAATAAAAACGTCCCATACTCCATAAGTTAATGCACACACGGGTAGAAGTGCAGGTGTTCTGATGTCCCCATTTGAGGTCTTTATCCTAGGTATACTCTCCATTAAATCCGAAAAGGTTTTAATTTTGAAAGTTTTTATATCTTTTTAGTGAGCATGGTAGAGATAGAAGAAAAATTAGAGATCCTTTCTGATGAAGAAGGAGCCTATGTTGGGAGAAAAAAGAGCATTTTTGAGAAGTATAAGAGCAAGGCTGCCCTTTACTTAGGTAAGGTTAACGAGACAAATAGAGAGTGGCAGAACTATTTCAACAAGAGAGTTCTTCTTGACAGCATAAGCCCACATGCAATTTTCATTTGTGGTATGAGGGGGAGCGGAAAATCATACACACTCGGTGTCATCGTCGAAGAAATGGCGATGAAAAATGACGGAGTCGGTATCATAATTATTGATCCAATGGGTATCTTCTGGAGCATGAAGCAGAAAAATAAAATGGCAAATGAAAGTGAGATGCTTGGGAGATGGGGATTAAAGCCCACAGGTATCAAAAATGTCAAGGTATTCATACCCAAGGGTTATGTCCATAAGGCTCCTAAGGAGACTTGGGATGACGTCTTTAAGATAAAACCATCGGAACTAAGGGTTGATGATTGGTGCCTTACATTTGATATTGAAAGATTTGACACCATGGGGCTTCTTATAGAAAGAATAATTGACAAGACAAAAACAGGCTATACCTCTGTTGATGGAAAACACGTACCAGGGCTTGGTGACGACTATAATATTGAAGATCTAATAAGGACGATTGAGAACGAGGAAAGCGTTGCTTCTAGGGAAGGTGGGTTCAAGGAGAATACCAGGAGGGCACTAAATGCTAGGCTTACAGGCGCAATACAGTGGGGCATCTTCGATAAAAATGGAACAAAACTAAATGATCTCTCTAAAAGAGGACAAGTTTCAGTTATTGATGTGAGCTTCCTTGATGATAATGTAAGGGCACTTGTCGTAGGGCTACTTTCGAGAAACTTACTAAACACTAGAAAGGTTATATCAAGACAGGAAGCGATGGGCGACATCAACCTTCTTGGAAATGTCCCTGTTACATGGCTTATGATAGATGAGGCGCATATACTGGTACCAAGGGGAGGTAAGGCAACTGCAGCTACAGACAGCTTGATAGAATACGTAAGACAAGGAAGGCAACCTGGGTGTTCAATAGTCCTTGCAACACAACAACCATCTGCTATTGATTCAAGAATATTGTCACAAGTTGACATTCTAATCTGCCATAAGCTAGTCTACCAGGATGACATCAAGGCAGTTTTACAAAGGATGCCATCTGAAATACCAAACAAACTTTCAGATTTTAGATTTATAAGATCATTATCAATTGGTAGTGCAATCATTGGGGATAAAGAAGAGTCAACCTCAAGGGCCTTTTTGATCTCCGTTAGACCAAGAATAAGCCAGCACGAGGGAAGAGAAAGGCAACCTGTTCTTGACATTGATCCAGAATTAATGAAGGAAAATGTGAAAAATCTCATAATAGAAAAGTACAAACAGAAAAGACCACTATCGGAAATGGAAGAGATTGTAAAAATTGCAAATCAGGAGTACAAACTTAAACTATCTTTTGAGGAAATAATTGATGAACTAAGGATTGATGGCGCATTTGAAATTAAGGAAGAAGAGAGAATAAAAGCTGAAGTTAAAACACCAGTCCTTGAAATACCGATGATAGATGAGCCAACTGAGACGGAAGAAATGGAGGACACCTTCGAAGTTGACTTAGAAGAAGTGGATGAGGGGATAGGGGCTCACGGATTTAAAATTGCACCCGTCATCAAGGGCGATATAACAAATGAAGAGATACATAAGATAGCCGAGAAGAACAAGAAGAAGATATCATTAAAATCAGAAGAAATTAAGGAGATATCTAAAGTCTATTACCCACTACTTAGGGTATTTTTTGATTATATGCCAAAGAAAGGAAATCACAAGAGCATGACATGTCTTTTTGATGGCATAACTGGGGAGCTTATAATCTGGGATGGGGGGCTATCAAGAACAAGAGGATTCACCGAGTTATACCAGCTAAAAAGTGAAGAAAAGTCGCTTTTGGATTATCTTATCGGTATAAAGAATAAAACAATTGATGAAGTAATCTCTGAAACTGGCCTTACCAATAAAAAGATCCATTCTCTTTTATCATCGCTTGAATCAAAGGGGTTAGTAGAAGTAAAAAAAGATGGTACCGATTATATAGTAAATCAAAAGATAAAATTTAAATTGGTAAAAGGATTTGAAGATAAAAAACTTAAAAAACTCAACCTTTCACTTCAAAGTAAAGAAATATCTGGGAAAATCTTAGAAGCATTGATATCAAGAACCGATGTCGTAAAAGGAATAGAATCTCTTGGTATGGCGAAGATATGGAAAACTGAAGAGGTCTATCTCCCTTACTGGATTGTTGTTTACAGGAACTCAAAAGGCAAAGATAGAAAAGAGATTTTTGATCCATTCAAGGGTAAAAAAGATGATCATATAAAAGATGTAATCTTATTGAGGCTATAATATGTTACTCGAGATCGATGGTAAAAAAGTTGAGGCCAAAGATGGCACATCTTTAAAGGAAATTTTTTCTGATAATAAACTACCATACCTTAACGGCAGCACTATTGGGATAATCAAGAAGGAAACAGAAAAATCAAAATACCTTGATGAATTTCTCATAAAAACAAACAAAGGCTCTTTTGTAATTAAAGTCAGTGACACTGAAGAGGGAAAAGTTTTCTCTCAAATTGCTAAAGAGTATGAAAAAAAGACAGTCAGATGGAAGACATCCACTCTTATTGCCATCGGCTCAGTTCCAACTACAATAAAGCCGGTAAAAGAAGAGAAGATATACCAACCTTGGGATGTTTTCTTTACTCTTGCAGGATTTGACAACAACACAACATATATGACACTTTCAAAAAAAACACAGAAAGGAGCTTATGGGACAAGTAATCCTCTAGGTAAAATTACTGAAGGAAGGCATGTTCCGCCACTCATTGAAGAAGGTGATGAAATCCTATCGGTAACACCCGTTGAAGTATTTAGCGTTGAAAGGGATTTTGAGACTACAAAAGATCTCACATACAAACCAAAAAATGGTGAGAAAATATTTACCCACATTGGCCTCAAGATAAATGAAAATACACCTATGGCAATGGAACATCTTTTTTCCCTTACTAAGGATGGTTACATAACGATTGACGAAACTACAGAATCATATGTCGCAACTGAAAGGCTTAGGGGTTTTGATGTTGAAAATGAGAACTCTGCATTAAGAAAGAAAAATACAGTTTCTGTTAGAACTGAGGGTAATGGTACAGGTGTGGTATACATATACAAAAAAGATAGAATCACTACCCCAAACCACTCGATTGCTGCACAGATTACCTCTGGGGTGGAGCTTCTCGAGATGTTGAAAACTGGGGATAAAGTTGCTTTAAGAACAATACCCCACAGTCTTTCGGTTTTAGGTCTAACCCAAAAGGAAGCAGAAGACCTCCTTAAAGTTGAAGGTATCAAGCAAGAAAGAGTAGGTGATTTATCAGACACTGCAGTTATTGTTGAGCAAGATCCGCCATTTACAGCCGAAGTTCTAAAAACAAAAACAGCGAAAACAATAGGCATTGATAAGGGCAATATTATTGAAATTGAACTCTATGAGAATATGGCCCCTAATACAGTAAAATATTTTAGAAAACTAACTGGCCTTATTAACAAGCCTATAGGAAAACTAGACATTCAATTCGCACACCCTTCTGTGCCTCTTGTTGCATTTGAGGGGGGAAGTGTCGAAGCCGCTGGATTGATTCCTGAGAACCCACCGGTTGAAGTTTCAAGGGTAGGTGAAATAGGCGTTACAAACATGTCAAGGCAACATAAGGGGTTAATAGGCATTAGATTAAAGGAAGATAAATCATATGGCCCTACTGGGGAAGAGTTTGATGGCACGAATATTATCGGTAAAATAGATATTGATAAGTTAAAAATCGATTTTAATAAGGAAAAGGCAGTTTACCTAAAAGAAATTAAAAAATAACGTTTTTTGACGATATAACCTTTTGCTAATACCGAAATATTTATATAATATTTCTTTCTCTTTTATTTATTGCATCGATTATACCTATTATATCTTTTTTATATATGAAATCATGTTTGTCACAACACGGAGGAATTTGATGAAACCCAGTAAAGCTGTAGGTATTGTAGGCTATGGTGCTTATATCCCTAAATACAGGATACAGACCACGGAAATAGCAAGGGTATGGGGAAATGATCCAAATCTAGTCCCGATAAGGGAAAAATCTGTACCTGGTTCCGATGAGGATTCTGTCACAATAGCCATTGAAATTGCTAGAAATGCTCTTATGAGGGCGAGTATAGACCCAAGAGACTTGAGGGCCGTTTGGGTAGGCTCTGAATCAAAACCATATGCTGTAAAGCCAACATCAACTATTGTTGCAGAGGCAATAGCAGCCACACCATTTGTAAACGCTGCTGATTGGGAGTTTGCATGTAAAGCTGGTAGTGAAACAGTCCAGGCATGCATAGCCTATGTCGGCTCGGGCATGGCAAAATATGCCCTAGGAATAGGTGTGGATACTGCTCAAGGTGCTCCAAGTGACGCACTTGAATACACAGCAGCTGCAGGTGGAGCTGGATACATTATAGGCAGTGCAAAAGAAAGTCTTGCTGTTCTAGAGGGTTCAATATCCTATGTAACAGACACCCCTGACTTCTGGAGAAGACAGCATGAACATTACCCAAAACATGGGAATAGATTCACTGGAGAGCCTTCATATTTCAGGCATGTGATCAGCAGTTCAAAGGCTCTAATGGAAGAACTTGGTACTAAACCTGATGATTATACATATGCTATATTTCACCAGCCCAATAGAAAGTTCCCATTAGAAGTTTCTAAGATACTAGGATTTGGTAAGGAGAAGGTTTTAGATGGTCTCGTTTCACCTTACATAGGAAACACTTATGCTGGCTCAGCTCTTCTTGGTTTAGCCGCAGTGCTTGATAAGGCTAAAGAAGGAGACAAAATTTTCTGCACATCCTATGGTTCAGGAGCTGGAAGTGATTCATTTTCATTTGAAGTTACTGATAAACTTGCTGAAAGGAAGGTCAAAGCACCTTCAGTCAAATCTTATATCGAAAGAAGGGAAGAGATTGATTATGCCCGTTATGCAAGGTATAGAAAGAAGATAAGGATGTGATTACTTGAGTGATAATGTTTCTGTAATTGGTGTTGGATTAGGAAAAGTCGGTGAGCACTGGGAAAAATCTTTGAGAGACCTTGCAATAGAATCAATATGGATGGCATTTGAAGATAGCGGTATAGACAAGGTAGATGCACTTTATGTTGGAAATATGTCCTCAGGGCAGTTTGTAGAGCAGGAGCATCTTGGAGCTCTTATAGCAGATTTTGCTGGTCTTGGCCCTATACCTGCAGTAAAAATTGAGGCTGCATGTGGGTCAGGCGGAGCAGCTTTTATTGAAGGTTACATGGCAGTAAAATCTGGAATGTATGATTATGTTCTTGTTACAGGGGTAGAGAAAATGACAGATGTACTTCCTTCAAAGACTACCTCAATTCTTGCAAATGCATCTGATAGGGACTATGAAGCATTTAACGGAGTTTCATTTGTTGGGCTCAATGCTCTTGTAATGAGGAGATATATGCATGAATTTAATGTTAAAAGAGAGGAGCTTTCAATATTCCCTGTGATATCACACAAGAACGCACCTTTTAGTAAACATGCTATGTATAGAAAGGAAATAACGCTTGAAGCAGTTATCAATTCCCCAATAATTGCTGATCCACTTACACTTATGGATTGTGCACCTATATGTGATGGTGCTGCATCAGTGATATTATGCTCAGAAAAAAAAGCAAGAGAATTCACCGATAATCCTATTAACGTCTCTGGAGTTGGCCTAGCTACAGATTCTTTGGGTGTCCACGATAGAGTTCATATGACCACCCTTTCTGCAGCCGTTGAAGCTAGTAAAAAGGCCTACAAGATGGCTGGAGTTGGCCCAAAAGATATTGATATACTAGAAATCCATGATGCTTTTTCTATTATGAGTGCCCTCTCATTGGAAGATATGGGATTTGCAAAGAAAGGAGAGGGAACAAAAATGGCCCTTGAAGGCCAGCATTATATTGGAGGAGATCTACCGATAAATCTCTATGGTGGTCTCAAGGCTAGAGGGCATCCTGTCGGCGCAACAGGAGTTTACCAGATTGGTGAACTTGTCTATAGCTTAAGGGGCGATGGCAGAGTTGATGCCGAAAGAGGATTAGCTGAGAATATAGGTGGAAGTGGAGCAACTATATCTGCATGTATTCTAGAGAGAGGTGGATAAAATGGATGTACCGCGACACTGGAGAGAACAAATAAAGAGATACAGGCTTGTGGGTTCTAAATGCAAGAAATGCGGGAAACTTTCCTACCCCCACAGATTAGTATGCCCAAAATGCAGAAGTCGAGAATATGAAGAGCATCAGTTTATTGGCAGAGGTAAAATTATATCTTTCACAAATATCAATAGCCCTCCAAAAGAACACAGGTATAACCTACCTTATGCAGTGGCTTTGGTAGAGCTTATGGAAGGCCCAGTTATTACTGCCCAGATCACTGACGCTAGAGCGGAAGAGCTAGAGATTGGGATGGAAGTTGAAATGGTCACAAGAAAGATAATGGAATACAATGAAGACGGTATAATTTGTTACGGATATAAATTTAGGCCAATAGTTGAATATGCCCACCCATAGAGGATACCATGGAAAAACAAGAACTTATACAGAAAGTACTTAATGGTGAAATAAAAATATATCAAATTGAAAATTTCACTAAAACTCCTAAGGAAGCCGTAGAGCTTAGAAGAGAAGTAATTGAGAAAATAAGAAAAGTTTCACTTGATCATATAGGAAGATATTCTCTCGATCCTAACAATCTTTTTGGTAAGAACATTGAGAATATGATTGGAGCTGTTCAAGTTCCTATGGGCATTATAGGTCCTCTAAAAGTAAATGGAAATTATGCCAAAGGAGATTTCTACGTACCAATGGCCACTTCTGAGGGTGCACTACTAGCCAGTACAAATAGGGGGGCTTCGGTTATAACATCATCAGGTGGAGTTATTACAACTATATTTAGAGATGGGATGACAAGAGCTCCTGTTATTAAGCTAAATTCTTCTAGGGATTATTATAAAATCACTGAATTCATTGATAATAACTTCAATGAAATCAAAAATGAAGCAGAAAAAGATTCTAGATTCAGAAAGCTAAAAAGAATTGTCCCGTATCTTGTTGGAAGAAATCTTTTCTTGAGATTTGTTTACGATACCGGGGATTCCATGGGGATGAACGGGGTC
>JAMNZA010000046.1 GCA_023622545.1 Methanobacteriota archaeon | reverse complement strand
ATAGATAGTTGCACATGCACCACAAAACCCTGCACGGCATCCTGCCCCCCTTGTGTACCTATATCCTGCATATTCCATAGCCTTCATCAGTGTGAGCCCCGATGGAATCTTATACTCCTTACCCATGATAAATACACTTACCAATGGTATCTGATTTTTTTCAGCCAACTATAAACCCCCTCTTTCATCTAATTTATCTTTTATGAAATTATAATCCTTCAAATAATCCTGACCGCTCTCGGTAAGGGAAATCTTCATCAGTTCTGATAGATAGATCACTGGTGTTTTTCTATTTATCTTCCCCTTCTCAAAAAGAGTCTTTTGTGCAGTCGTCAAATTGTACTGGCATAGCGGGCATGGAGTGACTATGACATCTGCACCCTTCTTCTGCGAGATACTGACTATCCTTTCAACACAGTCTAGAACTGCCCCTTTGTTTGTGATTATCTGGTGAGCCCCACAGCACTCAACGGTCATTGGATTTTCTATAACTGTTGCACCCAGGGCAGAAAGTATGTCACCCATTATGTGGGGCGAATCCTGATCATCAAAAGCGATTGTTTTCGGGCGTAACAGCATGCACCCATAATAAGGATCAACTTTGAGATTTTTCAGTGAGGTCTTTACCTTTTCCTTGATTTTTTCAGGCCCAATATCGTTATAGAGGACCTCTAGGAAGTGCATGATTTCTATATCGCCAAGGTAGTCCTCCTCGGTATCCAAGAAAAGATTGATATTCTTGAGCTTATCTGGATTGTTCTTATACATTAGATTGACTTGTTTTAGAACATTATAGCACATAGAGCACAACGTCACAAGCTTGTTAGTTTTTAGCTCCCTCCCCATCTCCTGTGCCCTTATAAGAGTCCTTGTTGCAGAAAGATGGTCTGCCATTACATCTGAAGTTAGATTGTAGACAACACCGCAACATGTCCATGTAGGAAGCTCCTTCAGTTCAAACCCTAGTAACTTTGCAACTTCAAGGGCGGCCTCCTCATCCTTTTTGCCGGTTGTCTTTAAGGTGCAACCAGGGTAGTATGGATAGTCCATCACCAGACCCCCTTCTTTATCGCAGAAACTATGGCCATCTGAGGTATCTCTTCAATAAGTTTTTCTATGAACTCCTTTGAGTAAATATTGATGAAATCCTGCTTGTTCCTTAGCTTAACGTTTCTTAAGCCCTCCATTATCTTTGCTATATCGACGCTTCTAGGGCATCTTGCAGAGCATGTAAAGCACGCAGCGCATACCCAGAATGTATTCTGATTTAATACCTCTACATCACCAGTCTGAACAAGCCTAATTACCTTGTTAGGTGCCATGTCCATGCTGTCAACTACAGGGCAAGTGGCAGAGCACTTACCGCACTGGTAGCATTTGAAAATGTTCTCCCCAGATATCTCTTCCACAGTTTTTCTAAGTTCCAATCCCTTCTCAGAAACTGTAAAGACCACTAGATATTCCTCCCGATCCTTTTTAGAAGTGATCTGTCCTTGTTGTAGATTAATACCTCAATCGGGGATTCACCAGGGAGACAATGAGTTGCGCATGCAAAGCACGGGTCATAGGCCCTAAATGCCATCTCGACCATGTTGAGCACACCATCGTTTACCTTCCCATTTTTTATCATACCCTTTGCAGCATCTCTAACTGACATGCATATCGCACCGGCATTGTTTGTAGAAGCTACAACTAGGTTTGCCCTCTCAATCTTTGCATCGTCAGTAAGCTTGTAATGGTGGAACAATGTTCCCCTCGCTGCCTCAACTACCCCGACACCCTCACTCGGCAGCCCTACTTTATTTCTTAGATCCTGCTTTAGGATTTCTTTGTCACGGCTTAGCTCCAATACCCTTTCAGAAACATATAATAATTCTATTAATCTTGCCCAGTGGAATGCGAGTGTAGAATTGACAGGCTTTCCTAGTGTTTCAATCAACTCCTTATAGGCCTCATTTGCCAGGGGTGTTGAAAACCCATCAATCACGTTGATCCTTCCAAGAGGCCCGACACGGTAAATGCCGCTATCGACACCTCCGCTAAGCCCATTCCAGCCTATCTCTTTTAGGTATGGGAACTTCATGTATGTCCATGGCTCAACATGCTCTGAGATGTAATCTTGATATCTGCTTCCTTCAAAACAGGCAAACTCCTTGTCCTCAGGGCTCTTTACTCTAACCATACCATCATAGAAGTTCAGATTGTTATGCTTGTCAACAAGCCCCATGTTGTAGGTTTCAAGTGTGTAGGCATCACTTTTGATAAGTGCAAGATAATCCTTGTTTTTTAAGACGGTGTCCTTAAAGAAGTTCAATGAGAATTCAGAGAACTTAACACAGGATTCCGCCATCATCTCTATGTCGCTCCTCTCTTCTTCTGTCAATCCTTTTGATATGCCGCCGGGTAGGCCGCATACTGGATGAGTTGGTTTACCCCCTAGTATCCTAGTTATCTTCTGCCCATAGGCCCGGTGCTTTATGACTTCTTTACCGACCTCGACACCAACCTTCCCTATAACACCTATGATGTTCCTCTCTCCCTTTGGGGCGCTTGGGCCCACGACAAAATCTGGGCCTCCAAGGAAGTAGAAGTGGAGGATATGATCATAAATAACATAACCGCAGTACATGAGCTCCCTAAGTTTTTTTGCAGTCTCAGTCGGTTCAGTGTTGAAAGCGTTATCAAGGGCCTTAGTTGATGCGAAATGGTGCGCAACGGGGCATACACCGCATATCCTTGAAGTTATCTGCGGCATGTCCTCTGCAAGCCTTCCCTCGCTGAACTTCTCAAATCCCCTAAGCTCTGGTATCTGAAGGTAGGCGTTTTCCACATTGCCACTGTCATTTAGGAATATCTCAATCTTACCGTGGCCCTCAAGCCTTGTTATCGGGTCAATTGTGATTCTTTTCATTTAATCACCTTTCTTTTTATGAAGGAGGAAGCAAGTGAGTATCTATAGAAGGTACCTACAGGGTCCTTTATCTTTGATATCAGATCCTCAACCTTCTTTTCGTCAAGCTCTAGCTCCTTCTCAACAGCCAGTACAGAAGCAAGAGCAGAGATCATCTTTGCACCCTGGTCTGTTACTTCAGGGGTCTTACCAAAGCATCCTGTGCACGGCATGTTCCCTTTTATACATTGGTGGCCACAGCCTGACCTTGTAGCAGGCCCCATACATATGATGCCCTGGTCAAGGAAGCACTTCTCTGGGTCAGCTTCCTTCTCATAGACCCTGTAAATTGTGTCTATCATCTTGTCCTTCTTTTTTCTCGGGCATTCATCGCACAAAGCCTTTACAGGAGCCATAACAGTCCCCTTCGGTGGAAGGTCTCCAGATAAAAATTTATTAAAGGCATCCTCAACGATGTTCGGCGTTGGAGGGCACCCAGGTAAATAATAATCAACATCAACAACTTGATCAAGAGTTTTCACAGTATCGTAGAACTCAGGGATATGGACCTCCCCCTCTTTTGTCATAAATGAAGTTTGAGGCAAAGTATCCTCATTGTTCATAGTAGTTTCTGTCTCTTTATAGGCCCGATCAAATATCAGCTTCTTGTTAAAGAGATTTGCAAGTGCAGGTATACAACCCTCATGAGCACAGGAGCCAAAGGCAACAAGTATCTTTGATTTTTCTCTAAGTATTTTTGCAAGCTCTTCATTTTCACTTGTCCTAATAGCGCCATTAAAAAAGCAGACATCAATAGATTTATCCTTCATCTTTTTGAGATCCTCGTATTTTGTATCCATGGCAACTGGCCACATCAGGATGTTCGCCTTTTCAATGACATCAAGAATCTTTTCATTAATATCTAAAACAGCAATTTCACAGCCGCCGCAAGAAGACGCCCAGTAAAAAGCTATATTGGCTTTTGTCATTTTTATTCCTCCTTTTTGAGTGGAGAGGGACCTAGTTCCTTTAGTTTTATAGTCATGTCATTCACTACCTCTTTGAACTTGTTACCTTCGCTTGCCGATATCCATTCTAGCCTTAGCCTCTCCTCTTCCAATCCCATCTCTTTAATCAATGCTTTAAGAAGTTTTACCCTCCTAAGCGTCTTGTAATTGCCCTGTGCATAATGGCAATCCCCCGGGTGGCACCCCCCGACTAAAACTCCGTCCGCCCCTTTAGAGAAGGCATCTAAAATGAAGGAAGGATCGACCCTCCCAGAGCACATGACCCTTATCGGGATGGCATTTGGGGAGAACTTTAGCCTTGAAACGCCTGCAAGGTCAGCCCCCGCGTAAGTGCACCATTTGCACAGAAAAGCAATAATCTTTGGTTCGTAATTTTCCATAAAATCTACTCCAGTATGACCTCGATCATCTTAAACATATTCTTAGTTTCATCGTTTCTCATAGTGGCAGCCCCACTCGGGCAGGCTGAAGAGCATGTACCACACCCCTGGCAGAGGGCCTCATTTAATTTGGATCTCTTCACTTCCTTTCCCTCTTTAGTAGTTATCTCGGCTTCTAGCGCTTTGTAAGGGCACAATGCAATGCACACACCACAACCGCTGCACACATCCTCATCTATCTCGCATATCAAGGGTTCCTTGTGGAGCATATTGGATGAGAACATCGAAAGGACCTTTGAGGCTGCAGCCCCGGCTTGTGAAACAGATTCTGGAATGTCCTTTGGACCCTGGGCAGCGCCTGCAAAGAATATTCCGGAGGTCATGCTCTCAACAGGCCTTAGCTTTGGATGGGCTTCCTTTAAGAAACCGTTTTCGTCGATTGATATTTTCAGTTTTTGCTGTAATTCTTTTATCCCGACAGATGGCTCAATTGCCATTGCAAGCACAGCTAGATCCGCCTTTATCTCGACCTTTTTGCCAGTAAGCGTATCTACGCCCCAGACAACTACCTTCTCGCCGTCCTCGAAGATTTTTGAAACTTTACCCCTTGTGTATAATGCATGGTCCTCCTCA
The DNA here is from genome assembly GCA_023622545.1 of Methanobacteriota archaeon. GTDB lineage: Archaea > Methanobacteriota_B > Thermococci > Methanofastidiosales > Methanofastidiosaceae > Methanofastidiosum. The sequence goes on along the minus strand of JAMNZA010000046.1, from coordinate 9,938 downwards.
GTTGTCCTATAGTAAAACTCCTCGTAGTCCTTTCCAGCAGTTCGGACATCGATATAGAAGACATATGCATTGCCATCGTGAACCTTGTGTTTGAAGAGCATCGCATGCTTTGCAGTGTACATGCAGCAGATCTTTGAGCAGTAAGGTTTGTGTTCCTCTATGTCCCTAGAGCCTGCGCACTGGACAAAAACAATGTCCTTTACAGACTTTCCATCTGATGGTCTTATGATCTGGCCGCCAGTTGGTCCGGATGCTGAAAGCAGCCTCTCAAACTTAAGTCCGCTTATCACGTTAGGGTACTTCCCTCCGCCATACTCGGTAAGGTTTTCCAGAGGGTATTCCCGGTAACCTGTCGCAACAACTATGGCGCCTGTGTCTATCTCTACAATATCCTCCTTCATATCAAAATCAATTGCACCAATCTTGCAGACCTTCTCACAGATCTTGCATATGCCCTTCTGATAGTAGAGGCAGTTCTCCCTGTCAATCACAGGTTTATTTGGTACAGCCTGCGGGAATGGAATGTAGATTGCAGCCCTCTTTGAAAGCCCTTCTTGGAATTCTGAAGGAACTTTGGCTGGGCACTTGTTATAACAGTCTCCGCACCCAGTGCATAGGTCCCAGTTAACAGAAGTTGGCTTTTTTTTAATCTTGACTTTGAAGTTTCCAACATACCCGCTGACGCTTTCAACTTCAGAGTATGTCATAAGCTCTATATTCGGATGATTAGAAGCTTCAACCATCTTTGGTGTTAGAATGCACTGAGAGCAGTCAAGTGTCGGAAATGTTTCGGAGAGCTTTGCCATCTTCCCACCGATAGAAGAGTCCTTCTCTATGAGATATGTTTTGTAACCGCCATTTGCAATATCAAGAGCTGCCTGTATCCCGGAAACGCCCCCACCAATAACTATTGCCTTTTTCGTGATTGGGACTTCAATATCTGTGAGGGATTTATCCTCCTTGACTTTTTCAACGATGCTTTTGGTGATCTTGATAGCCTTTTCTGTAGCCTTCTTATTATCCTCATGCACCCAGCTGCAGTGCTCCCTTATATTGGCAATCTCGCACTGGTAAGGATTTAATCCAGCATTCTTTGAATTAATCTGGAAGGTCTTTTCATGGAGGGTAGGAGAGCATGCAGCAACGACAACACGATCAAGCTTCTCCTTTTCAATAGTTTCTCTCATGAGCTTTTGGCCCGGGTCTGAGCACATGTAGATATAAGTCCCTGCATATGCGACCCCTTCCATCTTGGATATCTCTTGAGCCACCTTTTCAACATCAACAGTTCCAGCAATATTGGAACCGCAGTGACAAACAAAAACGCCTACCCTAGGGGAAGAAGAGTTAGAATCCATTAAAAGTCATCTCTCTAATTTTGTACTACTATTATAGTTTTTCTAAATTTAAATGTTTTGGTTATAGAATAGTTATTATCCCAAATATTAATCAATAATATTAATATTTCTCGGATAATATTTGCATTTATATGGGATTTACCGTATGGGGCCAATATACTTTATTTATTTGACCTATCGATTTTCTTTAGACTTCCGTTTTCAAAAACGTATACTGTATTGATAAAAGAGGGTATTTCAGGGTCATGAGTTATCATAATAAGGGTCTTATCCTTACAGAACTCTTCAATGTTTTTCAATAGCTGGTTTTTTGTATCTGAATCGAGATGTGATGTAGGCTCATCAAGAATCAAGATCTCCGGATCCTCTAAGAATACCCTAGCAAGCGCGATACGTTGTTTTTGGCCACCCGATAGTTTTGAACCCCTATCCCCGATGATGTAGTTATATGACATGCCCTTCTCTCTGATGAAATCATTACAACAGGCTAGCTTGCAAGCAGATGTTAGTTTGTCCTTTCGTATATCCTTTTGCCCCCAGGTGATGTTCTCCTCGATAGTCCCATAGAATAGATACGGATCCTGCCCCATCCAGCTCATGATCCTGTGCCAGCTTTCCTTTTTTATTTTCTCTATAGGGATACCGTCTACTGTCAACTTGCCCGATTTAGGGTAGATCAATCCTAGGATTAAATCGATTAAAGTGCTTTTCCCAACGCCGGTAGGTCCATAGATAGCAATCTTATCCCCTTTGTTTATTGATAAATCGATGTTCTTCAAAACCTTCTTGTCGTCATAGCTGAAACTGACATTCTTAAACTCTATCTTATTCTGAAAAGTATTGATTATGGTGTTCCCGTCCTTTTCAATGTTCTTTGACCCTTCATTGATCAGCACGTCAACTGCATTCATCGATGGTATCTCGAATTTGATCCTGTAATACTCTGTCTGTATTGATTTCATATTGCTGCTGAGCTTTAGGAAAACATATATCATTATTCCGATAACAGAAATTGGGACATAGTAGTAAGTCATCGTGATGTATATTATTATTAAGATTGGTAAAAAATTCGCAGGTTCATGCAGATAGGTAACATAGTTCATCTTGTCATTCATCTCGTACCTTATCTTGGATAGAAACTCTGTTTTATCATAGAGCAACTTCTGAACAAAACCTTCCTTTGACATAGATTTGATATTTTTTAAGCCGTCCATGGAGGCAAGAGTTTCCTTCATGAATTGGTTCCTTTGACTTAGGATGCTTGATCCGCTAAACCTTGCATTTTTTACAATCCTCCCCAAGATCAAAGTAACGCCGCCTATGACAATAAAGATCATAACTGTAACTTCAAACGACAGCAAAACTAAAAGAACGATATAGACAAAAAATAGGAATATCTGCGGCAGTAGGTTCAGTGTCCTTAGATAGACGTCCCTGTCCTTTTCTATTTCATTTGTAAGCACATTTGTGATGTAGCTCTTCATTGTTCCGTTTATGAATATCCAATCGGAATAGAGAATTATGTCACAGATCTTTTTTCTCCTACTTATCTCATACCAGAGTTTTTCCCTGTTAATCAATGACGCCAAGAGAATGCTTATCAGAGCCTTTAGGACAAAAACAAATGCTATCCCTATGAAAAGGGTGAGGATGTTGTATTCAACATTTATCAGAGAATATGCATTTTTTATGAAGGATAGGAGTTCAATGTTACTATCGGCTGAAGATTCGTTTAATATCTGCTCCAGCGCGGGCACAAGTAAACTAATAGAAAGCATCTCGAAAAGACTCACGACTAGGGACAATAGAATGATCGCTATAGACTGTTTTTTCCTTATCTTGAAAAGGCTCCTTACGACAGATCTGATGGAATATTTCTCAGAAATTGTAATATCTTGATTTAAAACCATTTACTCCACAAACTAGGTAAATGTCAACTATTATATTGAAATTTAAATGTTTTGGTTAAGCTCATTTAATGCACCGGTTATTATTCAACAAATAAAAGATATTCCGGATAAAATTGTCAATAATTTGAATTTTCCCGAGTGAAGCGTTCACTATAACTAGTGTCGAATGATAATTTGTATAATTATCTTATATTTTTTGATTTTTTAGGTAGAATTATTAATATTTTTTATACAAATGGCCAAATTATCGTTGATATTTCTATAAACAATATCTTTTTAAGGTGGTAAAACAATATGTATACGGAACTCTATTTTTCGGGGGATTAAATGATAGATGAGACCCTAATAAAAAACACAATAATTGAGCTTCTGAAGGACTCCTCAACAAGGCTGCCCCAGGATGTTAAAGACGCATTGAATAAAGCGTATGATGTTGAAACAGGTCCAGCAAAGGCTCAGTTAGAGGCAATAATAAAAAATGTGAAGATGGCAGAGGAGAGCTCAACACCTCTTTGTCAGGACACGGGTGTCCATATATTCTTTGTCAAAATGGGGGACATTGGAAATCCCAAGCTTGAAAAGAAAATGCCTAGCATCATCATAGATGCAGTCAGGGAAGCAACAAAGAAGGTGCCATTGAGGCCAAATGCCGTTCACCCTCTCACGAGAAAAAATCCTGGTGACAACGTAGGGGATCACATGCCTTACGTTAATTATACGCCAATTGATGCCGATTATATCGAGATAACTGCGATGCCAAAAGGCGCGGGCAGTGAGAACATGTCCAGAGTTGCAATGTTAAACCCATCGGATGGTATCAAAGGGATAAAGAAATTTGCCCTTGACACGGTAGTTGGCGCTGGATCAAAACCATGCCCGCCGACTATTATTGGGCTTGGTATCGGAGGAAGTGCTGACATATCAATCAAACTTGCAAAGATGGCACTGCTTAGGCCAATAAATCAGAGGCATCCTGACCCGGCTATAGCTGCTTTAGAAAAAGAGCTCTATGATGCATTTAATGCGCTAGGTATAGGCGTCATGGGCCTTGGCGGAAAGACAACTGTGATCGGTGTAAACGCTGAGCTTGGATACTGCCACACAGCTTCGCTCCCAGTTGCGATAAACGTCCAGTGCTGGGCTGGAAGGAAGGCAACGGCAAGAATTTACAAAGATGGGAGAGTAGAGCATCTAACATACAAGAGGTGAAAGGTATGGATAAGATATTAGAATTACCGCTTGACGAAAAGACTGTTAGGGGATTAAAGCTTGGTGAGACTGTTTACCTCAACGGTATTTTCTTTACAGCAAGGGATGAAGCCCACATGCACGCTTTGGAATATGCCAAGGAAGGAAAGAAAATTCCTTATGATTTCAAGGGTGCTGCAATCTACCACTGTGGCCCTATCATGGCAAAGGAAGGGGACAAATGGAGGGCAGTTGCCGCAGGCCCAACAACATCAACAAGGATGAACTCGCTTGAGCCAGAGTTCATTGAGAAGTTCAAGGTTTCTGCAATAATTGGAAAAGGTGGGATGTCAAAACCAACTGTTGATGCGATGAAAAACTTCGGCTGCGTCTACCTTGCAATCACAGGGGGGGCAGCTGTGCTCGCCGCAAAAGGCATCAAGGAAGTCATCGGCGTTGAATGGTATGAGCTTGGAATGCCAGAAGCACTGTGGATTTTAAGAGGAGAGAAGTTTGGTCCGTTAACAGTTGCAATCGATGCTCATGGGAACAGTTTGTATGCCGATGTTGAAAAAGAGGTAGAAAAGAACATCCCGAGGGCAAAGGAGATTTTAAAGATTTAAGGTGATTTTATGGAAAAAATGACAAAGGAAGATCTTATTAAGAAGGCTTCAAAACCCGCAGAAGAAGCTATGAAGCTTCACCCTTTCTACAAGGGAAAAATTGAGATTTCATCAAAAGTCTGCATCAGGGATTTCAGCGATTTTGCAATATGGTATACGCCAGGAGTAGCAGAGCCTTGCAAGGCAATCAACAAGAACAAGGAGGCTGTATTTGACCACACAAACAAGGGAAATGCAGTCGCTGTTGTTTCTGATGGTACTAGAGTATTGGGGCTCGGTAACATTGGACCTGAGGCCGCTATGCCTGTTATGGAAGGAAAGGCGCTGCTGTTTAAATACCTTGGAGGAGTAGATGCTTACCCGATATGCCTTGACACAAGGGATCCTGATAAGCTGATTGAGACATGCAAGCTGATTAAACCTACTTTTGGTGGTATAAATCTAGAGGACATTGAAAAGCCAAAGTGCTTCTTCATCCTTGATAAACTTAGGGCCGATAAAGAAATGGATATTCCTGTTTGGCATGACGACCAGCAGGGAACGGCCACGGTAGAAGTTGCAGGAGCCATAAATGCATTGAAGGTCGTTGGAAAGAAGCTTAGCGAAGCCAACATAGTTTTGGTAGGGACAGGCGCAGCAAACATTGCATCATCAAGAGTATTAGTGGCGGCAGGAGCAAAAAAGAAGAACATAGTTGCAGTTGATTCAAAAGGCATATTGAACGCAAACAGAAAGGACTTGGAGATGGATAAAAACAATAACCCCTTCAAGTGGGACCTCTGCGTCAATGCAAACAAGGAGCAGAGAAGTGGCGGAATAAAAGAGGCGCTCAAAGGGGCAGATATCTGCATTGCAGCTTCAAAGCCAGGGCCTGACACAATAAAGAAGGAAGAGGTAATGGGGATGGCAACTGATGCGATACTATTCGCCTCAGCAAACCCGATGCCTGAGATTTGGCCTTGGGAGGCAAAGGAAGCAGGTGTCAGGATCGTCGGAACTGGAAGAAGTGACTTCCCAAATCAGATTAATAACTCAATAGTCTTCCCTGGAATATTTAGAGGAGCGCTTGACGTCAGGGCAAAGACAATATCTGACGAGATGTGCGTTGCAGCGGCATTTGAGATTGCAAAGACAGCTGAGGACAAAGGCCTTTCTGATGAGTACATCGTTCCGAAGATGAGCGAGTGGGAGGTATTCCCAAGAGAGGCAGTTGCAGTCGGAATGAAAGCAATCGAGCAGGGGCTTGCAAGAGTGAAATACAACAAGAACGAGCTCTATGAGATCGCTGAAAAAACGATCAAAAAAGCAAGAGACGAAACACACATGCTGATGAAGCACGGCATAATAGAGATGCCGCCCAAATAATTATTTATTTTTTTATTATTTAAACATCAAAACTAATTTATTTCTGAATTCTATTATCTCTTTTTCTTTCAATTTATCAATAAAATCAATAATTTCCAAATTAAAAGATTCTGCTATCTTAATCATTTCAAATGTGGCATCTTTAGTAATATGAAAATCCACATAGTACTGATTGTCAATCCTTTCTCTTTTTGCCCTTTCTAGCTCTCTTGTGTCAATGCCAAAGATGCCTCTTAAAAGCTCTATACTTGCTATATGATTTTCAGATTTTAAACCAACTCGATAAAAGAGGGCTAAAACAGAGTGGTACATCGAGTAGTAAGTCAAAGCAATTGAATCATTTAGATTCCCTGCATCTGCCAAAAGTTTTGAAGATCTTAGCGATTCATCGGATCTTTTTAGATAAGCATTTTTAAGATTCTCACTTGGCTCTACTAGTTGAATCTTTTTCTCATAAAAAAGCTTAGTCAAAAAATCTGTTTTTTTCATAGAATCTTTCAATGCCCTTGATAACAATATGATTTGATTCTATCTCCCTAATTAATAAGTTTTCTCTTTCGTATCGACCTATTTTAACACTCAACTTGGAATCTATTTTCTCAATTTCCTTTTTTATATCCAAGGATTCTGATTCGATATAAAGGTCTATATCGCTTGATTCCAAAGAAGTGCCTTTGGCATATGAGCCAAATATTATTGCCATTTGGATATCCTCTCTGTCAATTATCTTCTTTATTATGCCCCTTAGTTTAGGATATCTTTTCAAAAACAAAATAAGATTAAAGCTTTCAGCGATTATTACAAAGATTCTTGCTTCAAGAGTTTTTTTAATAAAGTAGACATAATTCTTTCCTTCTACCCTGTAGTCAACTAAATTCTCTTTGTAGAGTTCATCGAGTTTTCTTTTCACTGAAGTCTGATTTGTACCGAGTTTTCTTGCCAGTTCTCGAATATGACTTTTGCCTTTGAGGAGAGTTAGTATCAAATCATATTCGTTACAATTCTGTAACATATGTAATAAAATTGTTACAATATTATTTAAATCTTTTCGTTAAATCCAATTTAAGCAAATGTTGGCTAATAGAAATAGAGATGCCGCCCAAATAATTATTTATTTTTATTTATTAGGAAATTCCTCTAAGTATAACTCTGTTGCCTCTTTTAGATTAGAAAGAGCCTCATCTATGCTGTACCCTTGGCTAACAGTTCCTATTTCAGGGCATTCTGCAACATACATATCTTCTTCCTTGAAGATAACAGGGCTAAACATCATCAATTAATCGCTCCATTAAAACATATATACCTCTTGTCCCTTACTTTTTAGTGAAGAACTCTATTGCCTCTTCTAACTCTTTGTGTGTCTTTGCGTAATCTTTGATATCGATTCCTTTCTGGTAAGCCTCGCATGCTTGGACCAAAGCTTTTGCTCCTGCTGTTGTCCCTCTCGGGTGTGCGTGGCAACCGGCCCCCATAGTTGTGATGAAATCAATGTTTCCCATAATATCGATAAATGGCTTCAATAAAGTTGGATTAAGTCCTCCCGATATTATCGGGCAGCATTTCTTCATACCCCTCCAACTGTCATCCTCTAAAATAACGTGGCGTGCAGTGTCTGCCTGGGCAAGAGCTATCGCGTCTTTATCACCTTCAAAGATTTTTGACCACTCCTGCTCAAAGAAATGCCCCTGGCCCTTGAAGGCTAGGATATTCTTTGCTGCAACGATATCATCTTCGGGAGTTCCCATCATCTTCCCAACGCCTGCAGTCCCTGTGTGGATACCTGATGCGCCTGCCAATCGTGCAAACTTCGATAAAACTAAGACTGAGAATCCTATCGGGTTTTCTGGCCTGGTGTAGGCGCCGTGGCTTGCCCGATGAAAGTGTATGAAAACGTCTGGGTACTTCCTCCTTAATGTCTGGACAGCCATCCAGCCTGCTGTGATACCATCAATTAAGAACGCGTAGCTCCCAGCTTCAAACCCGGCATTTCTGATGAGCTCGCACCTTTCGAGCATAGTATCATAATCCGCAGCCGATACATTAAATGAATGCACCTTCTTCTCGCCAGTTTCCTTGACGGCCTTATCCATGGCGGGCTTGACATTTTTCACCATCTTGTCGTATGGGCAGAAATCCTGATTTGCCTGGGGTTCATCGTTCTTAACAAAATCCCCGCCGCCGACCCAGAAGTCATAGGCTGCCTCTGCATATTCAGCCGAGGTCAAACCCATCTTAGGTTTTATGATCGTCCCTAGGATCGGTCTGTCATAGACGTTTAGATATTTCCTCATATCGTCTAGCGTATAGCTCGGACCGTCGTACTGCTCTAGCATCGCCGGGGGAAACCAGACATCAAGCAATTTTATTGCGCTTACCTCCTTCATCCCGAGGACGTTACCGACAAGGTATGTCAGTATATTCTGGACATTGCCTCCTCTATCAAATAGCCTCCAGGGGTATGCTATCCAGACAAGGTTCTTTTCTTGATCAATCTTGTAGACAAGCGCGTTCATTTTTTGTGAAAAGGCTGTTTCTGTCTTTACATTGAAGTTTGTCCCTGTTGATGACTCCGCAGCAACTTCTGCCGCGGCCTGGAGGATGTTTAGACTTCCCCCGGATATCAGATGAAAAATTGATAGGAGATACTCCCCGTTTTTTGGATTTGGGAGATCTAAATCCACATAACCCTTCTGGTGTATGTTAAGTGTCTTGATTAGTTGTTCTTCACTCATTTTTGCCATAATTATCAACTGCATTTAATTATATATAAAATTTCCTTATATTTACTAGATTTATGCCCAAATTACTATTCTAAAAAAATTATCTTTGACAAGAATGCCGTTATAGCTATGCCTAAGACTATTGGTATCATCATGCCATTCATTATTGCGATAAATGTCCAGAAAATATTACCAAAAAATGCTGTGAGGAGCAGGTTATTGTTCGGTTTTTCAGTCTTTAATGCCTTTAATATTATGGCCATCCCGATAAATCCAGAAAAAAGCCAGCCAAAAAAGTTGATTACTGGAACGTTGTAGTATATCCCGGGGTAATGCCAAAACCAGAATTTTAGGGCAACTGCACCTGGATCAAGCACAAGGTCAAAAATCGTTATTATCACACTTCCCATCAAAGCTTTTTTCAAGGTTGAAGTTTGAGAATTTAGGATTCTCTCTGTTAGAGCCCAGGAGGCGATAACAAGCGGGACCCATCCAAAGCTTACGGTCCAGGGGACCACCCCAATCCTAGGGCCTAGATATGGGGTATAGAAAAAGAATCCGTAGGGAAATCCTGTTAGCACACCTATTGTTTCTATAATCATTGAGAAAATGGAAAGTATTACGATTGTTTTTATTGCTTTTTTGGAATTAGTTTTTCTTATAAGATAGAAATATGCCGGGATAGAAAGAGAGACCATAAAAAAAATTGAGATAGCAAAGTATTCCTGTTTGAATTCTAAAAGAGAGATAAATATCGCAGCTATTGCAATCGAT
>JAMNZA010000066.1 GCA_023622545.1 Methanobacteriota archaeon | reverse complement strand
GATTTTAGTTGCTGGACTTCTTGCATGAGCATAGCTTTGTGTAACTGAACCTGTCTCATGGCTGTCTCCTTCCAAAGAATAAAAGTTATTACGACTTTCCATTCTAGGCTGGAGCCCACCTTTATTCACGTAAAAAACATCTTACCGTCCTACGTTAAAAACTCCTTACCGCGTGACATAAAAATCATCTTACCGCTTGCAAAAGTCTAATCTTAAATCCTGCGTTTTGAATTATTTTAAGGTACTTGTGAAGTGCTCCCCTGCTTTTCGGGCCAATTATGCGCTTAATTTCTGCCGGACTTCTGCCGGGCAACATCAATGACTGTGCAGCTTTGCCTTAAAATCTCCAGCACAATGTCTGCTTTTTTCTTGGTAGTCCATCTCTGAATCTCTGCCATCTTCTTCCTCCTCATTCATTATGTATGGTCTGAACTCGGAGGGGAACACTATATCCCTTTCTTATCTCCTATTTCCTTTAATATGCCTTTTCTTACAAGTTCTACCAGATCACATTGTAAAGTTTTTCGTGTATAAGGAATTCAATAGATTGATAATATTGCATATTTATAATCCTATTCTCCGCCAACTAGCTGAAGAGTTCGTCTAACATATCCATGAAGCTCATCATCATTGATTGGTTCGTTATCGGCATTAGTATTTTGATTGTGATGAAACTTTTTAGAATATGCATTAATTGCTTCTATTTCATTCAGGTCAGCTTTTGCATGTCCTAAGCCGTTTTGTTCATTAGCATTGCGTATTTTTTCAATCATATCTCCCAACCATTCCTTATCTGTAAAATGTCCCGGAAAATGATGCCTTAGCATGCCTTCTAAAAACGGTCGAATAGTTCTGGCAACATCATATAGATCTCCCTTTCTTTCGCGGTAAAAGCCTAATAATGTATTATAATCTCTTAAATATGGACTCTGTGTTTCTGCTTGTGCATCCCATTCGGTTATAATAGTAGAACAGGCGGATTTATTCATCTGCAATGTTTTCAATAAAGTTGACTTATCGGGGCATTCATCGTGTAATAATTTTAAAAAGAAAGGATCGTGAGAAAGAACAATAACTTGTTGTGCCTTACTTAATAGCTGGATAATGATTTGAGCGGTACATGTCCTTCTAAATCTATCTAAACTTATAAACGGATCGTCAAATACAATTATTTTTTTTACAATATCATTATCTTGCTCAATCATAGCTAAAAAGAAAGCCAAAGCAAGGGCATTTCTATCACCTGAACTTAATGTCGTCTTGAAACAAGGTGTTCCGGCTGGTGTTCGTGAATCTCCAAGCTGCAATTGGGTATTGTTAATGAAAATCTGATACTGAGAACTAGGGGTTCCACCTGTATAGAGATGTCGTGTATTGGTAATCCTAAAGCCGGTATTAAATTGATCAAGATATTTGTTGATAGTTTGCTCATATTTTTGAAGGATATCAGTACAATAATTATCAAGCTCTTTTCTTTTTGATTCTTTTGTATCTTCAATTTCTTTTTTACTTTTTGCATTATCCTGATATTTTTGACATAAGTTTGAAATATCAGGCTCAAACCGCTTCTTATGTGCTTCTAATTGATTAAGTTCATTTTTGAGTTTTCCAATATCGTTACTCGAGTTTGAAATCTCTTTTTGTTTTTTAATTAGCTCATTTGAATTATTTATTGAAGCGTTGTATGATTCAACAACTGTTTGTAAATCTTCAAGTTCTTTAATAGCAGCAGAGAATTCACTGTCAATTGTAATTGCCTCAGTCGGGCAATCCTGTTTTTTTTGGGCAAGTGAAAAGCATTTATTTCGAAGTATCATATATTTCTGTTGAACATCATTAAATGAAATGTCAGGAAGTATAATATCTGTAAATTGTTTCCAAAACTCTAGAAGAGTTTTGTTATCGGCAATTGTTTGTTGAACAGAACTTAAAGATGTTTCTCCAATCGAATTATTTATCATTTGAGTCAATTGGCTAATTTCTTGTTTTATGTTCTCATAAGCCTCGCTAAAATATGAGCTATATGCTTTTATTAATTCGCTAGCTTCCAATTCTTGCTCACAGAAAGGACAATGATTGTCATTTATGAATGTTAATCCTTGTGATAACCATGTTTCACCGTAGCTTCCCATTTTATGTTTATTAATCTGGCCTCGAACTTTAGTTTCAGCATCTGCAATAATATTATTTAATTCTTTTGACAGAATATTTATAAAGTCAGAAGGAAGAGATGGAAGATGTACTTTCATTAACATACTTTTAGTTTTAATCTCTGTAGCCTTTGATGCTGCTAACGTCATCTTCTCTAGTTCTTTATTTTTTTTCTTAATCTGTTCTTCTATGTCAGGAACTGGCTGCCATTCTAAAAATTCCTCAAATGTTATTTCTTCTGGTATATACCTTGCCAAAGAATCTTTATTTGTACGTAAATTATTGTTGACATCACGAATTTTACTATCAAGGTCTTCTATTTCTCTAGCAAGTTTAACTCCATCGCTGCCGACAATAATCCGATATAAATTTTTCTTCTGATCATGTTCAACATAATCGCCAGAATATACATTTTCATTTACAAAAACCGAATCGAATATTAAAATATTCTGATGGACAGAGGACCAATTACCCTGAGTAAATTTCTTATCTTCGTTATTTAGACGCATATGTACATAGGGCAGATCTGTAGTACCTAAAGTTTTTCGTTCCATAATGAACTCTGGCTGTCCACTTTGCAGAGAACGGAGTATAGAACAAAAAGTGGTTTTACCGCGCCCATTTTCAGCATAAATTAAAGTAAGTTTACAAAAAGCTACATCACCAGATGCAGAATAATTCAGAAAACGTCCGATATTTTTTAAACTAATAACTTTCTCTAACATAGTTCCTCATTATAATTTTCATATATTAATTTCAAGAAATTTCTATTTATCTCGACCTCTTTATCCATCGCCCCCCAATTTTCTATAAACTTTTAGGACGATATTTCATGGTTGTCTAAGCTGAGCCCATTTGTCAAGACCACTTTTAGGAAAAATTAAAGTGGATATCGACCTTCATGCTACATCCTCTAGCTCTCCAACGGAGAACTTACTTGCATAGATACTATCA
>JAMNZA010000050.1 GCA_023622545.1 Methanobacteriota archaeon | reverse complement strand
GCGACAGTGGTTGAACCTTCTATGGCAGTTGGTTCAGCAGCGATAGCTGTTGGTCCAGCGACAGGTGTTCCTGTTCCTATTCCTTTTGTTAACATAAAACGTTTGCGAGCATGCCGTATTGTATCCATATCCATACGTTGTTCTGTTAAATATTTATATATCGAGAGCATATATCAATCTCCTTCTAATAATACATCAATTTCTTTAAATATCTCATCTAATATTGTATTTAGATTCTTATAATCTTGATAATATATTTTAATTAAATTAATTTGATGTGATTCGGCAAAATCTTCTTTTATCTTATCATGGACAACAGTTTTTTCATGAACGTATTTAGCTCGCCGATACTTATTCACTGGTTTCTCATGATGTTGTCCCTGATACTCTATTAATAAATTAAATTGTTCAAGATAAAAATCAAATCTTAAAGAATTTCCACAAAAATTAACACAATCCTTAAATGTTTTCTCTCTAATATATTCAATATTATGTTTATCTAGATATTGAGATATTTCTTTTTCACCTTTAGATATTCTCTTACCTTTATAATACTGTCTCTTCTTCATACATTTCTAGTAGAGTTTCACCAACTTTTGTAAAACTCGAAGCGATAATAGTAAAAAATGTAGCAATTAATACAAAGATTATGGATAAAGTAAATAAGAAACAATTAAGACTCTTTTTTGTCATTCTTTCCATTATTCTTAGATTCCTTTTTAATCTTTCGACATTCGGGACATCTTACGGGATCTGGAAAATTCTTACCAGCGTAAAACTCCTGCTCTCCAGCTGAAAAAACAAACTCGTTTCCACAATCTTTGCATGTTAAATTTTTGTCTTCCATTTTCTTTCTAAAACCTTTTCCTTTCGTTGTTTTTATTATTTTGATCGATGTTGTTGATCATCATCCTCATGATCTGTCAATACTTGCAATCTCCTACCTTGAGAATCAATTACATATAATTTCCCGCCACGTTGTAACTGCTCTGGGCGAGTATTAATAATTTTGTTCGTCGTTTGCTTTATTATATTTTCTATTCGTTTATCTATCTGATGATTAATCCAGATATAAGTCGAAATGCCTATTCCACCAACAATTGCAACTATCAAAATCATTTTAGTTAACTTTTCTGATATTTTTGAAAGTTTATTATCAACATTTGATAAGGTATATCTATCTGGCATTTTTTCTAATTTGGTACTGAGTTCTCCAAGTTTTTCAGTAACAGATGTGTTAAGAGCAACATTCTCTAGAAGGAGATTCTCGTATTTATCTATGATAGTTTGGTAGTTATTAAAAGCGGTTTTAATAGTCCAAATAAGAGAAGGACCACCTGAAATATTATCGTCATTATTAGGAAGCATCTATTCGCAGACCTCCTTTTGTTGGAGATGGTGAAGTTGTAAACTCTTCTACAGATTTTTTAAACGCCCCCTCTAATGCTAATATTTTTTCAGATGATCTTTTGTTAACAAAATTCATCTGTTCTACAAGTTCTTGCATGCTTTGAGAAAGTTCTTCATATAGTCTTGATTGTTCTTTTATTTTTTCTTCAAGTCGTCTATATTCAGATACATCGTAATAGCTCGCGACAATATAATATTTGTTACTACCATTTTTAATTTTAGAAAACATCACATCAATTGGTATTCGTTCTTTATTATTGCATGCACAAAATGCATATGCAGATCCGAACCATTTACCATCTTTATTAATTGATTCACAAACTTTGCTAAAATCAATATTTTTATCAAATGATATAAAATGTTTTATCTTTTTACCAATTGCATGTTCTTCAACTGTAACCCATTCTGGAGAACGTGCGACAGTTAATGAAGCTTGATTAGCATAGATAATTGTCCCATCCAATTCCATAAGAACTAATGCATTTTGTGAACCTTCAACAACATGATACAACTTAATGATTTCATTCAATCTTCTCTTGAATTCTGTAATGTCCCTAAATGTTCCCTGTGTTCCATTAAAATTCCCAGATTCATCTAGAATTACTTGAATATTAAGAGATATTAAAAGTGCTTCATTATTGTTATTTAAAATTTCAACTTCTTGTTCATATAATTTTCCACCGGCTCTCTTTAATCTTGAGACAAGTATTTCTCTATTTTCAGGTTCTACAAAAAAATCTCGGATAGGTGTTCCGAGAACTTCCTGTCTCATACTATAACCCAACATTTCTAGAGCAGATTGACTAACAAAAATAATACACCCATCTTTATCTGTTTGATAGAATCCCTCCTGTAAATTATCTAAAATTGCACGATATCTGTTCCTACTCTTTCTGACTTTATCTTCCAAACATTTTCGTTCGGTAATATCAAATCCAATAGATTGATATTCTACAATATTTCCAGAATCATCAAAAATCGCTCGATTTGACCAGTGAATCCATTTAACTTCATTATTTTTTATAAATTTATAATCATAATGATCAAAGGGAGTGTTTTTAGTAACTTTATCAAATGAATTTTTAACAAACTCTTTATCACAATCATCAATTAAATCCATGAAGGGTGTGCCAATTAAATCATTATAACTCTTATCAAAATATTTACAATATGCGCTATTAACAAAAGTTAATAATCCATCTGGAGAAAATCTACAAATCAATTCAACTTGATCTTCTACAATTGCTCGATATCTTTTTTCACTAATCTTCAAATTGGCTTCAATTTGTTGTTTATAAAAAACTGCTGTGAGATCTTTAATATTAAATATAATTATTTTTTTATTATCATAAGTTAATCTTGCAGCAGTTATTTCAACTGGTATTTTAGTATCCTTTTTCTTTTTATACCAACTAAGAGGCACATATTGTAAATTATCATTAGCAAGAGCCAACTTTGTTTTTTCAGAATCCATCGAAAGATCTGTGATCTTTAATTTTAGTATTTCATCAAATGAATACTCAAATAATTCAAGTGCCTTAGGATTTGCATCTATAATATCATAAGTTTCTAGATCTATAATAATTACTGCTTCAAATGCAACATCGAATAAGATTTTATATAGATCTTTCTTACGTCTTTCAATTTTATCATATTCTTGCATAATAATATTCTCTCTTCAAAATACTTTTTACAGTAATAAACCAATAAGAATGCCAATGCCAAGGCCGCCTGCACCGGCAAAGATCTTC
>JAMNZA010000097.1 GCA_023622545.1 Methanobacteriota archaeon | reverse complement strand
AAAATAGCTATAATAGAAGTCCGTCGGGGCGTGGCTCAGCCCGGATAGAGCGCACGGTTCGGGTCCGTGAGGTCGGCGGTTCGAATCCGCCCGCCCCGACTGAAACCCTTCTTTTTTAAGGAGGGTTTTTGATAATCTTTTTCATGCTTTTCAATATTAATTAAATCATCAAATTTAATTCTATCAATTATTGAAATAAACATAATCCGTAAGATATATAAAAAGTAATATTATTCATAACTTAATTAATCAACTTTGGTTGTAAAGTATCAAACTTACTATCTTCATCATTTACAAAAATTGGCCATATCGAATCTAAATTTTCTGTAAATCTATAATATTTACGATATTGTTCTACATTATCACTCGGTCGCAATATTGATAATCTTTCTTTAATGCGTTCTACATTTATTGGGTCAATCTCTGTTCCAATTGAATTTCTCTTCAATTGATATGAGGTTAATAATGTTGTTCCTGTACCAGCAAATGGATCAAAAACTATATCGTTAATTTTTGTGGATGAAAGAATAATTCGTAATAATAGATGAATAGGTGATTGCTGATTATGAAATCTATTTCCTGAAGAATCACGTAATGGCTCATCACCAGCAAAATAACCAGATGTCATTTCCCGGATGTCTTCCCAAACATCTGTAACGTATAAACCATTTGTTCTCTTATATTTCTGAGTTACAAGCAATGGAGGATCAATTCTTAAGTGATTAAAGACATAGGGTCTTTCACCCTTGGTAAAAAATGCAATAATTTGGTAATTCTTTCCAAATCTATATGTATTTGGAACAGCGGAACTCAGTTTCTTCCATACTATCAAATTTTGAAATGTCCATCCTGTTGACTCTAACGCAGATAATACATGGTCAACATTTTTTTCTCTTTGCATAAAATAAATTGATGCACCTTCTGATGATTTTTTATAAACAAGGTCGCATACAGTTTTCATCCAGTCCCAATATGCATCCTCGCTCATCTTGTCATCGTGATTACGGTAATCTTTACCTTGATTAAAGGGAGGATCTAAAAATGTAAGGTTGATATCATTATTAGTATAGGAACGTAAAAACTCAACGCAATCCTGATTATATATCTCACATTTCATTTGTTAATCCTTCAAATATTGATATTACTCGTAATTTGTAAAACTCATCTTCCTTGATAATCAAATTATGCTGAATCATATTTTCTAAAATGTTATGAAGATCTATTTCTACATCCAACTTTGATAATCTATCTTCTATTGAGTCATATTTTAATTTATTATCTGACAAATAATATAGTATAAGTGAAATTATAAATACATCCAACGATACTCTACTATTTTTGTAGTAATTCATCACATATTTGCACAGTTTACCGATATGAAGCATCTTTTGTTTTACATTAATTTCTTCAGTCAATAAAAATTTTGAAAAGAGATTATTAACTTTAGTGTTTGATCTGACACCTAAGATTTTTGAAAATAAGACTTTGATGTCATTCTCAACCTTTGATGCTAAAGATAGTTCGATATCGAAGCTATTATTAAATATTGATAAATATTTCTCTTTAGAAGCAAGTACTAATTTTTCATCATCTTCTAATGTTAATGTTTCTGTGTTTGATCTCCATAAGTTTGATAAAGTCTTAAAACCTAAATTAATCTTATTTAAATTAATAGAACTAATGGCTAATTTCTTTTCTGAAATTATCAGTTTGGCATGTAAATCTTCTTTTGTTGTTCTGATTTCTATGCCAGATGCAATAAGGTAACGAAAGTTATTTCCAATTCTATCTGTAAAGTCCATACTCTTATCACTAGATAGGATTTTAATGTTTACATTATTTAGACTTGCTTTAATTAATTCATTAATTATTTCATTATCAGTAAAACTTTCAGTAGAAATTAATAAATATTCTTGTGCTTCCCCAATAATTTGATTGATGATAGATCTTGCACGAACATCAAAGGGGCAGATTAATAAAGTACTTGGATATAAAATTTTATCTGGGCACAATTCTGCTGGATAGTCAGTAATCCAGTGGCTTTCATGTTTATCAGTTCCTATCACTTCAGGAGTTTTAAACAATGCATCTGATTTAGAATAACTTGATTTTAGTATTAGCGATCTTATATTCCCATCAAAGTTATTGTAAGGCTTACAAAACAATTCGTACAATCTGTCAAATACCTGATTAAACTGGTTTATTTTATCTTTTTCGTCTTTATAAATGAGTATGGCGTCTAACTCCTTATTGTCTGTAAAATTTGCAGATAAGGAAATTGCAGATTTATCAGTAACAATAAATTTTCCATGAAAAGAATACCATCTTCCGATAGCGGTTGAAGTTCTGCCAGGATTACCAATATTCCATGCACAGATATGTAAGATTGCCCCATTTTTACTCAACTCATCAAATTGTTTCGTTACTCTTGCTCTGATTTTTTCATCAATGCTATCATAGGGCAAAGTAAAAATCTCAACCCTTATCCCTGATTTGAGTTTATCATTCAGAACATTAATAATCTCCTGATTGTGTAATTGGAAAATCGCGATACGTATGTAAAATTCCGCTCGTTTTAGTTCAGAAACAATTTGATCTATAACAAAAAGACTGAAATCGAAGTAGCGCATTAAAGTTTCCCTTCAAAATACAAACTAATATTACAAATAATTCTGTGAAGATTGTTTAAATATTGTCATTTTATAAGGCAGTAAAATTATACTATATCCTTAAACTATGTTATCAAAATAGATCCAGAAAAACCAAGGATTTTCAAAAATACTATTCTTATTTCTAATAATTTCCTAATTGTTATAAATCTATTTACTTGAAAAGCAAAACCTAAATACTCGCGAGAATAAGGTAAACTAAAGCCTATCATGGCTTTCATTTTATCGATTCTTATACTTATTGCGACCACTTTGTTTTTGAGCGCTCACTTCAAGCTCAAGCGCTGGAGTGAAGCTATCTTAGCTTGGGCATTGGTTGGGTTCGCCTGCTTGGTGTTTGTTTTTACGATCGCCAATCAACTCAAAGGGTTGGGCTCGCAACTCCTGGTCCTTGGGCTTCAGGCGGGTTTACTTTTAATGAGCGCTGTAAGCTGGCTGCTCGCACAACGACCAAAAATCATTCCGGAATCACAAGTAGATATAAATCTTGGGGCGTTCTGTAAGGAGCGAAAGAACTGGTTTCTTTTGATTTTAGCCATTT
>JAMNZA010000085.1 GCA_023622545.1 Methanobacteriota archaeon | reverse complement strand
TGCAATACTATCTCACATAGAAACAAAGAGAAAAAAATTAGGAATTTGAGTAAATATACTAAAATATTTATATTTATTTACTCTTTTATTTTAGATGACAAATAACCCTACTTCTGATAAAGAAACTAGTAAGAATACTAAACCTCGAAGATTAAAGTCAAGAAAGGCAGATGGGAGAAGGGATCCTTGGATAATAAAGCAGCTTGACTATTACGAAGAAAACTATAATCAAAGTGACATCGATGAAATAAAAAAGAAGGTCTTCTTGATTCAAGAGAATATCCTGCCTATTCAGAGACTACTTTTAAAATATCCGGGCAGATGGCCAAGAATTTATGAAACAGTTGAGATCTTCAAAGAGAAAGCAAAAACGGATTGGGAAAAAAGAAACGCTGAAATGGACTACCACAATATTTCTGCAGCCGAAAGAGAATATCTGAAAAAAGCTTTGATGCACACAAATCTAAAATTATCTAATCTTAAAGTACCTCTCCCTTCAGTTATCTTCAATGCAATATATAGATTCATAGACAACAAAGATTTTGAATATTTATTGGATAAAAAATCAATATCATTTCTTTTGAATCTAACTGAAAAAGAAGATCCGCCCCCAAATTGGGACAAGAAACTCTACTTATTTTTACGTAAACGTTTAAGAAAACAAATAATTAGATAATTAGTTATACCCTAGTCCCACTTAGAAAGCCTTCTCCTCTTAGATTCATAGCTTTCATTACAAGACGGCATAACACTATCTTTATAGTATGCTCTTAATCTGTCTAATTCTCTCCTTTTTTCCTCTATTTTTTCCTTAAGAGCAGGGTCTTGTTTAGCAAGATAATCATTTTTTAGGGTTATAAGATCCTTTTCTACTTCCTTTATTTTCTTTAGAGCATCGGATACAAGAGAATCTGATTTCATAAATACCATAGGGCATTATTCCATAAATAGCTTTCTGATAAGGTAGGATCATTAAAAAAGGTACTTTATTCTAGGATCTAAGTACTTAAAGTATTTCGGCAGCTTCTAGGTATTCTATATCCTCTAGCAGTTCGATCCCCCCTAACTTCAGTATCTCTTTATCGGGAGAAAGCAAAACAACTTTATTAGAGATCTTTTTTACAAAATCTATTTCATGCGTTGACAGTATCATTGTACCTTTGTATTCTTTTAGAAATTCTATTATCTTATTTCTAGTTTTTCCATCAATATTTGATGTCGGTTCATCTAATATCAAAAGCTTTGGATTTAGTTGGAGTACGCATGCCAGTGCCACTCTCTTTTTTTCTCCACCGCTAAGTCGGAACGGTGGCTTTTCATATAACTTCTCAATCCCGAAGTAATTGGCATTTTCAGCGATAAGGTTTTTGGCCTCAACTTCCGAAAAACCTAGTTGCATTGGAGTGTATAACAATTCATCTTCTACTGTCGGATTAAACAGAAAATCATCTGGATTCTGAAATAGGAATCCTATGTTTTTTCTAAAATAAAGATAATTTTCCCTAATAACGTCTTTTTCGAATATTTTGATACTTCCAGACATAGGTTTGATAAGGCCGGCAAATAACTTTAATAGGGTGGATTTGCCACACCCATTAGAACCTAATAAAACAACTCTTTCAGATTCTTCTATATTCAAACTAAAATTTTTGATCCCTAGGGTCTTATCTGGATAAACATATTCTAAATTTGACGCCTCAATAATATTCAAATTATCACCCACCCTACTGTAATCAATGCAATATAAAATATGAAAATTAAGTTGGGCACAAGATTAAACTTTTCAAATTTGACTTGATATGCCATATGATTGTAGCCTCTTGAAATTCTTGCAAGATGTATATCTTCGCCCCGTTCATAGACCTTTATGAAGAACATGCCCAAAAGCTCTCCCCCCTCATTCCAAATTTTCCTATAGCTTTTATTATTAAATCTTCTGCTCTCTCTTGCAACAAGAATCCTATATAATTCATTAAATACTAGGTAAGTGTAGCTATAGGTGAAAGATAAAGTTAGAACTAATATCTCCGGTATTTTGTAGAATCTTAGTGTATTCAAGATTTCTTTAAATGGGGTAGTCAATGTAAATACTATTAGGAATGAAACTGCGAGAAATACTCTAAATGTAAACAAAAGCGCATATTCCAATGATGACAAAAAAACTTGAGGTAGCATTATTGTGAATATGAACAACGGCATTAAACCGACTCTTTTAATATAAAGATAAACTGGAATCTTCGATAAGATAATCAATAAGAATAAATTGAATAATATAAAAAAAAGTTTATTTGGAGAAAAAGTTGATATACTTAGCATAACTAGAATTAGAAATCCTATTAACCCAATCCTAGTATCCACTAACCTTATGGGGCTTTTTATGTTTTCTTGAATGAAAAAAACTTCAAAATATTGTGAAGCACTTTTTAAAAGTGCTTCGATTGGTTCGTATTTCAATTATTTCGTCCCTTAATAACTTTGGTAATTCCAAATACAATTATAAGGGTTACTAGAGAGCCTAGTAAACTAGCAAGAAAAGTTCCAATAGGCGAATCTATACCCGGAACTGAATAGTCGGGAAGGATACCTCCATAAATTGGATTTTCTTCTGCCCCAAGATGCTCAGCAGACTTTTCCAAGGGTTCAGAATACCCTACAGCATCCGCTGCTAAAGCGAATAGAGGAGATAGAATTATGGCAACTAAGATCACTAACAACGCTTGTTTATGCTCTGTAATAAAATCTTTCAAACTCATCTTTTTCCACCTCTAGTCTTATTTTTCCAATTATTGGAATCGAATAACAGATCCTTACGATTTTTCTCAATATATGAAACAATAGCAACAGTAATCAATCCTTCTATTATTCCTAAGGCACCGTGCCATATTCCCATTATTGGAACTGTAGTAGTTATTGAGTACTGGAAGGTAGACGACAAGCCAGTAGCTATCCCAGTATTTATTGCGCCCAATGTTATTCCAATCCAGCCTGCAACAAATGCGGCTATTTTTGTATTCTTTTTACTTAGGGCCATGTAAATATAATAGGCTACAAATACATCAACTATTGCCATACTAAAAAGATTAGTTCCTAAAGCAGTGATACCACCGTCTCCAAATAACAATGCTTGAATTGTTACAACAGACACCATAGCTATGCATCCTAAGAATGGGCCTAAAATTATTGCCGCAACAGCACCGCCAACAAAATGTGCTGAAGTCCCACCAGGGATCGGCCAATTAAGCATTTGAGCAGCAAATATACCTGCAGCAACTAGTCCAGCTATAGGTACTCTTTTCTCATCTAT
>JAMNZA010000010.1 GCA_023622545.1 Methanobacteriota archaeon | reverse complement strand
GAAGTGGCCTTAAAGGCATTACAATTTATAGAGATGGGTCAAGAGATGCCCAAGTTCTCAACATTGGGACTGTAAATAAAAAAGACACTATTAATACTACTATACAAAAGGCACCTAGACCGAGACCAAAAGTTACCAAAGGATTTACAGAGAAAATAAGAACTGGGTGTGGGAATCTATATATCACACTGAATGAGGACGAGTATGGGTTATGTGAAATCTTTATGCAGATGGGTAAATCTGGTGGATGTCCTGCAAGTCAGAATGAAGCTATAGCTAGATTAATTTCTTTGGCCCTTAGATCTGGGATAAGGATTGAGTCTATATTAGAACAATTGAAACATATCAGATGTCCAATGCCAACATGGGATGAAGGTATGCCCGTTCATTCATGTGCAGATGCAATAGCAATAGTTTTAGACAGATACAGCAAGAAGGAACTTAATACTAAACAAGAAAGACTTGACACTGTAGTTACAACACCAAACGGAAAAAATATTAATGGTATGCCAGCACAATGTCCAGAATGCGGCGAAGTATTAGTCTTTTCAGAAGGCTGTATCAGTTGCAAATGTTGCGGATATACTAAGTGTTAAAATATTTATTTAATTTTTATAAATTTTAAAATAAATTTTATGGTTTAGTTGTCATTTCTTTTATGTATTTGACGTATTCCTCAACGTTCATCAAATTTATTTTCTCGCTAAGGTCAGATGGTTTCAATTTACATATCCATGAATCATATGGTTTTGAATTTAGAAGATCAGGAGAATTTTCTATTTCACTATTAGCTTCAATTATACTTCCTGAAATCGGTGAGAAAATATCTAAAACAGTTTTAACTGATTCTATCTGGCAGAGTAATTCAAATTGTTTCACTGTATTTTCTATTGCAGGAAGTTCAATATATGCTATCTCCCCTATCTCTCTTTGGGCATAATCATCTATTCCTATAATACATATATCTCCTTCAATCTTTACCCATTCATGTGTCTTTGAGTATAACAAATCGTCCCTGAAAGAATATGTTCCTATTTCCATCAAAACACCATTTTATCTTTTTTTATTTACTTAAAAACTTTATCTGTTTCATAATAATCTAATGGCAAACATTTATAAATATTATGAATAATTATTCATAAAGGTGATATCATGAAGGTAGCTGTAGCAACAGACGATAAAATCAATATTTCCCATCACTTTGGAAGAACTTTGGGATTTAGAGTTTTTGATATACAAGATAAAAAAATATTGAATGAAGAGTATAGGCAAAATATTGGTAAAAGCAATGGTCAATGCGGAAGCTGTGATCATTCTAGTATGGTCAATAACATTAAAGATTGTGACTTAGTTATTTGTTACGGAATGGGTCAGGGGATATACAATGACCTTGTTAGAAACAATATACAGGCCATAATAACTGAAGAAATAACAGTGGATAATGCTATCAAATCTCTAATGGGCGATGAATTAATCAATAGGCTTGATAGACTACACTAATAAGATTGACTTTTTTTCTTTTTATTTAGTTAAGAGAAATAACTAATTAATATATATTTATATACCAATTATTTTTAATATTTTAAGGTGGGTTCAGATGAAAGTTGTAATCATCGGAGGCGGAGCGGCAGGTTCAGAAGCTGCTCTGTCAGCAAGAAAGTTTGATAGAAACTCCGAAATAACTATAATTGAAAGACAAGATACTCCACAGTATTCATTATGTGGGCTTCCTTATGGCATATCTAAAGATATTGATAACTTAGATAATCTAATAATTTTTCCAAAGGAATTCTATGAAAAACAAAAAATTAAACTTCTACTGAAAAGAGATGTTAAGAAAATAGATTCAGTTGAGAAAAAAATACTATTGGATGATAACTCAGAGATACAATACGATTCCCTAATTATTGCAACAGGTGCCGCCCCTTGTAATTATAGGAATGATATAAAATATCCGGAAGGGGTATATTTCATTAGAACTTTGGCAGATGCAAGAAGACTATCTGAAAAAATAGATAAGTCAAAAAAGGCAATAATATATGCATATGGGTGGGGATGCAAAGCAGGATGTAAAGGATGCATATCTGGTAGGATATCCCTTGAAATGGCATATGCATTAAAAAAACGAGGATTAGAAGTAACGATAGTATCAAAAGAGAATAGGCCATTAAGACAGCAAATAGACATGGATATGGGCGATTTAATCTTAGATTATTTAACAAGTAAAGGAATAATTATAGTAACAAATAAGAACTCATTCAATTTTTCTGGGGAAGAAAAAGTAGATGGAATGATTGCAGACGGTGAATTAATGCCTGCCGATGTAGTTGTCGTGGCATCTGGGACTAGGCCCACTACAAGATTGGCAAAAGAAAGTGGGATTAATGTTGGAACTGGAATTAAAATAGATTCAAAACTTAAGACGTCGATTGATGGGGTCTATGCTTGTGGTGATTGTGCGGGGATAAAATATTTCTTCACTGGGGAAGAGTTCTCCTCCAGTCTTGGTACCAATGCAGTCAGGACAGGAAAAATTGCAGGAATTAATTCTGTTGGCGGGAATATGATATTTGATCCTGTACTTAATATTTTTATAATGGACTTCTTTGACTTAGAAATAGGAGGATTCGGATTAACAGAGGATGTCCTTTTAGGCAGAGGGATTGAATATTTTAAGGCAAGATACAAGGGTAAATCTAAAGCCGAATACTATCCAGGCAGTAAGGAGATTGTAGTAAAATTATTGGCTTCTAAAGAGGGGGATATACTCGGATTTCAGGCAATTGGCGAAGAAGGAATATTTGCTAGAACACTTGCTTTGGGATTTGCCGTTCAAAAAGGGCTAAAAATAAACGAATTAGCAAAAAATGAGAATTGTTATAGCCCCCCATTGTCCCCAACAATAGATCCTGTTCAAATTTGTGCAGAATTAGTATTAAAGAAACTAAATAAATAATTTTATTTAATTCCCCATCTCTTAAATAGATGGTTCTCTACTCCGATTTGATCTAGCACTCTCCCAACAACGAAGTTTATTGCATCATCCAAATCTTTTGGTTTATGGTAGAATGCTGGCATAGCAGGAAGTATGACGGCCCCCACGTCAGCTAGATTTGCCATGCTTTTTAGATTTATAGAGGTCAAAGGTGTTTCCCGGGGAACAATGACTAATTTTCTTTTCTCCTTTAAGGTAACTGCAGCAGCCCTAGTGATTAAATTATCTTGGATCCCCACAGCTATTTTTGAAACAGTTGAAATCGAAGCAGGACAGATTACCATATAATCAAAGGGATAGCTCCCAGAA
>JAMNZA010000128.1 GCA_023622545.1 Methanobacteriota archaeon | reverse complement strand
CCTTCCTGACAATAAAACTATTGTGACTAACATTGAGATGGCAAAGCTCGCTAAAGAAACTAAAAAGGATAAGAATGCTTACAAGTTGATTAAAAAACTCTCGTCATCTGATTTCCTAAATGAACTAGAAACAAATGACTCGTTAAAGGAATACGCTTCAAAGTTTAACAAATTTATGGAGGAGTATGGGCATAGATCCCACACAAGAGAAATTTATTATCCAAGGTGGATTGATGATCCTTCCCTTGTCACTGAAGTCTTGAAAAGCCTAGTTGACGCTAATGAAGTTGATTTAGAGGAGATTGAAAAGGCTAAGAGAGAAGAAAGAAAGAAGGCAGAAATTGAAATAGCAGACGCAGTTTCAAAGACAAAGTTTGGATTTATGAAAAAGCCAGTATTCAGTAAAGTCCTAGACTATGCCCAGAGGTATCTGATATTCAGGGAAAATCAGAGATTCTACCTTGACCATGAGCTTACACGAGAAAGAAGGCTTTTCATGGAGTATGGAAGAAGATTTTTAGAGCGTGACATCATTGATTCTGAGATGGACATTTTCTTCTTCTCAAAGGAGGAGATCTTCGCAATAGCAAAGGGTGACATGTTCATTGACAAAGAAACAATTTCTAGAAGAAAGGAAGAGTTTGAGAAGTACAAGAATGTTCTCCCGCCAAAGTTTTTGAAAGGAAACGTCGAGTTTGATGATAGCGTTGAGAAGCAGGACAATTTGCTCAAGGTGACCGGCACCTCTTCAAGCCCAGGGATTGCTACAGGCATTATCAGAGTTGTTGAAACAATAAGAGAATTACCTAAAGTAAAAGATGAAGAGATACTTGTAACATCTAACACTGACCCTGGATGGACACCAGTGTTTTCCAAGATTTCTGGATTGATCACTGAAACAGGCGGTATTCTATCTCATGGCGCAGTTGTATCAAGGGAGTATGGAATCCCTGCAGTGACCGCAGTAAGCAACGCGACAAAGATATTCAAAAACGGTCAGAAGGTAAAGATTGACGGAAATGACGGCGTCATATACATAATGGAGGAATCATAATGGACACAGATATCATACACCCAAGTGGGGGCAATATCGAATGGAATGAGAGTTTCTATTTCAGCTTCTATGACAAAAAGAATGACGTATGCGCATTTATGAGGATAGGACTAAAACAGAATAAGTGTTTAAAGAATATGTTCTGCTTTTTCATGATGCCTGATGGCTCTCATATCGGCCTAAAGGATGATGACAGATATGAAAATGATTCATTGATAGCTAAGAATTTAAGATTCAATAAGATCACACCTGAAAAAAAATGGAATCTGACATTTGATGGAAAACTAATAAACTTTGCAAATGGGAAACCTGTTGATGTATCATTTGATTTTGATTTTGAATCATTAAACAATGTCTTTGACTATAGAGACTGTGTCAGCGGGATAAAGGAAAAGATATCCCAGTCGGTGGCTTCAGAGCACCTTGAGCAGTTTGGGAAGGTTATTGGGAAACTCAAAGTTGGAGATGAAAAATATTCAATAAATGGCCTTGGAGAAAGGGACCATTCCTGGGGAGTTAGGGACTGGAACGCTCCAAAGATGTGGATATGGCTCACATGCCAGTTCAACGAGAAATTGGCACTAAATGTGACAAAACTCACAGTTTCTGAAGGAGAGGTAGATGCTGGCTTTATTCATATGGATGGGAAGAACATTCCGTTAATGAAAGCAACTATAGACACAGAATATGCTAGCGATGGAAGCCCTGTGAAGTTTACAATGGATCTCCAAGACAAAAATGGCGAGGTGCACAGGGTCAATGCTAGGATAATCAAAAATGTCAAACTCCCATTTACAAGCGGCGATGGAAAGAAGCAGTCTATAATGCATGAAACACTTTCAGAATACGAGATGGATGGAAACATCGGTTACGGTATTGCAGAGTATCTCATAAGGGATTTTTAATAAAAAAAACTAATCATTGCTAGATGACGGCGATATCAACTCAATAATCAATGAAAAACAGATGATGTTACTAAAGCAAGAATTAATATATTTTAAAAATATTTTTTTTATTTGTAAATAATCAATAACAGTAAAATTTAAGTATTTCAAAAATCTTTATGCATATTACACAGGTCGAAACTTCGCTGGTGTCAATGTCGAAGTATATCTCTGATTTCAGACGCTGCCCATACATTCGCAGAAAGGGTTCGCCTCTTATTGTGGATGTATCAAGTATCTGAAATAAAGGGACACTCTGAGGATGGTCGAAATCCTTAATCAAACGCAAGTTTGGAGGAGTTTGAAGGAACATTTTATGTTCTTTTGAAACCTTGGAGAGACCGTTTCGAGACGTCGAAACATCTCAGAATACAAGATATGACATAAGCGAGGCGACAAACTGTGTTTCTTTTTTTATAACATTGCCATAAAGATATTTTTAATACCTGTGGCCAAGAAGTTAATCGCTATGGCACCTAGTAGCAATCCCATTATACGAGTAAAGACCAGTGTCACTGTAACACCTAATATCTTACTAAGCTCGTTTGAGAATCTAAACATCAAAAATGTTATTAGAAATGTAGCAAACATGGCTAGAAGTGCCACCATCTTAAGTTCAATCGATGGAACGGATCTAATTACGACTATTACAGTTGTGATGGTTCCAGGACCAGTGAGAAGCGGCATTGCAACAGGGAATACTGATATATCTTCCCTCTCCTTTGCATCTTTTCTCTCCGCCTCTGTGAAGCTCTCACCAGATGTTTTAGCATAGACCATGTCGAGTGCTACCTTAAAGAGGATTATTCCACCTGCAACTCTAAGGCTATCGACAGTTACCCCAAAGAACCTTAATATTATTTCTCCACCTATGGCAAAGACTATTGCTACAAGAAAAGCAATCAAAACAGACCTTGAGCCTATCTTTACCCTTTCCTTGTAATCCCTGTCAGAAGTCAACGACATGAATGTGAACATTGCCCCCACTGGATTCACAATTACAAAAATAGAGGTTAGTGCATATACAAAGAAGGCAAATGCATCCATAATTTACAGTTAAAAAACTGTTATATAAATATTCTGTTTTTAAATAAAATAATAAAGAAAAAATAAAATTATATTATTCCTGAACCAAATAGTGCTGCAAAGATAATAGCAAGCGTGTTCATCACTTTGATTAGTGGGTTTATTGCAGGTCCTGCAGTATCCTTTGATGGGTCTCCAACTGTGTCCCCTACTACGGCTGCTGCGTGTGCTGGGCTTCCCTTTCCACCTAGGTTTCCATCTTCGATGTACTTCTTGGCGTTATCCCATGCTCCC